>CANJTH010000008.1:0-27404 GCA_947477185.1 Actinomycetota bacterium
CTGTGGCACTTAAAGCCCCTGCGATTGCATATGAGCCATTTGCGGCAACAACAATGAAAATAAGTGCTAACGAATCCATAGAGACAGGCATTCGGCCAATAATTCCCGTTAAAGAGAACTTCATTGCACCAGGGGTGCGAAAGAGGGTTGCATAGGCCGTGAACATAGAGGTGAGTCTATGTCAGGCTAGACTGCATACATGAATGATGGCCAGCAGATTCTCAAGCTAGCGTTAAATATCGCACGTCAAGCGGGAGAGCTTTTAACTAATCGTCCCGCATCATGGGACTTAACTGTTAAATCAACGGCGATCGATATTGCAACACAGATGGATCTTGCCAGCGAAAAACTTATTGTTGATGCAATTCTTGCCGCGCGTCCAAGCGATGCAATCATCGGTGAAGAGGGTGCAAACCGCACTGGCACAAGCGGTATGACATGGGTCATAGATCCAGTTGATGGGACTGTAAATTATTTCTATGGTCTTCCTGGTTGGTCGATTAGCATCGCGGTAAAAGATGAGTCTGGGGCCTTAGTTGGGGTAGTTCACTCACCTACTACGAATTCGACCTGGTATGCATCGCGCGGCGGCGGAGCCTTTCTCAATGATGTAAAGATTGAGTGCAATGATCCCATCGAACTCAATCGCGCACTTTTATCCACTGGATTTGCATATGCTCTTAAAACACGTGAGGAGCAGTTAAAGATAGTCAATGCATTAGTGCCTCAGATTCGTGATATGCGCCGTATGGGATCGGCTGCCGTCGATCTCTGCAATGTAGCAACGGGATTAGTCGATGGATATTTTGAGACTGGTCTGTGCGAATGGGATCTCGCGGCAGGTGAACTCATTGCCCGTGAGGCTGGGGCGATAGTTCAAACAAAGAGTTGGCATGGCTTGGATCTAACAGTGGCCGCTGGAGCCCATCTCTTTAGCCAGCTCTCACGCGCGATTCCGCAGTGACTTGGGCTCGATTTAGGTAGAAGGCCCCTCATATGGCAGGATATGCGTCTGCACCGCCACAGCGAGTGCTTTTAATCTATACAGAGAAATTAGGTACGAACGATGAACATCCTTGACGCCGTCGATGCAGTATCCCTGCGCCATGACATCCCACAGTTTCGTGCCGGTGATGAGCTCAAGGTTCACGTCCGTGTTATCGAAGGTAGCAAGAGCCGCCTTCAGGTCTTCCAGGGAATCGTTATGCGTCGTCAAGGCGATGGCCTCCGTGAGACTTTTACCGTTCGTAAGGTTTCTTACGGTGTTGGTGTTGAGCGTACCTTCCCAGTGCACACACCAGTTATTGAAAAGATTGAGTTAGTAAAGAAGGGCGAAGTACGTCGCGCCAAGCTTTACTACCTACGCGATCTTCGCGGTAAGGCTGCCAAGATCCGCGAAAAGCGTGATGGCGTTGAGGGTTACGGTGATGGAATTCTTTCAACTCCAGTGGCTGAACCAATAATTGCCGAGGCCGTAGCAGAGGTTGCAGCTCCAGTTGTGGCTGCAGAAGTTGTGGTTGAAAGCCCAGCAGTTGTAGAAGCGCCAGTTGCTGAAGCAGTTGTAGAAGCGCCAGTTGCTGAAGCCGAAACTCCACAAGCTTAAAGCTCCCCACTAATGCGTCGTAAGGGATCCCTCTTTCGGGAGTTCCCAGTTTTAGTCGTTGTAGCCTTAGTCGTCTCACTATTTATTAAGAGTTTTCTTGTGCAGTTTTTCTATATCCCTTCGGGCTCAATGGAAAACACCTTACAAATTCAAGATCGCGTGGCTGTCAACAGAGTTCCATTTACTTCACGCAATATTTCACGGGGTGATGTTGTGGTCTTTAGAGATCCCGCTAAATGGTTGCCAGAGAATGTGGATTATGCAACTAATCAATATATTGCAAAGTTAAAAGTTGGCCTAGTTGCAGTTGGGGTCATACCTAATCCTGCCAAGCAGTACTTAGTCAAGCGTGCAATTGGCGTTGCCGGTGATCACATTGTCTGCTGTACAAAAGATGGAAAATTAACGGTGAATGGCACACCTATTACTGAGCCATATATATATTCCGGGAATGTACCCAGTGATATGAACTTTGATGTCAGAGTTCCTAAAGGCAAGATTTGGGTAATGGGAGATCACCGTGGTGCAAGTGCCGATTCGCGCTACCACCAAGATGATATTAATAAAGGCATGGTTCCACTCTCACGAGTTACTGGGCGCGTCTTTGCCGTAATCTGGCCTCTGAAAAATTTCACTTATATCCCACAGATAGACATTGTTAAGTAGCTTCTCATGAAGGTGATCGAGCAGCTGCTCATCAATGCAGGTATTGCACCGATTGCAGGGGTTGATGAAGCTGGCCGTGGTTCATGTGCAGGCCCACTCGTAATCGCAGCCGTTATTGTGCATGATCCCTTTGCACCTGAACTATCTGCGGTGCGTGATTCGAAAGAGATTTCTGAGAAAAAGCGAGAAGAGATTTTTGAACTCATTCAGTCGATAGCCGCGTCTATTAGTGTTGTTATTGTTCCAGCCAGTGAAGTTGATTCACGCGGGGTGCATGCAGCAAATCTCGATGGAATGCGCCGCGCGGTACATGGATTAGACCAAACACCTGCATATGTTTTAACCGATGGCTATGCAATCGAGGGATTGGGCCTACCCAATTTGGCTGTTTGGAAGGGCGACCAAGTTGTTGTATCCATTAGTGCAGCATCAATTATCGCAAAAGTGACCAGAGATCGCATTATGCGTGAGATGGATTCAAAGTTTCCAGAGTATGGTTTTGCAGGACACAAGGGGTATATCACTGCAGCTCATACAGATGCCCTTAATGCTCACGGCCCATGTATAGAGCATCGACGTTCATTTTCAAATATTGCAGCCCTCATCCACAAGTAAATCACGTTCTGCAGGCCTTATCAGAGTAGCTCTCTATCGTTACCGCCTATAACACAGGCACATTCGATGCGTGGAGGTATCCAGATATGAATGAGCGAGAGGCACGGGCAGTTCTCTTTAGCGCAATTGAAGGTGGACATCCATTCTGGATGAGTGAGATTTTTTCTCTGGGCGCATTAAAGGTGATCGAGAAGTTGCAAGGTGGCGGCTATGACCAAAAAAAGTTCAATAGATTAATTACTAAGATTTCGACAACAACGGCAGATCACGTTTTTTCTCTCATTGCCGCTGCACAGGCGGAGTTTTTAATACCTGGGGAGCCATTGTGGCCAATTCGGGTAGAGGATTTAGTTGCCCCACCTATCGCCCTTATCGTAAAGGGAAATCTTGAAGCACTTTCGATGCAATCCCTTGCAATCGTTGGCACTCGTAACCCCACAAACTATGGCGCACGTATCGCTGGAGATTTTGCGTCAGGCTTTGTCGATCGAGAGTGGGGGATTGTTAGCGGTGGTGCATATGGCATCGATTCCTGTGCACATAAAGGTGCACTCATGGCTGAAGGCATAACGGTGGCCGTCATTGCATCTGGAATCGATATTAACTACCCAGTGGGTAATACTCGATTATTTGCAGCGATCTGCGAGTCAGGTGCAATCCTTACCGAAGTAATGCCAGGGCATCCTCCTCTGCCTGCACGTTTTTTAACGCGCAACCGCTTAATCGCCGCACTCTCTGTGGCCACCCTCGTTGTTGAGGCGGCATTTAGAAGCGGATCTCTTCGCACCGCACGCGATGCCGCAGAGTTATTGCGCCCAGTGATGGCGATTCCTGGAGCAATTAACTCAACGACGAGTGAGGGATGTCATCGCTTAATAGGAGAGCGCGCTGCAGAGATTGTTACATCGGTGGCAGATGCAGTGGAGTTTATAGGAGCCAATAGATGAGAGAATGAACTCATGAGTCAACATCGTTCGGGCTTCGTTGCCATCGTTGGCCGTCCGAACGTTGGAAAATCCACTCTTATCAATGCCTTAGTCGGTAGCAAAATCGCAATCACATCACATCATCCCAACACAACACGTAGCGCTATCCGAGGCATTGTGCATGGCCCAGATTTCCAAGCCGTACTTGTCGATACCCCTGGTGTACACAAACCCAAGACTCTCTTGGGTCAGCGCCTTAACGCCCTTGTCGATCAGAGTATGGACTCAGTCGATATTGTGATTTTATGTATTCCAGCCGATGAGAGCTCTGGGGCTGGTGATATTTTTATTGCAGCTGAGATTGCCAAGCACCCACGTGCTAAAAAGTTTGCAGTCGTTACTAAGACGGATTTACTATCTAAGGAAAAGCTTGCTCTACGCCTAGCTGGCATCATGGCTCTGGCTCAAGGCTTTGTGTGGGATGAAATCATTCCAGTATCGGCAGCCATTCATAGTCAGATCGATTTATTAAACGAGCTCATCGGTAAAAATCTTCCGATAGGACCTGCTTATTACCCAGCTTGTACAACAAGTGATCAAGCGATAGAACAGTTAATCTGCGAATTTATCCGTGAAGCTGCGCTGCAGGATGTGCGTGAAGAGTTGCCTCATTCGATCATGGTAACAATTGATGAGTTTGGTGAGCGAAAAGAAAAGGGTTCACGCCCCTTTTACGATGTCCATGCAACTATTCATGTTGAGCGCGATACACAGCGTGCTATTTTGCTCGGCCATCAAGGCAGCCGTCTAAAAGAGATTGGCATACGTGCACGGGCCGATATCGAACGAGCTTTAGTTGCCAAAATATTCCTTGGTCTTCACATCAAGGTTTCAAAAGAGTGGCAGCGCGACCCTAAGTTGTTAGAGCGCTTAGGCTTCGGCGATAACCACTGAGGTAGTTTTTCGACTCGCAAAATAAGAGCCAATCACGACTAATGGCAGGCCAACGATAATTCCCAGAGTAAGTGGTTCCTTTAAAATGAGAATTCCAAGAATAACGGCAACTGCAGTATTGACGTAAGTAACTAGCGATCCACGTGCTGGTCCGATTTCAACAATAACAATAAAGAAGAGCATGAAAGCGATTGCAGTTGAAAAGACGCCCAGCGCGACAAGGGCAGTTATGGCATTTGTTGAGACTGGATTACTTGGCCATGTCGCTATCGCTATTGGGATGTAAAACAGAAAAGTAATGCCCATTGCTAAACCATTAATTGCGATTCCATCTACACCAGGCAGGTTAGAAGTCACCATCAAGACTGCGTAGGAATAGAGCATCGAAGCCAGAATAACCATGGCGATCGCTTTTGGATTACTGCTTCCGGTGATCGATTCAATTCCAACTAAGGCAATGATTCCGATAAAGCCAATGATGATACCCACGACGCGCTTTCTCTCCCATACCGAATGATCTCCGCGCAGCGATGTGAAGATCGTTGCAAAGATTGGGACAGTGGCAACTAAAAGACCGGCAAGACCAGAGGTAATCTCTTTTTGAGCACTTGTTATGAGAATCCAGGGCCCGACCATTTCAAGAAAGGCGTAAGGCAGAACATATTTGATTCCCCGTACAGCGTCCATAAAACTCTTCTTGTGCATTGCGATTGGGATCAAAATTGCTGCGCCAATTAATGTGCGCCCAGCAACGATAAGAGGTGGTGGAATATCGGCGACTGCAACTTTCATGAGTAGGTATGGAATTCCCCATAGAAAACCGACGATTCCAAATTGAATCCAGGATTTAGGTGACATTTATGCGACCACTCGGTCATCTACATCAATTGTTTCCACCGTTACTGCATTGCAACTAAAGCATCTCATTGCACGAACTCTAACAGCGGAGCCCTTACCAATCTGCGGTGTTATCACGAAGAGTTCGATAGCGATCCATCACATCAGGTGTTGGCTTTGTTGTGTGATGTGTCACCTCACCGAGATTCCATTGTGGCATCTGAGCCAAGAGCGCCCATGCCGCCTGCTTAGCTGCGCCATCGGCCACGTACTCACCTGCTGGAGGCACAACTACTTCACGTCCCATTAATGCGCTGGCAATCACTGGAATCGCTGAATTTTTTGCCGCTCCACCAATTATCACTATGCGATTTACACTGACACCTAATGCGATCAATGCATCAACGGCATCAGTCAAACCACACATCATGCCTTCGATCATTGCGCGAGCAATATCGGCTGGATTTGAATTCTTGAGATTCATGCCAGAAAAGACGCCTGTTGCATCGGGGCGATTAGGAGTGCGTTCGCCCTCAAAGTATGGCAAGAGTGTTAGGCCATGGGCACCGGCAACAGAGCTCAGTGCCAATGCGCCAACCTCATCATGAGTTTTTCCTAAGATACGCGCGGCAGCATCTAAAATTCTCGCCGCATTGAGTGTGCAGACAAGTGGTAAGAATCGCCCTGTTGCATCGGCAAATCCTGCAACAGCACCACTTGAATCATGAGTCGGTGTATCTGATACTGCAAAGGCTGTACCACTTGTACCCAGAGAGATAACAACATCACCAGGCTGTGCTTGTAGACCAAGTGCTGCACCAGCGTTATCGCCGGCTCCAGCAGCAATAGGAATCCCTGATGATGTTGTGCCGCCAAATTTATCGGGCGCAATAATTGTGGGCAGCACTATTTCTAAATCATGGCGCAGTGCAAGTCGTAGAATATCTTCGCGATAGTGCGAAGTTGTTGGATCAAAGTAACCAGTACCTGATGCATCACTACGGTCTGTAAATAATTTATTTAAATCTTTTCCACCTTGTAACTGCCACGACAGCCAATCATGGGGGAGTGCAACTGCTGCAACCTTGGCCGCATTCTCTGGCTCGTGATCTGCCATCCAACGCAGCTTGCTGGCTGTAAATGATGCAACTAAAACCGATCCAACTTTTCTAGATATTTGCGCATTGCCGCCTAGCTCACGGTTTAAATCAAGGGCAGCCTGGGCCGAGCGTGTGTCATTCCATAACAGTGCTGGGCGAATAACTGCTCCATCACTATCGAGTGCGACCATCCCATGTTGCTGTCCAGCTATCGAAATCGCATCCACTCCATCAAGGCCGCCGGCATTGCTAATTGCAGTATCAAGAGCAGATCTCCAAAGAGCGGGATCGATTTCTGTGCCATCAGGATGAGCAGCACGACCTTCACGAACTAACTCACCAGTATTAGCCTCACGGATAACTATTTTTACTGATTGAGTAGAAGAGTCCACCCCTGCAACGAGTTGTCGATTAGCCATAGGTCAAGGCTAGACTGTCCTAGTCAGCGTTGACCACAGGTAGGGCGATATTGATTGAGATAGCCCTTCATCAATGAATTTTTATAGTGGAGTTAAAATGCGTATTGGTGTGCTTACTGGTGGTGGAGATTGTCCTGGTCTAAATGCCGTAATCCGTGCCGTTGTCCGCAAAGGCGCTAAAGAGTTTGGGCATGAGTTTGTTGGCTTTCGTGATGGCTGGAAGGGCCCACTTGAAGGCTTAACAATGCCGCTGACCATTGAAACTACTCGAGGAATTTTGCCGCGTGGTGGAACAATCCTTGGCTCTTCTCGCACCAACCCTTTTAAGATCGAGGGCGGCGTAGAAATGATTAAAGATAATTTAGCTAAAGCAGGAATCGATGCACTAATTGCAATCGGTGGCGAAGACACTCTAGGGGTTGCGACAAAGCTCGATTCACTTGGCGTCAAAGTAATTGGTGTTCCAAAGACAATTGATAATGATTTAAATAATACTGATTACACATTTGGTTTTGATACTGCAGTCAATATCGCCGTTGAAGCTATTGATCGTTTACACACAACGGCTGAATCGCATCACCGAGCATTAATCGTTGAGGTGATGGGACGACATGCTGGTTGGATTGCACTGCATGCAGGACTAGCTGGTGGTGCGACATGTATTTTGATTCCAGAGCAGAAATTCTCTGTAGACAAAGTGTGTGAATGGGTCGAATCTCGCTTCAAATCTCACTACGCCCCAATTATCGTTATCGCTGAAGGTGCAATTCCACAAGATGGAGACATGGCAGTAAAAGATCAGAGTTTAGATTCATTTGGTCACGTCAAGCTTGCCGGTATCGGTGATTGGCTTGCCGAGCAGATCGAAGCAAAAACCGGTAAAGAGGCGCGCACATCGGTACTTGGACATATTCAACGTGGTGGCTCTCCAACGGCCTTTGACCGTGTCCTTGCAACTCGCTTTGGGCTACATGCAATAACGGCGGCCCATGAAGGTGACTGGGGAAAAATGGTCGCACTTCACGGCACAGATATTGTCCGTGTACCGCTGGCATCGGCAACTGAAAAGCTTAAGTTAGTACCTCTTGAGCGCTACAAGGAGGCCGAGATTTTCTTTGGTTAATTGCATCTCGCGAACGGCCTCTGACTCTCTACTCTTATCCCTATGGGCACCTCACTTGATTCACTCTTCACACCTGGATTAGTTGCCGCCCAGCAACCTAACTGGCCGGGTGGTCCAGAGGGTGCACCTATTAAGGCCGCGGTTGCAGAGTTGAAATCTTTTCCGCCACTTGTATTTGCCGGTGAGTGCGATGATCTCAAAGCGCGTATCGCATTAGCCGCCGATGGAAAGGCATTTTGGTTACAAGGCGGAGACTGCGCTGAGACTTTTGTAGCTGCAACTGCCGATTCGATTCGCAACCGCATTAAAACTATCTTGCAGATGGCAGCGGTTTTGCAGTACCACTCAAGTCTTCCCGTTATAAAAGTTGGCCGCATGGCAGGACAGTTTGCTAAGCCACGCTCTAATGACATGGAGGTTCGTGGAGATATAACTCTGCCGGCCTACCGCGGGGATGCAGTCAATGATATTGAGTTCAATGAGAAATCACGTACGCCTGACCCACATCGCCTAGTGCGCGTCTACAACACATCGGCGGCGACCCTTAACTTAGTACGTGCATTTACGCAGGGTGGATTCGCCGATCTTCGCCAAGTACATGAGTGGAACAAAGGATTTATCCGTGATTCATCTGTCGGTGTTCGCTATGAACAAATGGCTAATGAAATCGGCCGAGCACTAGCTTTCGTAAAATCTGCTGGGGTTAACCCTGAATCTTTCAAGGCCGTTGATTTCTTCTCAAGCCACGAAGCACTCATCTTGGAGTATGAAAAGGCCTTAACCCGTATCGATTCACGTACTGGAAATCCCTATGATGTCTCAGGCCACTTCATCTGGATTGGTGAGCGCACGCGTCAATTAGATGGTGCACATATTGATTTTGCATCCAAGGTTCGCAATCCAATTGGTGTCAAGCTTGGACCAAAGTCAACGGTCAATGATGCATTAGCGCTCATTGAAAAGTTAGATCCAGATCGTGAACCAGGTCGTCTTACATTTATTACACGCATGGGTTCAGGAAAAATCCGTGAGGTTCTGCCTGCGCTAGTTGATGGAGTTACTAAATCAGGGGCAAAGGTTTTATGGGTATGTGATCCCATGCATGGCAATACATACGAGGCACCATCTGGCTATAAAACACGTAGCTTTGATGATGTCATGGATGAGGTCAGGGGCTTCTTTGAAGTACATAAGGGGCTCGGGACACATCCTGGTGGGGTCCATATTGAACTCACAGGCGATGATGTCACTGAGTGTGTTGGTGGCGGAGAACAGATTTCACATGAAGATTTGGCAACTCGATATGAAAGTGCCTGCGATCCCCGCCTCAATCATGCGCAGTCACTTGAACTAGCATTTTTAGTTGCCGAGATGCTGCGTGAGCGCTAATTTAGGCACGTGCCTTTACTTGTTACATCACTGAAGACCCCGATTGGTCTCCTGAATTTATTGGCCGATGATCAGATTCTTATCGGTGCAAATCTCTCAACAATCTCAGCCTTTAAAATTGGCAAAGATGTCAGAGTAGTTAAATCGATCCCAGTAATTTCTGATCTGATTAATGATTACTTCGATGGAGATTTAAACGCGATTAATGCTATTAAAACCCGCCAAGTTGGTGCCGCCTTTTCTCAAGCGGCATGGAAAGGCATGCGCAAGATAAGGGCAGGAAAGGTACTCTCTTATGCTGACTTAGCAGATAGGGCGGGCTCACCTGCGGCCGTGCGTGCAGCCGGCAGTGCTTGTGCCACTAATGCAATCATGTTAGTTGTGCCGTGTCACCGAGTTGTAAAGACTGGGGGAGCACTTGGTAACTATGCCTACGGTGTTGATAAAAAAGAGTGGCTATTGCGCCACGAGGGCTTTCTTTAAAATTTCAATAGCTTGTGCGCACTGAGCATCATCGAAATCCATATGAGTGACTAGGCGTGCATACTTTGGACCAAGGGCGGCAATCCATAGTCCGCCGTCGCGACAACGCTGAGTAAGTTCGGCGGCGGTACATGACATAGACGATAAATCTAAGCCAACAATATTTGTTTGAACGCCCTTTGGATCAATTAAAGAGGAGTCGACTCCAGCAATCGCTACTGCTAACTCTTTTGCACGTCGATGATCATCGGCAAGTCGTTCAATATTATTATCAAGTGCGTAATGTCCGGCCGCTGCCAAAATGCCAACCTGTCTCATGCCTGCGCCATAACGCTTGCGCCATTGACGTGCCTTAGCAATATGCTCCTTAGAGGCGAGCATGATTGAGCCAATCGGTGCACCCAACCCCTTAGATAAACAGACACTAATCGTGTCAAAATACTTTCCATACTCACTAAAAGAAACTCCGCTTGCGATATGGGCATTCCAGATACGGGCACCATCTAAGTGAAGTGCTATACCCAACTTTTCTGCACCTGTGCGAAGTGCTGCGATTTCACTGATTGGTTGCACCGTTCCGCCACCAAAGTTATGTGTGTTTTCTACGGCTATCGCAGTTGTTGAGACTAAGTAAGGCCCTGAATCGGGCCGAGCAATTTCAAGGGCATCAGATGCTTTTAACAGCCCATGGATAGCCGGCCAGGTTCTCGTTGTGATTCCGCTAAAAACTGCAGCTGCGCCAAGTTCGGCACGGACGATGTGGGAGTTAGTCTCGGCAAGTAGCTCCTCTCCTGGAGCCACCAACATGCGAATCGCTAATTGATTGGCAAGGGAGCCAGTGGGTGCAAATAAGCCAGCCTCTTTTCCAAACATGGCGGCAACGCGCTCTTCGAGAGAGTTAACCGTTGGATCATCGCCAAAGACATCATCTCCCACTACTGCATGTGCAATTGCATCTCGCATGCCCGGGCTTGGTCGAGTGACGGTATCGGAACGAAGGTCTATTGCCATAGTTGTAAGCCTACTTCTCTTCTTTCATTACTATCAAATACATAGCAGTTACTACTAACACCCCACCGATAGAGCTCTGCAGAGTGAGGGTTTCACCCCCAAATATGATTGCAAAGAGAGCGGCGAATACAACCTCCATCGTTAAAATCACTGCAACTTTAATTGGGCTCATATGGGCCTGTGCCCAGGTTTGAATAATAAAAGCTATTACAGTTGCAAAGATTGCAGTAAAGATCACTACGCCCCACACATCAGCATCGGGAGGTGGTGCATAGCCGTCAGGAATCGATGCGATACCTGCCAAAAGAGCACACACCCCAAGTTGAACGACCGTCATGGCATAGGTATCTCGGCCTGGACTCCATTTACTCAGAGCGATGATATGGAGAGCAAAGAGAATCGCACTAATAAATGTTAAGAGCTCTCCGAAGCCAATTGACCAGCCGCGGATGGATAAAAACCCAAGGCCGATGGTTCCCATTGCAATACAGCTCCAGGTGAAGGCAGTAACACGCTGGCGCAGGATGACGGAGGCAAAAAATGGAGTCAAGACAATGTAGAGACCGGTGACAAAGCCTGTAATTGCAACCCCAGTGCGCTCCAGACCTAGAGTCTGAAATATATATCCCGCTCCTAGAAATACTCCTGCAGAACCTGCACGTAAGAGTAAATCCCGATTTATTAACTTAATTACCTGTGGGCGAATCATCAGCATTACAATTGTAGCTACAGCAAAGCGTGTGAAGAGAAAGTTATTGACACTCTGCCTTTCAATGGCATCCTTCATAATCAGGAAGGAGAAGCCCCAGGCCATTGCAACTGAAAGCAGAGCCCAAGGAGCTAACTTCATTTTGTAGAGATGTTTAGCGTTGCTCACTTCTTATCTCTCAACTTTTTAAGAAGTGCAACCTCAATAGTGTGCTTTTCTTCCATTCCAGGTGTCTCTAAAACCAGTGGAACGCCGGCCGCTGCAGGGTGTGCGAGAAGTTCGGCAAAGGGATCGACACCGATATGTCCATCGCCAATATTTTGGTGGCGATCTTTGAGCGCTCCGCAGATATCCATCGAGTCATTGGCATGTACTAATTTAAAGCGCTCTACTCCAGCAATCTCTACGAGTAAATCCAAAGTCTTAGCCATTCCACCTTTGACGGCAATGTCATGTCCTGCAGCAAATACGTGACATGTATCTAGACAGATTCCAACTTTTGGATGGTATTCGAGAGCTTTTAAATAGTTTTCAAGATCATCTAACTTCTTTACAAGTGATTGGCCCTGTCCAGCAGTGGGTTCAAGGAGCAAGAACGGGGAATCATCGGAGAGTGCATCCAGAATCGGCATCATGCCTTCGTGAATCTGCTTCCAGGCTCGTTCAACATGCGTTGTTTCTACCGCAGAGCCAGTATGAATAACGACACCGAGAGCACCGATATCGACGCCGCGTTGGAGAGAGTAGGCAGTGGATGCCAGAGAGTTGAGGTAGGTGGCTTCGGTGGGAGAGCCTAAGTTAATAAGAAATGGCGCATGAACATACGTTTCAATATCGATCTCTGCAGCCTTTTCCTTAAAGGCGTTATCTAAATCTGGCTTTGCCGCCGGCATCGCCCACATACGCGGACTCGATGCAAATACCTGGATTACTTCGGCGCCAGTAGTTTGTGCATACTCAATGGAGCGCTTAGCCATTCCACCTGTGGTCGGAGTATGTGCGCCGATACGGGAGCGTTGCTTGGACATCGGCCTACCCTACGGTAATTGTGACCGTACTGCCACGTTTTACCTTACCGCCTATTTGAGGCGAAATATTCGTGACTCTCTTAATCTTTTTAACCCCTAATTTCTTAACAATTACCTTGAGCTCTAAATCCTTAAGTGTTCTTACAGCCTTCACCTCTTCAAGTGAGAAAACATTAGGAATATATACGAACTGCGATCCCTTTGAGACAATGAGTGTGATAGTCGAACTCTTTGGGGCATCACTATTTCCAGCCGGTGATTGAGAAATCACGGCGCCAGAGAGGGCCGTCTCATCGAAGGCATATGTACTCTCTACATTAAAACCAGCATCGGTTAATTCATTGAGAGCTTGCTCCCCACTTTTACCAACATAGGATGCAAGAGCAATTGTTTCAACGCCTTTACTGACAACGATATTTATCACTGAATCTCGCTTTACTTTAGCCCCAGCTTTAGGATCGGTGGAGATAACAAATCCCTTTGGTATTTTATTGCTAAAGATCTCACTCGTTGTTCCAACAGTGAGTGGGCTCTTTGTAATCGCGGCGGCAGCTGCTTGTGGCGTTAATCCAACAAGGGATGCAATGGTGTAGCGCTCGGCGCCTTTAGAGATAACCAGGGTGACCTCGCCACCAGTATCTACGCGACCACCACCGGGTGGATTTGATTCGATAATCTTTCCCGCTGCAATCTCTTCATCAAAGCGTTTTTCAATAATGACGTTAGTGAGTCCAAGTGGCGTCAGAGCCGAGATCGCTTCATCGTATGAAGCACCAACTGTTGATGGAACAACTATCCGAGAGCCTGGACCTACGAGTGTGTACCAGCCACCGATACCCAGTGCGATTGCAAGGACGATGGCAACTTTGCGATTACGCCGCACGCGTTTGCTAGCTCGATGCTTTTTCTCTTCGCGTCGGCGAATATCTCTTGTGCTCTCTTTAATCTCAATACTTGGCTCGACAACAATCTCCTGCTTTGCCTTGGTTCGTGATTTCTCGCGAATGGCATCAACGGGAAGATCGAGCTCTAACTTCATCTGGTTTTTCTTAGGATCTAAATCCGCGGCAATCGCCTCGAGGGAGTTAAGAAATTCACCTGCATCTCGAGGACGTTTATCTGGGTCTCTATTAGTTGCACGGCTAATCAGATCATCGAGTGCCTGCGGAATATCTTTGCGTTTAGAGCGAGGCGGCGGAATATCTCGATTGACATGCATGTATGCGATTTGAATCGGGGTATCACCTATAAATGGTTTCTCGCCCGTCAACATTTCAAAGGCCACAATTCCAACGGCGTAAACATCACTGCGAGCATCGGCAATACCGCGTTGGACCTGCTCGGGGGATAGGTAGGAGACCGAGCCCAAGATGACACTTGATTCTGCCGTCATGGTAGAGCCAATAATCTCACCACGCGCTAAACCAAAGTCTGCGATCTTAATACGCCCCTCTTTCGAGATTAAGATGTTTTCAGGTTTCACATCTCGGTGCACGATTCCAATTGCATGAGCTGCAGCAAGAGCGCTAAGAATCGGTGTCAAGTAATTCATTGCATCTTTGATTTCAAATCGCCCGCGCTCATTGAGATATTCGCGCAGCGTGCTTCCTTCGATTAACTCCATGACCAAAAACACCGCGGGTACACCATTTTGGTTCCACCCCTGATCTTGTACGGCGACGATATTGGGGTGCGAAAGTGCTGCCGCAGCCTTTGCCTCGCGAATAAATCGACTGACAAATGCATCATCTTGGGCCAAATGGGGATGCATAATCTTCACTGCAACTTTACGATCTAAACGTGTATCCATCGCTTCATAAATCGAAGCCATTCCACCATTAGCGACCTGTCGAATTAATTGATAGCGGCTATCAATGAGTTCACCCGATAGATCCGACATGTGGTGAATTTTATGGATTCGAGCTTAAAGAAGGGCTCGGGGCGCGCCCATTAGGCCTGTGAAGTAATAATGTGGTCGGCATGCAAGCGGGTTGCATCACGCGCAAAGTGTGCATCTTGCGTGATCTGCCATCGACGCATCTGACTTTCTATTTCGAAACCATCACGTTGTAGAACTCGGGCCAATCCGATTTCGGACTCGATATCTAGCCAGTACAGGGTAGCGCCGGCATCACGTACTACTTTTTGCCCCGCACCGACTCCTTCAAGTATCACAATCTGACTTGGTTGAAAGCTGCGAGTTGAGTCAAAGCCCATAGTGCTCCAGTTAAAAATTGGAAGAGTGAAGACGCTCTTAGTTTTATAGGCCTGAAGAATTTCAGCCAAAGTAGAAGTGAGAGCATCACCAAGTGCGTCATCCCAGCCATCGTATAAATCGTCCATATGAATAACGACAACTGACTTATCGGCTGAGAACTCTGCAAAAAACTTGGCAGCCAAAGTTGTTTTACCGGCACCGGCTGGTCCATCAATTGCTATAAGTGTCATTCCAGCGCTTCCAACCGACTACTGCAACTACTGTAAATGCGAAGTAGAGAAGTGCCGTAAACCAATAGCCAAGTACTGCATATTGAATCGTGCCTGCTATATCAACTATGAGCCATAAAATCCACGACTCTATCTTTTCGTAGACCATGAGTATCTGTGCAATCAGACTTGCAACGAGTAAAAATGCATCAGACCATGTGGCAGCAGCACCTAGGTGAGAGAGCACAGGTGTAAGAAGTGAAACAGAGACGATTGTCGCCATCGCCCATATCGCCCTATTACGATTTGATAACGCACCAGGCTTTGCTCCAGTGGGTGCCCAACCTCGCCAACCCCATACTGCGGCAACTATAAAAACAATCTGTAGCGCTGCACTTGCAAAGAGATCGGCCTGATAGAAAAAGACCATATAGAGAGCGCTACTGGCCGCCCACCATGGCCATGTTATGCGCTTACCTGTTGTTCCAAGCCACACACCGATAAATGAAACTACCGCCGCGAGTGACTCCAAGATTGATACGTCATAACCCCAAGCAGTAAAGAGAGTTGTTGACATTGAAGTAAGTCCTTTCCGAATCCGCATTATCGGATCGGTCAAACGGTCGGTCTGAATTTCAGACCCTCTCAGCCTTTGTGGGCTCCCGTGTTTTATAGAGTAGCGTAAAGATGTGAAAAACCTTGGTTATATGGCGATGATCCTCTTCACAGTCTTTGGCTCATTTTGGCTGGAACTCTTTCTTAAAATCTCAGTTCTCACGCAGATCCTTCGGCTAGTCAAGGCAATCACTCCCGTAGCATTTCTATTTATCGCCTGGGATGCCTATGCCATTCGTAGTGGCCATTGGACTTTTGATAGTACTCAAATCCTAGGAATCTTTGGACCGTTCCGTATTCCACTTGAGGAGTACCTGTTCTTTATCTTTGTACCCATAGCGGCCATTATGACAATTGAAGCGGTTCGAAAGGTCAAGCCAGAGTGGCGGGTCCATAAATGAGCTATACCCAATTAGCTATCGCTGCAGTCATATGCGCAGTTGTCTTTGATCTGCTAGTCGCAAAGACTCACTTGTTAGCGCGTAAACTCTTTTGGACATCCTATGCAATCGTTATCGTCTTTCAATTACTGACAAACTGGTGGCTAACCTCGCGAAATATTGTGATGTATGACCCTGCAGTTATCACCGGAGTTCGTATTGCATCGGCGCCAATCGAAGATTTACTCTTTGGATTTGCCTTAGTCCTTGGGGTTTTATCTAATTGGATACGCTTAGGCGCTTTAGAAAAGCGACGCTAGCAACGCGTAAACGTCGGGCAGTAGATGTCTTGGCACGCTTATTAAAGATGTCATAACCAATCTTTTCAACCTCATCGACGATTCCGCAGTAGAGCGTGCTTGCCGCTTCAATACATGGGCGACTAGCAGCCTCTAGCATCTTTATTCCAGGAGTAGCTTCGGCCTGAAGTTGGCGTACTCGTGCGATCTGAAACTTTAAAGCCTCAATAATCTGCGGAGTTAGTACACGTGCCTCTAGCATCTGGCGGCTCACCCCACACTGGGCTAATTCATCTAGGGGTAGGTAGATACGCCCACGATCTAAATCCTCACCGACATCGCGAATAAAGTTAGCTAATTGAAAAGCTATTCCCAGCTTCTTGGCACACTCGTATGCACCCTCTTCAAGAACGCCTAATACGGGCACCATTTCAAGACCTATCACAGCGGCCGAACCGTAGACATACTCCAATAAATCCTCATATGTCTGGTATTCGGTAACTGTTAAATCCATAGTCATTGAATGGAGAAAGGCCTCAAAGTGAGCATGAGGGATATGAAAGCGATTCACGGTATCGATGAGTGCGCGGCCCACTGCATCATCACTTCTTCCACTCGCTAAGTCGTGAAGAATTTTATCTCCCCACGTACTTAAAGCTTTGGCCTTTTCTTCAACTGTGAGCGTTGAGGCTAGATCATCGACTATTTCATCGGCATATCGGGCAAAGCCATAGAGTGCATGTACATAAGGGCGCTTAGATTTTGGTAAAAGCAGAGTTGCTAAGTAATACGTCTTGCCGTGAAGAGCATTTAATCTCTTACACTCAGCATAGGATGCTTGAAGTTCATCCATTTATTTAACTGGTCCGACGATTCTCTCTGCTGCAAGTCGACCTGAGATCAAGACCATTGGAACACCAACACCGGGTTGGGTTCCAGATCCTGCAAAGACAACGTTTTCGATTCCGGCTGCCATGTTGCGCGGCCTAAATGGACCAGTTTGGAAGAAGGTATGGGCGCATGCAAATGGCGCACCCTGCTCCATACCTTGGTTTTTCCAATCCAGAGGAGTTGTTAAAACCTCAGTTTCAATCCCATCCCCAAAATCGGTGTAACCACGTTGTTCAAGAGTTTCTACCATGTGATCACGATAAGGCTTTGCTTGCTTGGTCCAGTCAATATCGGCACTGAGGTTAGGGGTTGGAAAAAGTACGTAGTAGGAAGTCTTGCCAGCAGGTGCCAAAGATGGATCATCAAGTGAAGGAATAGTTACAAGCACGCTTGGATCACTCATTAACTTCTTCTGCTTAATGAGTTCATCAAATACACCATCCCATGACTTACCAAAGTGAATGTTGTGATGAGCTGCAAAGTCATATCTCTTTGTTGATCCCACCAACATAGTTACGCAGGAAGGGGAGTAGTTCAGACGCTTTACATTCAACGGAGTTTTACCCAAAAGATCTCGCCAAGCAACAGGTAAATCAGGGTTCAAAATCACAGCATCACATTCAATTCTCTGACCATCTTCTGTGATGACAGCCTTTGCTCGTCCATTTTGCACATCTACCTTTGAAACTGTTGTGCTGTATTTGAATTCAACTCCGTGCTTCTGTGCCGCCGCTGCCATGGCGCGCGGAACTGCGTGCATCCCACCCTTAGGAAAGAAAACACCGTTAACAGAGTCCATGTATGCAATTACGGCATAGATTGCTAAGGCTTGTTGTGGGCTAACTCCTGCATACATTGCCTGGAATGAGTAGACCTTCTGAAGACGTGGATCCTTCATGAACTGATTTACTTTTGGTGAAAGTTTGCGGAAACCACCTAGAGCGATCAATCGTGCAAGGTTTGGTGTTAAGAGATTAAGGGGGCTATCAATATTGCGATCAATGAAGTCATTCATTTCATACTTATATAGCTTTGTAACAAACTCTACGTATCGGGCATAACCTGCAGCTTCCTCTGGACTGATCTTGTCTGCAATTTCTGCCTCCATTTGTGCCGTATTTGCATGCACATCTAATTGGGATCCATCTGCATAAAAGGCACGGTACAACGGAGAGACGGGCATCAGTTCAACCCAGTCCTTCATCTCTTCTCCGACGCAACTAAATGCATCTTGAATCAAAGATGGCATTGTTAAAACAGAAGGACCAGTATCAAATGAATATCCATCTTTTTGCAGTAGGCCACTTCGACCACCTGGCACAGACTCACGTTCAATAACAGTTACTTTGCGTCCAGCACCTGCTAATCGAAGCGCCGCACTCAGTCCTGCATATCCCGCCCCGACGATTACAACATGATCGGTTGGGCCTTTAACACGTGCAACCATCTAGGAGCTCCTCTTAGTAGCTATTTTCGCGAGTTCACGGAGCAAGGAATCTGCTTGTTCTGAAATAAGTTCATTATCTGCTGCCCTGAGCGCTTCTTCGGTAAGTTGATCAATCATGGATTCAAGCTTTTGCCGTGCCCCAGATGATGTGATTATCTCCTGCACAATCGATACTCCATCTGCATCTAAATCAGGATCACCAAAGTATTTCTTAATCTCTTGGCGCATTGAATCACTACATTCGAGATCAGTGAGCGCAATCAAGACGGTTCGCTTTCCCTCTCGCAAATCATCTCCCGATGGCTTGCCCGTATCGTTTGGTTCACCAAAGACACCCAGTAAATCATCGCGGTACTGAAATGCCTCACCAAGTGGCAGACCATAGGCTGAAAGTGCGGCTATGAGTTCGGGGGATTGGCGACCTGAAAGAGCGAGGCCAATGTGCAATGGTCGCTCTATGGTGTATTTACCAGATTTATATCGCGCGATTTTTATGGAGCGTTGTAGATCAGTAGTTTTCTGAGTTTGTTCGTGAATATCTAAAAACTGCCCAGCCATTAACTCAACGCGCATCTCATCATGAATTGGTGAGACATCATGGAGCTGTTGATGAGAAAGACCTGCTTCATTGAGCATTTGACTCGACCAGACTAAGGCTAAATCGCCGAGCAAAACCGCAGCGGCAAGACCGTAGGCTGGAGCAAATCCCTCAAGCTCATCTTGGACATGTATAGATTCAAAGTGGCGGTGTATAGATGGCTTGCCTCGCCGTGTATCTGAACCATCCATTAGATCATCGTGAATGAGTGCGCAGGCCTGCAGAAGCTCCAGGCTTGCAATGGCTTTAATGTCAGGGGCCGATATCTCTGCACCCGTGCTCAGATATCCGCTATATGCAAAGAGAGGTCGCAGGCGCTTGCCGCTATCGAGTAGAAAAGATGAGAGCGCAGTAGATACAGGGGATAAATCACCTGAGATTGCTTGCAGAAAAGCAGTCTGCTCGCGTAGAAATTTTGATAACTCAATCTCAACGGCATCACGAATCTCTTGTAGTGCTGCCTTGGCCTCTGTGCTCACTCCTTAACGGTACCCTCTGCCTATGGTGGTTCGCACGTCAGAAGAGTTCATCGCTAGGTGGAGTTCATTACACAACGATGCTCCAGTCAAGGGCGTTGTGGCTTGGTGGCTTAAGATCTCTTACCGCTTCGGCTTAATCGCTACATTGCTAAGAATTTCTCCTAATGTTTTAACGCTGCTGGGCTTGGTGAGCGCTGCCATGACCGCGCTCACTGCTATATCGTGGTGGGCGGTTTTCTTTCTAGTCTTCTCACTCTTTTGTGATGGAATCGATGGCAGTGTCGCGATATTCCAGAAGCGTGAGAGCGCATGGGGTGCAACTCTTGATTCAGTTGTCGATCGCGTGAGTGAGGCTTTCTGGTTATATGCCCTCTATGTAATCGGTATTCCAGCATGGCTTGCCATTACTTTGTGGAGCATCGCAGCTTTTCAGGAGTATGCACGTGCGAAGTTGAGTTCATTGGATATTGCAGATATCGGTGTTGTTACTCCAGCCGAGCGACCAGTGCGTGCGAGCTTTCTCTTTATCACTTTAATTATGTATCAACTGGCTATCCCCGGTGTTGTATTTTTAGCCTATGGATTCTTGGCCTTACAGGTAGTGAGCTTTATTTTGGTCGTGCGCTTTGCGCGATCCCAACTGCATTAGCAACTAATTCACCGCTTATTCCAACTAGAGGCAATCCACCCCCTGGATGAGCCGAACCTCCAACGCAGTAAAGGCCTTTAATCGGTGAGCGGTTCTTTGCCCGCATAAAGGCGGCACGCGCTCCATTGCTAGATGTTCCATATATAGAACCTCCAGGTGCTAAGACGGTGCGCTCTAAATCAGCCGGAGTTCTAATTGTGAGTGATTCAAGTCGATCTCTTACGCTGATTCCCCGCGCCTCAATCTGATCGATAATGCCGTTGGCATATATTTGAGCAAAGTTTTCATCGCTCCAATCAAAACCATCTGCGCCATGGTGAGGGGCATTTACTAGCACAGACCAACTTTCAAGGCTTGCATCTTTGACCATCTGCTCATCGCTCGGTGCGCAGATATAGATTGTTGGATTTGCCACAGGCAATTTGGCTTCAAAAATTGAATCAAATTCGGCGTCGTAGTCCTGCGGAAATAAAATAGTGTGGTGCTTAAGCGGTGCGCTGCCATCTTTTCTTAGCCCTAGAAGCAGAGTAAAACCGGCGATAGATGCATCAGCTCTTTTAAGATTCTTGCGTACCTTACGAAGTTTTCGCTTTTCACCCTTTATTAACTGATTATAAATAAGTGCGGCATCGGCATTCGCTACAACGGCATCGGCGGCAATAATGGTGCCATCAGATAAACGAACTCCTTGTGCAACGGCTTTTTCAACCACAATCTCATCTACCGTACTATTGAAATGAAATTCAACACCTACATCGATGCAGCGTTGGTAGACCAACTGCGCAAGTGTTCCGAGCCCACCTTTGATATGCCATGCACCGAAGGCCTCCTCAACGTAGGCGATTGTCGCTAGTACTGCCGGAGCCTTACGCGGATCAGAGCCACTATATGTTGCATAGCGATCGAGAATATATCGAAGCCTTTGATCTGGTAGTTGCTCATTAGCAAAATCTCGCAGTGATTTCCATGGCGCAATCGTAAAGATATCTCGTATCAAGGTTGTGCGTTTTAAGAGGGAGAGTGGGGAGCGAAGTTCAGATTCGATAAAGGGTTCGCGCGAGACATCCCACATCTTTGTGGCACGTTTCATCATCTGCTCCCATTGCCGCGAAACATCGTCGCCATAAGCGTTACGAATCGCGTTTAGTGTGTGGTGTCGAGAAAGGTTTGCAAATGTCAGACTTGTGCCATCGGTAAATCGATAGTCAAAGGAGGGATCAACGGCCTTAATTTCACAGAGCTGACCAAGTGGTTTGCCCGTGCGGATAAAGAAATCTTTATACACGGCCGGTAACGTTAAGAGCGATGGCCCCGTATCGAATGCGAACTTACCGATCCATTCGGTGCGAAGCTTTCCGCCAAATGTATCCGATGCCTCATAGAGAGTGACTGAGTGTCCAGAGCGGGCTAATCGAGCTGCCGCAGTCATGCCACCCATACCAGCACCGATGACAACGATCTTCATATCGCCCTGCCCTTCCAGCTAATCTCTCCGCGCATGAGATACGAGTAGATAATGAGATAGATAAGCAATGTACTTGAAATCGGATGAAAGAGTGAATCGATGATTCGAGAGCGAGATCGGATGGCGTTTAATATTCGAGTACCTACCATGAGTGCAAAGGCTACCCAACCCCAAACTGAACCCGTAAGAGCAAAAACTAGTGGGGCTATACCTGTGAGAAAAATAAATAGAATTGCACACAGTGATCCGAAACTCGAACCGAAGGCATAGCGAAGTGATTTGCCATAACCTGCCTTTATTTCACTCCACGATGTATACATTCGGCACTGTGCAATGTCTGCGCCATTTACAACGACACCATGCGCGCCAGATTTCACCAATGTCCGTGCCAAAAAGACATCATCTAGCACAGCGGCTTTGACTGATTCATAACCACCGGCCAGAACAAGTGCATCTTTTCGCACAATAAAGAACTGCCCATTGGCAACTGCCATCGATGAAAACGAAGCGCGTTCAGCTATGGCAAGTATCAGCGTGCTCATCCAGGACCACTGCAAGAGTGGTTGAATCAATTGCTCACCTAGGGTTTTAGCGATCTGTCGGGGGTAGGGAGAAAGAAAATCCAAGGTGCTCGATTTCATTAAAGTAATTGACCTACTTATTGCATCAGGGGTGATGCGAACATCGGCATCGATAGAGACAATGATGTTGCCCTTGGATGCAGCCAAGAGCTGGTGTAAGGCCCAACTTTTGCCTATCCACCCCGATGGTAAGGGCGCACCTTTAATAATCTGCATATTGGTATTTCCAGATACAGCCAATCTCAAGAGCTCAAGAGTCTCATCCTCAGAGTTATCATCTAAAAAGATGAATTCAACGCTCTTGAGAGATTTCTGTGAAAGTAGCGATTGGACGAGTCCTGAAACATTCTCGGCCTCATTGCGCAGCGGCACAATCACGCTGACAGAATCCACAATCACGCTATCTGCGCGAGGTGACCTGATAGTAAAAAAATTGATGATTGAAATCAAGAGTAGGAGAGTCGGTAGAGCTATGAGCCAAAGCATAGATTTTATGGGCGCCCTAACCAGCGTGTAAAGAAGTAGGGAGTCAATACAGCACCAAAAATACCGCCGGCAAAGAGGGCAATACCCGGACGGTCAAAGAAGAAGAGATTTCCAACGATGCCTGAAAATATACTCCAAACTAAGAAGGCATCGACAGCTGAAAAAGATGCACCAACTTTTCGACGATCGCGCGGCAAAATTAAATGCAAGATAGCGATCAGGGCCATTCCAGATAAAAGCCAGCCGAAGGTATTTGACAATGGAATCTCAGGTTGAAAAGGAACATGTGCACCGTTTACTACCCATGTCCATCGACCCGATGTGACCATCAATGGATCAAGAAATAGATCCCATGCAGCCATTGCAAATCCGCCGTAGAGAAAGACCCAATGCCCTGCAACACGTCTGGATGCAACTAAAACTGGGTGCGCCATCATGACCCAGGCAAAGGGGACAACTAATGGAACAGAAAATAACTGAAAGCCAAGGTCGGGCGAGTATGAGTACTCTCCAAATGGCCATGATGTGATGACGCCGATGTGTTCGATGATGAGGGCAAAGAGAAATGTGAAGCCAAGATAGATACATACATATCGGCCACCATAAGCAAGGAGTGCATGCAAGAGCATTGCACCTGCTCCCCAATAAACCACCGCGATTGTTAGTAAGCGCAAAGCCTCACCATTAACTAAGGGATAGACAATCTGTAGACCAATTGCGATAGTTAAAACTGCGACCAACATGATATTCATACGACGTGAGATAGCCCGTCGGCGATTCCTGCGCGGTGAGTAGTGGCGGATCGACATAGATGTAAGTCTGCCCTATGTCAGGGCTTAGTCATTAATTGAGCCACGTATTTCTCGCACGGCAAAGCGGGAAAAGAGCTCCTCTGAGTACCAGTTATAGGTACTTGTGTCTGCAATCGCCTTTTGGTGCGCAGCGCCCTTATATGCAAAATTCTTAATAGCCTCACCAGACTCCCACAGTGAAAAAGTGCCCTGTAATCCAATAGGAGCTTCACCAATACCTATGGCAGATATCAATCCAGGAGCTGATTTCAACGACATTGTTACAGGTGGCACTGAACTCCAAAAACGCAGGTTTTGATGCCACTTTATGCGCGCTCGTGTAATTGCAACAACTGGGCCAGTCCAATCCTTTACTGATCCAACAAAGGGTTCTTGCTTTGCCCATTGACCATGAGAAGATATTGGTTCAAGTACGGCGCGAAATTCACTCACACTATTTTTACGCCATTGCTTCACAACGAAAGATTGATTAAAGGCATCAATGTCTTGAACTTGTGCAATCAAACCCCAGCGAAGAGCGTTGGCATCGGCAGGAGTAAAACTCTCACCTTTGCCAGTTCCTAATGATTTAAAGAATCCAATGTTTTTGGATGAACGCAATACAAAGCGATCCATGGCCATTGCAACTAGTGCAAAAGGGATGCGGCTAGGAGTGATGGTCCAGAAGTAAGCAACGATCATTTAATCGCCAACGACCATAGAGATTGCACCAGTTACTCGCGATAGTTCTGCAAAAGAGGTTGGGTAGACCGAGTGTGGGTGCCCAGCTGCTGCCCAAGCAACTTCATGTTCATTAAGTGCCACGTCTATCAAAGTTATTTCAGGCTGATTAATCCAGCCAATGGGGGAGACGCCGCCAATTGAAAAGCCAGATGCATTCTTAACAAAGTCGGCATCGGCTCGGTGCAATTTTTCAACCCCTAAGTTCTTAGCGACTAGGTCGGTATCAACACGATGGCGCCCGCTAGTAATAACTAGCAATGGATTGCCACTTGGGAGTTTGAAAACGATGGAGGATGCTACTTGTCCAACTTCAATCCCCAAAGCATTGGCAGCATCTAGTGCTGTGCGGGCAGATTCCGAGAGAATTGTGGGTTCACCAGAGCAGCCAAGCTCTTTTAAAAGCGCAGTGACCCGAAGAACTGAAGGGTTAGTTAGAACATCTTCCACGTCTTAAGCAACACGGCTCTCTAGTGTGAGTGCTGACATAAATGCATCGACTACTTCTTGCTTGCTCCAAGGTTTTGGAGCTTGAGTAATAAAGTAGTCCTTTAATGCAATCTCAGCTAACTCATCGATATCTCCTTCAACAAAACCAAGGGATGAAAGTACTGGGAATTGCAGCTGGGCCAGGATCTTTCTCACAGCATTAACGCAACGAGATCCATCTTTAGTGCCATCTTGTGGCACACCCATGGCATCGGCAATCCGATCCATCTTTTCAGGGACGATTTTGGCTTCACGTGTAAGGGTCTCAACTAAAACTAAACCAATTGTTAAACCATGTGGCACATGCTTGAGACCACCAATTGCTTGACCTAATGAATGCTCTGCTGTGCAGTCGGAGATATTCATCGTTAGGCCAGCCATCATGCTGCCTGATGACATTCCAGCGCGGGCAGTTTTATCGTTGCCATCTTTAAAGGCAGCAACTAAAGCTGGAGTCATCATGCGAACTGCCTCATACCCGATTGCATCTCCAATTGGTGTTGAGCACTTAGCGATAATTCCAGCGATCGCTTGAGCAAGAGCGTCGATGCCAGTATTTGCTGTCATAGAAGGTGGCATTGAGTATGTAAGGACCGGGTCAACAAGTGCAACTTGTGCACGTAGGTTTCCATTAGCAATTCCTGCTTTGCGGCCCGCCTCTGGATCTGAAATGACAGAGCCACCAGATACTTCTGAGCCAGTTCCAGCCGAAGTTGGAAGTGCAATCAACGGCAAAGTTGGCGCTGGATAAACAGGAGCTTTAGATTGGAACTCACGGAATGTGCAGTTGAGTTGGGCGCATAAACGTGCCGCTTTTGCAGTATCGATGACAGAACCGCCACCGAGTGCTACAACGACATCAGAGCCGGCAGCCTTGAGTGCAGCGATTGAATCATCGACCATTTGAATAGTTGGTTCACCCGCTGGCTTTTCAAACACTGTAACTGAAATACCTTGAGCGCTCTGCAGTTGGCTAATTAACTTTTCTGCAGCCGGGTTAAATCGTCCAATTCCTTCATCCACCATCAGGAAAACTTTGCTCGCACCTAGTTCGGCAATGACTGCTGGCAGAGTCTCTGCTACACCTTCTCCAAAGCGAACTTTGACTGGGAGATGGTTATTAAAGGCTGAGATGTTGTCCACGGAGAGCTCCTTGATGGGTTTGTAATAGTTGATTCTATATCGGTTATCGCTCTATGGAGTAACACAGCATCAGGCAAGCCCACTAACAATCAGGTCAGAGCTAGGATTGCCACGCTTTCCCAGTTACCGTTACGACTCTTATGAGTATTGATTTATTAATTAGTGCAACGCGTGCGCGTAAGGGGCTTTTGGCAACTTTTTTCTTTATGGGTGTTGTCTCTATGGCCTGGGTTGCTCGCATCCCTGAGATCCGTGATGCCAATGGTTTAAATAATGGACAGCTGGGATTAATCCTTATTTCAAGCACGGTTGGGGCAATCCTTGGGGCGCAGTTAACTGGGCGCCTCGTGCACTCCTATGGAACTAAAGCAGTTATTCGTATTGCAATCATCATTATGCCCGTTGGCTTGGTTTTGATGGGTTTTTCAACTTCGCCTATTACTCTAATCGCAGGACTCTTTGTCATGGGACTGGGTTATTCCAGCATGGATATCGCATCTAATACGCAAGCTGTTGTTATTGAAAAACTCTTGGGTAAGCGCGTAATGTCTTCATTTCATGCACTCTGGAGTTGTGGTGCATTTACTACAACGATTTTCGGTGGGGCAATAGCAAAACATGTCTCTCCTCGCGAAAACTTAGTTGGAGTTGGACTTGTCTGCTTCTTCTTATTTATTCCAGCCATGAGAATGCTGCTTTCTGCAGATTTAGATGAACATAGTGGTGGAGACGAAGAGACTGCGGCCAAAATCCCCTTCTTTGGTAAAAGCGTATTACCGCTGTGGGGAATGGGAATAGGTTTATTAGGTGGATTAATTGCAGAGGGTGCGGCCAGTGATTGGGGTGCTATTTTGCTGCGCGATGATATGGGCTTTGGTAAGGGTGTAAATGCCTCAGCCTTTGCAACTTTCTCGTTAGCGATGATCACTGCTCGTTTTCTTGGCGATAGAGCTCTGGACTACTTTGGTCCTAGAAAAACCGTGCTTCTTGGGGGTTATTTAGGTGGCATAGGGTTGGGTGCAGGTATTGCAATTGGCGTTCCACTCTCTGACTCTCACCC
>CANJTH010000009.1:0-21862 GCA_947477185.1 Actinomycetota bacterium
ATGGATGCAGATGGTACGCGCGCCGGTTATGACATCGGAATGATTCGAGCGGTGCGCTCGGTATCTAAGGTCCCACTTATCGCTAGTGGTGGGGCGGGTAGCCTTGCAGATTTTGCGGCGGCTTTAGATGCCGGGGCTGATGCACTCCTTGCCGCAAGCGTCTTTCACTTCGGAGTTCATCGCATTAAGGATGTGAAGTCATATTTGGGCTCACACAATTATCCCGTGCGCACCATCACCACTTTGTAAGGCAGAATTACCCTATGGCCACCCTTGATCCTGCAATCGAAGCACTGCTGAAAGAGCCATCGGCGCTCATCCCAGCTATCGTGCAAGATTTCACAAGTCACGAGGTCTTGATGCTTGCTTACATGAGCGCTGAATCATTGGCGATGACTTTAACAACAGGTAAGGCGACTTTTTGGAGTCGCAGTAGAAATGAGATTTGGGTAAAGGGCTCCACATCGGGTCACTTTCAAGAGGTGCACTCGATTGCACTCGATTGTGATGGAGATGCTCTATTGATTAATGTCACCCAAGTCGGTGTCGCATGTCATACTGGAAATACAACATGTTTTCATAACCCAATAAAATAAGATACTCAGTAAACTAAATGAGAGTTTTTAAGGGTTCGGAGCTTTAAATGAAGAGTTGGCTAGCAGTTATCATTAGTGCAGTGATGATTCTTACTGTAGTTCTCTTTGCCAGTCGTAAACTAGGGCTATCTGCGCGCTATGAGCGCACCCCCAGGTCATTAAATCCATGGAACTCACAGGATAAAGGTATTGACCCAAGTGATGAAGTTTGAACACCTCAAGATAGGATTACTCAATGATCGCCTTTAATCAAAAGTATCAAAGGTTCTTCACTTTAGTTGCACGCTTAGTAATTGGTGGAGTTTTACTCGTGGCTGGGGGATTAAAGGCATTTGTCCCTGCCGAGGCAGCTAGCGCCGTTGCCGCTTATAAGATTCTGCCAACACAGATCGCCCACATTCTGGGATATGCCCTTCCATGGTTTGAGATAGCGATCGGGCTTCTACTTATTGTTGGCATCTCAGTGCGTTTATCGGCCATGGCCTCGGGCGCCATTATGGTTGTCTTTATCGCAGCGATTATTAGCGTTTGGGCCCGAGGAATTCTTATCGACTGTGGATGCTTTGGGGGTGGTGGAGCAATCGATCCATCTAAGGCCGCCGAAGTTCACCGTACATATGCCATTGAAATCGCACGTGATTTAGGACTGGCATTATTAGCCCTCTATCTATACTTTTTCCCCTATGGATTATTCTCAGTTGAGAAAATAGCTATCACAAACGAGGAGATGTAAATGTCCAAGCAGGCAAAGGCAGCCAAAGGCGGAGACCACTTCACTCGCTGGCTAGTAATTGGAATGGTAGCCCTGGTTGTTGTAACGGGCGTTGTCTTTTCAATGATGAGCTCATCGTCTAAAGCTACCGAATCATTTACAGCACTTGAGGGTTTCACAAAGGGTGAGGCAGTAACTGCAACCATTAATCCCGCTGCTGGCTCGGGTCTAACGTTAAATCCCGGCGCACCAGTAACAATTGATCTCTGGGAAGATCCACAATGTCCAGTATGTCGCACCTTTGAAACATCTATAGGTGAATATATAGACACCATGGTACGTAGCAAGAAGGCCACTGTTGTTTATCACGTTCTATCTTTCCTTGGACCAGAATCTGTGCGAGCTGCAAATGCGATGATGTGCGCGGCCGATGAAGGGCACTACTTAGATTTTCATAAAGCGATCTATACAGTCCAACCGGAACTCGAAAACTCAGGATTTTTCTCCAATGAAAATTTGGTTAAGATTGGTGACTACATCGGGCTCACATCAAAGACATTTACCGATTGTGTGACACAGGGTTCAAAACTAGACCTAGTCAAGGCCCATGAAGATTCAATGCCGACGTATAAAGTAAATGGCACTCCTACTGTATTTATCAATGGAAAACTCTGGGAGCGCACATCAAATGGCTTTGATTTAAATGAGTTCCGCCTTGCTGTAGAGGCTGGCTAACACTTGCTACGTTCGATTCCATCACCGACTTTCTCGGTGCTGGAAATCGGGCCGCTCACGATCCATATGTATGCCCTATGCATCATTACAGGAATCGCTGTTGCAATTTGGCTAGGTGATAAACGCTTTAGAGCTGTTGCACCCAATGGGAGATCGGTAGTTTCAGAGGTAGCGATTACCGCCGTACCATTTGGAATCATTGGTGGGCGTATTTACCATGTCATCTCTTCACCCGATGATTACTTTGGTAGCCAGGGAAATCCCCTTGATGCTCTCAAAATCTGGGAGGGCGGTCTCGGTATCTGGGGTGCTATCGCACTAGGAACAGTAGCTGCCTGGCTGCGCTATCGCAGATTGGCCCAGAGAATTGATCTTCCAACATTTGCATACTTCATGGATGCACTTGCACCTGGAGTTCTCTTTGCGCAAGCAATTGGCCGCTTTGGAAATTGGTTTAATATCGAACTCTTTGGTCGTCCACTCGATGCACCATGGGCGCTATCTGTGCCATTGCTGAACCGCCCTAATGGATTTACACAGTTTGCAACTTTTCATCCCACCTTTCTCTATGAGGCGATCTGGTCAACTGCTTTAGCATTTCTATTAATCAGATTCAGTAAGAGGTTTCGTCCAGGCCAGTTATTTTCTCTCTATGTTTTAGGCTATTGCATTGGCCGGATTGGCATTGAAGCGATTCGAATCGATGAAGCGCATGAGATTTTCGGACTGCGCCTAAATCTCTGGGTTGGATTATTTGTTGCCATTGGTGCACTCATCAGCTTTCGTCGCTTAAATAAAGGCAGGCCCGAACTTCTCGGGTAGGCTATCTACTATGGCTCTAGATGATGTATATGCGCGCAATCTCCACCACCGAACCCATCGGGCGGGCTGGCTTCGCGCCGCAGTTTTAGGTGCCAATGATGGTTTAGTCTCTACAGCCTCTCTCATGATCGGTGTTGTAGCCGCTGGGAAAAGCGAGTTTTTAATAACTGCAGGACTTGCAGGAATCAGCGCCGGTGCAATGTCTATGGCAGTTGGTGAGTATGTTTCAGTGCGCTCACAAAATGATATTGAAGATTCTGATCGAAGACTTGAAATGGAACATCTTGCAACTGATCCTGCGGGAGAGCTCTTAGAGCTCCAACATATTTATATCAACCGTGGATTAACTCCAGAGCTTGCGATGGAAGTTGCTATTGCGATGCATGCAAAGGATCCACTTGCAGCGCACTTGCGCGATGAACTCGGTCAGCATCCCCACACAAAGGCCCGCCCAGTACAGGCCGCGATCGCATCGGCTATCTCATTTACGGCAGGAGGGCTTATTCCCTTTGCTGGAGCCCTTGCCCCATCAGTTGGAACAGAGGCTTTGAGTATCGTTGGCTTCACACTCGTGGGTCTAGTTCTGACGGGAGTGCTCAGTGCACGAACAGCTGGCTCCAAAATCCTCAGCACTACAGTACGAATTATAATTGGAGGCGTTTTAGGCATGCTCATTACCGCTGGAATCGGTCAGATCGCCCAAGTTGCCGGTATTTAAACTCTTCTCATACTGGTTTTTATTGCTACTCTTTGCACCGCAACAAAAGTAATTAGTACCAGGGCCAAGGTTGTCCCGAAAAACTCGACAATCGGAGCTCAATCACCATGGCTTTGCCTTCCAACTATCCACATGCACAGGGACTCTATAACCCTGCCCACGAACATGATGCATGCGGTGTTGCCATGGTTGCCACGCTCAATAAGGTAGCAACACACGAGATCGTAGAAAAAGCACTCACAGCACTGCGCAATCTCGAACATCGCGGTGCATCAGGGGCCGAACCAGATAGTGGTGATGGTGCAGGAATTTTAATTCGTATACCCGATCTGTTTTTTCAAGCCATCACACCATTTGATTTACCTGCAGAAGGTTCATATGCCACAGGTATTGCCTTTGTTGAAAAAGGAAGCGAAGTTAAAGACCAGATTTTGCGTATTGCAGCCGAGGAGGGCTTAAAGGTTATTGGATGGCGTGATCTCCCCATTAATCCAAAGGGTCTTGGCAAGAGCGCGCTCTCAGTGATGCCCGATTTCCAACAGTTATTTATTAGTGGCTTAAAGAATGAAAACGGCCTAGTCCTAGAGCGCATGGCATTCTGTCTTCGCAAGCGTGCCGAACATGCACTGCAACTCTACTTCCCGTCACTCTCTGCCCAAACAATTGTCTATAAAGGAATGCTTACCACTGGTCAGCTAGAAGAGTTTTTCCCAGACTTAAGTGATGAGCGTGTGGTCTCTCCCTTAGCACTCGTGCACTCTCGTTTTTCTACCAATACTTTTCCATCATGGCCACTGGCCCACCCTTACCGCTTCATTGCACATAACGGTGAAATCAATACAGTTAAAGGCAACCGTAACTGGATGCGTGCACGCGAATCACTTCTTGAAAGTGATCTGATACCAGGAGATTTAAAGCGCTTGTTCCCAATTGTGCAGATGTCGGGTAGTGATTCAGCATCCTTTGATGAAGTTCTTGAACTTCTCTATCTAGGCGGACGCTCATTGCCACATGCGGTCTTAATGATGATTCCTGAGGCTTGGGAAAATCACAGCTCAATGTCAGCTGCGCGCCGTGATTTTTACACCTTCCATGCATCTCTGATGGAGCCATGGGATGGACCGGCATGTGTAACTTTCACCGACGGCCATCAGGTTGGTGCGGTCTTAGATCGCAACGGTCTGCGTCCATCGCGATTCTGGGTTACTAAAGATGGCCTTGTTGTTTTAGCCTCTGAAGTTGGTGTTCTAGATATCGCACCAGAGAGCATTGTTCGAAAGGGGCGCTTGCAGCCCGGAAAGATGTTCTTAGTCGATATCGAAGCCGGTCGCATCATTGAAGATGAAGAGATTAAGGATTCATTGGCAACGGCTGCTCCATATGGTGATTGGCTGCACGCTGGAATGGTCAAACTCAGTGATCTTCCCTCACGCGAACACATTGTCTATCCGCACTCATCCGTTGTGCGACGCCAGCGCGCATTTGGCTACACCGAAGAAGAGCTGCGCATTTTAATTACTCCTATGGCAGGAAAGGGAATGGAGGCGCTGGGTTCGATGGGAACTGATACACCTATTGCAGCTCTTTCCAATAAACCCCGTCTGCTATTTGATTACTTTTCACAGCTCTTCGCCCAAGTTACAAATCCACCGCTAGATGCAATTCGTGAAGAGTTAGTCACAAGTTTAGGCACGGCAATGGGTCCAGAGCATAATCTTTTAGATCCAGGCCCGTTTTCATGTAGACAGATCTCACTTGCATTTCCTGTGATTGATAACGATGAGCTTGCAAAGATTATTCACGTGAATGCAGATGGGGATTACCCAGGCTTAGCTGCACATGTTGTCCGTGGATTATTCTTTGTCGCCGACGGTGGAGATTCACTGCGCGCAAGAATCGATGAGATTAAAGCCGAAGTCTCACAGGCAATTAACGACGGTGCCCGAATCATTGTTCTCTCTGATCGAGATGGTGATACAGAAGAGGCGCCCATACCATCGCTTTTACTCACATCTGCAGTGCATCACCATTTGATTCGTGAGAAAACCCGTACAAAAGTAGGACTAGTTGTTGAAGCTGGAGATGTTCGCGAAGTTCATCACGTCGCTCTTCTCATCGGATACGGCGCTGCAGCAGTTAATCCATATCTTGCAATGGAGAGTGCTGAAGATTTAGTTCTGCAGGGTGTAATAAGTGGCATTACACCTGAAAAGGCTGTTCGCAACTTGATTAAATCTCTAGGCAAAGGTGTTTTGAAAGTTATGTCGAAGATGGGTATTAGCACCATCGCCTCATACACAGGTGCCCAGGTCTTTGAAGCTATTGGTTTGAGCAGCGAAGTTGTCGATGAGTTCTTTGTCGGCACTACTTCCCGCTTAGGCGGGGTCTCATTAGATGTTATTGCTCAGGAAACTATCGCTCGCCATCACATCGCTTATCCGCCGGGCGGAGAGGTTCCTGGAACTAAGCGACTTCCCATTGGTGGGGAGTACCAATGGCGCCGCGAGGGCGAGCCACACTTATTTGATCCCGAAACAGTCTTCGCCCTACAACACTCGACTCGTACAAAACGCTATGACATCTTCAAGCGCTATACCAACCGAGTCAATGATCAGAGCACACGGTTAATGACGCTACGCGGTTTATTCGAGTTCAAAGAACAGAGCGCTATCTCTATCGATGAGGTCGAACCAGTGAGTGCGATCATCGCTCGTTTTTCTACTGGAGCGATGTCTTATGGCTCAATTTCACAAGAGGCTCATGAAACTTTAGCTATAGCGATGAATCGCCTCGGTGGAAAATCAAATACGGGTGAGGGCGGAGAAGATCCATCGCGTTATGAAGTAATGGAGAATGGAGATTCAAAGCGCTCTGCGATTAAGCAGGTGGCATCGGGCCGTTTCGGTGTTACCAGCCAATACTTAGTGAACGCCGATGATATTCAAATCAAAATTGCGCAAGGGGCAAAGCCTGGCGAGGGCGGACAACTTCCTGGTAACAAGGTATATCCCTGGATTGCAAAGGTTCGTTACTCAACTCCAGGTGTTGGTCTTATCTCTCCGCCGCCACACCACGATATTTACTCCATTGAAGATCTAGCGCAGTTGATCCATGATTTAAAGAACGCCAATAAAAGCGCCCGTGTGCATGTAAAGCTCGTTGCCGAAGTCGGTGTTGGAACCGTTGCAGCCGGAGTCAGCAAGGCACATGCCGACGTTGTTTTGATCTCAGGTCACGATGGTGGAACTGGTGCATCACCCCTGACATCACTCAAACATGCCGGAGCTCCATGGGAGCTTGGGTTAGCTGAGACTCAACAGGTTTTACTACTCAATAATCTACGTGATCGAATCGTTGTACAGGCCGATGGGCAGTTAAAGACTGGTCGCGATGTAATCATTGCCGCTCTGCTTGGCGCAGAAGAGTTTGGATTTGCTACCGCTCCACTTGTTGTTTCAGGTTGCGTCATGATGCGCGTTTGTCACTTAGATACATGTCCAGTCGGTGTGGCTACACAGAACCCCGAACTTCGTGCGCGCTTTACAGGCAAGCCCGAATTTGTTGAAACCTTCTTCGAATACATCGCCGAAGAAGTTCGCGAGATATTAGCTAGCTTAGGATTTAGAACTCTGCTTGAAGCTATAGGCCATGTTGAGTATCTAGAAACTCGGCGGGCAGTTGAACACTGGAAGGCCAGTGGTTTAGACCTCTCGCCACTGCTTGTTCGTCCTGAAAGCTTAAGTGCGCTCCACAATACTGCACGCCAAGATCATGGACTCGATGCCGCCCTTGATAATCAGCTGATTGATCTGGCAGAACCGGCCCTGACACAACAAGAGTTAGTGCGTATCGATCTACCGGTGCGAAATGTGAACCGAACCGTTGGAACAATGTTGGGCGCAGAAATTACCCGAACTTATGGCGGTGCAGGACTGCCCGATGGAACCATTGATATTACTTTGCGCGGATCTGCTGGCCAATCACTCGGTGCTTTTATACCTGCAGGCTTAACGATTCGCTTGTACGGTGATTCAAATGATTATGTTGGTAAGGGTATTTCTGGAGGTCGCGTAATCCTGCGTCCAGATATTTCATCGACATTTAACTCACATGAAAATGTCATTGCAGGAAATGTCATTGGCTATGGTGCAACTTCCGGTCATATTTTGATACGTGGAGTAGTGGGAGAGCGCTTTTGCGTCCGTAACTCTGGGGCAACAGCAATTGTCGAAGGCATTGGGGACCATGGCTGCGAATACATGACTGGCGGAACGGTTGTGGTTCTCGGAAAAATTGGTCGCAATTTTGCCGCAGGAATGTCAGGTGGGCGGGCCTTTGTTTTAGATTTAGATCCTGTAAATGTTAATACCGACATGGTGGATGTCATTGCGGTACCGGTTGATCAACGCGAAGTTCTGAAGTCGATCATCACAGATTTTGCAGATAGCACCGACTCACTCATTGCTAGAGCCCTCTTGGCAGATTGGGATATTGCCATAAATCGCATCTCCCTTGTCATGCCACGTGATTATGCACGGGTACTCGATGCAATGGCGCGTGCAACTCGTGAAGGATTACCAGTTGACGCACTTGTTATGGAGGTAGCAGCTCTTGGCTGATCCAAAGGGATTTATTACAACTCCTCGTGAAGTTCCAACACGTCGCCCCGTTGATGTTCGCATACTAGATTGGCGCGAGGTATACGAACCACAGAGCTTTGAACATCTGCAAAAGCAGGCTGGGCGTTGTATGGACTGCGGAATTCCCTTCTGTCACGAGGGATGCCCACTCGGCAATCTCATCCCAGAGTGGAATGATTTAATTTGGCGTGGAGATAAACACGAAGCTATTGATCGTTTGCATGCGACAAATAATTTTCCAGAGTTCACAGGGCGCCTCTGTCCTGCACCCTGTGAGACTGCTTGTGTAATTGGAATTAATCGTGATGCAGTAACAATTAAACAGGTTGAACTTCGCACCATTGAAGAGGCCTTTGCAACGGGTGAGGTAAAGCCACTCGTACCTGATCGGCTTACTGGAAAGACTGTTGCAGTTATCGGCTCAGGACCTGCCGGATTAGCCGCAGCCCAACAGTTAACGCGGGCAGGCCATACTGTGGCGGTCTACGAGCGTGCGCCAAAAATCGGTGGCTTGCTGCGTTATGGAATTCCTGAATTTAAAATGGAGAAGCATATTCTCGATCGCAGATTAGAACAGATGGAAAAAGAGGGAACACGTTTTCGGCCCGGCGTAGATGTTGGGGGAGAGCTCACAGGATCTGCCCTTCGCAAGAAATACGATGCAATCGTCTTAGCAGTGGGCGCTACAAATTGGCGCGATCTAAATATCTCAGGGCGCGATCTAGTCGGTGTCTACCAAGCTATGGAGTATTTACCGTGGGGCAACGCGCAGGCCCTAGGTGAGGTAGAGACACCATTGATTAATGTTGCAGGAAAGCACGTTGTGATTTTGGGTGGCGGGGACACCGGCGCTGACTGTTTAGGAACGGCGATACGTCAAGGTGCGGCAAGTGTCACTCAGTTAGAGATCATGCCAAGGCCCAGTGATGAGCGCCCAGCATCACAACCATGGCCGACATATCCGATGATCTATCGCGTATCTAGTGCCCATGAAGAGAGAGATAATCGAATGTTTTCAGTGAGCACTGAGGAGTTTCTAGGCGATGATGCTGGAAACTTACGAGCAATAAAAATTGTTGAAACAGAGTTTGTTAATGGAAAATTTGAAGCCGTAACAGGAAGTACCAAAGAGATCCCTGCAGATTTCGTATTTCTGGCTATGGGCTTTACAGGCCCAGAGCAGTCTCCACTACTCACCCAGTTAGAGCTTGCTATCGATGATCGTGGCAACATTGTTCGCGATGCCAACTTTGCAGCAAATGATGATGGTGTATTCGTTGCAGGTGATGCTGGCCGTGGTCAATCACTGATTGTTTGGGCGATCGCAGAGGGGCGAAGTACAGCATCGGCGGTGGATAGATATCTCACTGGTGATACGCAACTTCCAAATCCAATCGAGCCAACTAGCCGTCAATTGATGGTTTAAGGTTGTCGTATGCGTAGAGCAAAAATAGTCTGCACAATGGGCCCTGCCGTTGAATCTGCCGAGAAGGTGAAGGCGCTCATTGAGGCGGGAATGAACATGGCTCGATTGAATCTCTCTCACGGCTCATATGAAGAGCACCAAGTGAGATTTGATCAAGTACGTGCAGCGGCAAAAGAGGCAGGGCGCCCCGTTGCAATCCTTGTTGATTTACAAGGGCCAAAGATTCGTCTGGCTAGATTTGTTAACGGCCCACACGAATTGGCGCGGGGAGATATTTTTACTATTACTACCGATGAAGTTGATGGTACAAAAGATCGTGTCGGCACCACATACATGGGACTACCAGGAGATTGCAAGGCCGGAGATCTCATATTGATCGATGATGGAAAAGTAACAGTGCAGGTTATAGAAGTTAAGGGCAACGATGTGATTACTAAGGTCATCGAACCAGGGGCAGTAAGTAATAACAAAGGAATAAACCTTCCAGGGGTAGCCGTCTCTGTTCCTGCTATGTCAGAGAAAGATATTGAAGATCTGCGTTGGGGACTTAGGGCAGGTGCTGATTTCATCGCACTTTCATTTGTGAGAAATGCCGCCGATATTAAAGATGTTCATGCAATTATGGATGAAGAAGGTATTCGCATTCCTGTAATTGCCAAGATTGAAAAACCTCAAGCCGTTGAAAATATCGCTGAAATTGTCGATGCATTTGATGGAATCATGGTTGCACGTGGTGATTTAGGTGTTGAACTTCCCATAGAAGATGTGCCTCTTGTGCAAAAACTCTGCGTCGAACTTGCGCGCGATATGGCAAAGCCCGTCATTGTTGCAACACAGATGCTTGATTCAATGATCACTAACTCACGTCCAACGCGCGCAGAAGCCACAGACTGCGCCAATGCCGTCATTGATGGGGCAGATGCATTAATGCTCTCGGGTGAGACAAGTATTGGTGAATTTCCGATTGAGGCCGTACAAACTATGGCCCGCATTATTCAAAAGACTGAGGAGGGTGGTCTCGATCGAATCCGTCCTATCCGGACAGCCCCTCGCACTAAGGGCGGCGCTATTACAAAGGCGGCAACAGAGGTCGGTGCAATCGTGGACGCTGAGTATTTGGTTGCATTTACGCAAAGCGGTGACTCGGCACGTCGCATGTCACGACTGCGCTCTCCCATCCCAATTCTTGCAATGACCCCTGAGGTTGGAACATACAATCGTTTATCTCTTTCATGGGGAGTTGAATCGATGCTTACTCCCATCGTTGGTGCAACCGATGAGATGGTGAAGTTGGTCGACACAGTTTTAATCGACTCTGGTAGAGCAGATATTGGAGATAACGTGATGATCGTTGCTGGATCTCCTCCAGGAATACCTGGCTCGACTAATGCGATGCGCGTTCACCGTGTGGGCGATGCCGTTGGTGGCGCTGCTCCTGCCTACCGCTAAGATTTACCAGTAGCGCCTCGGTACTCCAACGGTAGAGAGGGCAGTCTCAAACACTGCATAGTGTCGGTTCGAATCCGACTCGGGGCACGTTAGTAAAAATTTATGTTCCGAAAGGATAATCTGTAGTGATTCGTATTCTCGTTGCCGAAGATGAAGCGCTCATCCGCATGGATCTGGTCGAGATGCTACAAGGTGCTGGCTATGAAGTTGTTGCCGAGGCTAGTAATGGCCAAGAGGCAGTTGATCTAGCCAATCTTCACAAACCAGATATTGCAATTCTAGATGTGAAGATGCCGGTGATGGATGGCATTTCGGCGGCGGAGAAAATAATTAATATAGCTCCAGTTTTAATGCTAACTGCATTTTCACAAAAGGAGCTCGTTGACCGTGCACGCGATGCTGGAGTGATGGCCTATGTCGTTAAACCATTTACTATCACTGATTTAGTACCCGCTATCGAAATTGCAATGAGTAGGCATCTACAGATGCGCTCACTTGCCGATGAAGTGGCCGACTTACATGAGCGCCTTGAAACACGAAAGCTAATCGATCGGGCAAAAGGCATCTTGATGAAGGCACTTAACTTGTCCGAGCCTGAAGCATTTTCCTGGATTCAACGCGCGGCTATGGATCGCCGAATGAGCATGAAGGCCGTGGCCCAAGCCGTCATAAACCCTGAGGCAGTCCCGCTCGACTAAAGGTGAATAGTGCAGTAACCACACTGTCATTTATAACGAAATTGAGATACTTCAGGCATACTTTCGGCTTGTTAACTCTCATTACGTGCCACTATTCTAAGCGTCTCCCTGTCCCGGGACGAAAAGAACAGGAAAGGCACTAAATGAACAAGAAGATCCAGAGTTCACTTGCCGTTGTTACAGCTGCAGCCCTTGCATTTGGCTTAGGCTCAGCTTCATCAGCAAGTGCTGCTGTAAAGACATACACCATCGCCTATCAAGGCCCACTATCTGGTGGAGAAGCCTCAACTGGAACCGATGAGCAAAACGCTGTTAAGTACGCTGCCAAACTATTTATGGCAAAGAATCCCAACATCAAGATCAAGGTTGTATCTGTTGATGATCAGGGAGATCCAGCTGTTGCATCAACAGTTGCTCCAGGAACAGGTGCTAACAAGAGCATTATTGGCGTTGTAGGACCTGCTTACTCAGGTGCAACAATCGCATCACTTCCTTACTACAAGGCTGGCGGATTAGTAATGATCTCTCCATCGGCTACACGCGTATCGCTCACAGATCCAGCATCACCTGACTTCGGCGGACCAGTTTTCCACCGTGTCGTAGGTAAAGATGACTTGCAGGGTCCAGCTTTGGCTAAGTACGCCACAGCCGGTATTACAAGTGCAAAGGTATTTGTTGTCGATGATCAATCAGCATATGCAGTACCACTTCGTGGCTACGTTGAAGCAGGCTTGAAGAAGGTAGCTGGAGCAACTCTTGTTGGTGGGGATTCAGTTCCTAACACAGCAACTGATTACAGCCCAACAATTGCTAAGATCAAGACAGCTGGCGCAACTGTTGTTATCTACACTGGCTACTATTCAGCTGGTGCAATCTTCATTAAGCAGCTACGTGACTCAGGTTCAACAGCGATATTTGCTGGTGGCGACGGAGTCTTCAACCAGGAGTTCCCAAAGCTTGCAGGTACTGCAGCTGAAGGCTCACGCATTACTGGTGTAGGTGGCCTAGCAGGTATCAGTGCAAAACTTGAAGCTGATTTCAAGAAGCAAATGGGTGTTTCATCTGGTGTTTACTCAGTTGAATCATTCGATGCCGCCAATATCCTCCTTGAAGGTATCAAGGCTGGAAAGACAACTCGCGCAGCAATGCTCAAGTGGGTTAAGGCCTACAAGGGTAAGAGCGTGAGTGGCAACGTAATTAAGTTCGATAGCAATGGCGACATTTCTTACGGACTATTTGCTGGATTCACCTCAAAGAATGGTGTTCTAGTTAACACAGGAATCATCAAGTAAGTATTTAGTACTTACGCTTAGTAAGTTGGTGGGTGTTTTGGTTATCTCTATAAAATGAGGCCAAGACACCCACCACTTCTGTAAGTTCTACCTTTATACTCACCCAGAGCAAAAGTGAAGGAGAGCAATGTTTGCAGTATTGATTGATCAATTTTGGTCTCTTACTTTGGCCGGTATTGCTCTAGGTTTTATTTACGTACTGATATCCCTCGGTTACACCATGGTTTATGGCGTTCTTAGGATGATTAACTTTGCCAACTCTGAGATTTTTATGTGGGGAACTTTTGGAACTATCATTACTAACCGCGATATTTTTCATTACACGCAGACATCCGAACCCGCACAGGGATGGAAGTTAGCTCTTGTTCTGATCTCCTCTCTGCTCATGTCGATGTTTGTCGCGGCATTGACTGCAGTCTTTGTTGAATTCGTCGCATACCGCCGCTTGCGTATGAAAGGCACTAACCGCCTTGCTACCTTGATCTCTGCTATTGGAATATCTATCGCTCTTCAGGAGCTAATGCGATTGCTTACAGACTCTCGACCAGTGGGCTCTCCACGTGTACTTGAAAAGATTATTCTGGCTGAAGTTTGGGGAGCAAATATCCGTCTCGATACTGTAGTCACAATTATTGCAGCGGCTGTGATCTTCTTCATTCTCGAGCGATTTATTCAATTATCTCGAATGGGAAAAGCGATTCGCGCTGTGTCACAGAATGAAGATGCCGCAAAGCTCATGGGAGTCAATCTCAACAGAATTATCACAGTAACATTTTTAGTTGGCGGTTTAGCTACTGGTGCTGCCGCATTTTTCTACATTACAGTCTTTGAGTACACCAAGTTCAATATTGGCTTCACCATGGGTATGGCCGCATTTACTGCCGCTGTGATAGGCGGTATTGGAAACATTAGGGGTGCATTCTTTGGGGGTTTGAGCCTTGGCCTACTTGAGGTTTATGCATCTGCAGTTCTTGGAACTCAGTGGAAGGCCGTTACTGTATTTATTGTCTTAGTTTTAGTTCTTCTCTTTAAGCCAAATGGTTTATTTGGCGAAGCTGTCCAACAGACGAGGGCATAAGGATATGAAAATTCGTAACTACTGGAATTTACGTGACTTTGGTGCATCGGTTTGGGAGAACGCCAATCGCCCTAAACGAATTGTAATTGCAATTACCGCTGTTATATTGGTCGGACTTTTACCTTTTGCTGGAGCAAGTTTCTTAGCAACACCTATCGCTGCCTATGACGCAGTACTTGTTTATCCAGTGGGAGTATTTGTTTTAATGGCACTGGGTTTAAATATCGTTGTCGGAAAATCAGGAATGCTCGATCTAGGCTACGTTGCATTCTTTGCAATCGGTGCCTACACAATGGCACTCATGGGTACCCATACCGGTTTAAACACTTGGGAGATCATGCCCTTTGGTATTGGCTTTGCCATGTTGGCCGGCGTATTACTTGGTCTTCCAACGCTTCGCCTTCGTGGTGATTATTTAGCGATTGTTACACTGGGCTTTGGAGAAATTGTTCGACTGGTCGCTCTGAACTCTTCCTGGACTAAGGGCCCTAATGGAATCGCAAATATTCCGATGCCTCCAGATATTGGCCCGCTCAAATTTAAATTAGATGATCAGAAGGTTTTTTTCTGGGTCGTCGTAATAATGATTTTGCTGGTCATCTGGATGATTCGACGTTTGAGTATTCGCCGCCCAGGACGAGCATGGGAGGCGATCCGACAAGATGAGGATGCAGCAGAGCTCATGGGTGTGCCGACTCTTAAGTACAAAATTTGGTCATTTACTTTGGGTGCTGCAGTCGGTGGGGCGGCAGGTGTTCTTTATGCCTCCAAGAATCTTTTTATCGCACCTGAGATGTTTACCCTTAACGTCTCCATTTTAATTCTCTCCTGCGTTGTATTTGGAGGAATTGGAAATATTTGGGGCGTCGTAGTTGGGGCGACGATTCTGGGCTACCTACCAGATCGAATCCGTTTTATCTCTGATGCACGCCTACTGGTATTTGGCACAGTACTAGTTGTTGTCATGAATTTTAGACCCGATGGGCTGCTGCCACGTAAAAAGCGTGAAAAGGCGATAGTAAAGAGAGAGGTCAACGTCTAAATGTCCGAGACACTTCTTTCAATTAAAAATCTAACGATGAAGTTTGGTGGAGTAACGGCCCTTGGTGAAGTCAATCTAGAGGTTAAGAAGGGTGAAATTCTCGCTTTGATCGGGCCCAATGGTGCGGGTAAGACAACTGTTTTTAATGTTATTACTGGTGTCTATCAAGCAACAAGTGGCTCGATTACATTTGATGGAATTGAACTAAAGAAGCAGAAGCGATTTGAAATTACGCAGCTTGGGATTGCGCGTACTTTTCAAAATATCCGTTTGTGGGGAGATATGACTACCCTTGAAAACGTTATTACTGCAACAGATGCGCATAAGAAGAGTGGCCTAATAGGAGCTCTCTTCGGTCTGCCTCGCGCCCGTCGGGAAGAGAGAGAAAATCGTGAACGTGCGATTGAAATCCTCAAGTTCATCGGAATCGATGAGTACTCCGATCGTTTGGCAAAGAATCTTCCCTATGGCGTTCAACGACGTTTGGAGATTGCTCGCGCGATGGGCACCTCGCCAAAACTCTTACTTCTGGACGAGCCAGCTGCTGGCTTTAACCCGGCAGAAAAAGTCGAGCTTGCAGCGTTGATTAAAAAAATCCGCGATGCCGGTTACACCGTTCTTCTAATCGAGCACGATATGTCATTGATTATGGGCATCTCAGATCGAGTGGCTGTTTTAGATTTTGGTATCAAGATCGCCGATGATCTGCCAAGTAAGGTTCAGAAAGATCCCAAGGTTATTGAGGCCTATTTAGGAGTGCCAGCAGATGCGTCTTGAAATTAAAGATCTCCACGTCCACTACGGCAAGATTGAGGCGATCAAGGGAATCTCTGTCGTTGTCAATGAGGGTGAGATCGTGACGTTAATCGGTGCTAACGGCGCCGGCAAAACGACAACACTTAAGACAATCTCAGGTCTTCGCAAAGTATCAAGTGGTGCGATTTTATTTGATGGCCAAGATATCTCGAAGGTTCCAGCCCATGAGAGAGTAGATCTTGGAATCTCACAGGCCCCAGAGGGCCGGGGAATCTTTCCTGGAATGAGCGTTCTAGAAAATCTGGAGATGGGAAAGTTTCATCGCAAGAGCCGCAAAGCCGAGATGGATGAGGATCTAGATAAAATCTACGCACTCTTTCCACGTTTAAAGGAGCGCACATCCCAGGCAGGTGGAACATTATCTGGGGGAGAGCAACAGATGCTGGCCATTGGCCGAGCCCTTATGGCACGTCCTAAAGTCTTACTCCTTGATGAGCCATCGATGGGTCTTGCACCACAGATGATTGCAAATATCTTTCGCATCATTACCGAGATCAATAAGACGGGTGTGACTATCTTGCTCGTTGAGCAAAATGCCCAGCAAGCTCTGCAGAGAGCACACCGGGCATACATCCTTGAGACTGGAAACGTAGTCAAAGAGGCCAAGGCCTCTGATCTGCTCAATGATCCAGCCGTGCGCGAGGCTTACCTGGGCACTGGGGCGCACTCTTAAAGTTTTAGCGCTCTGCCAAAATCAGACAGGTAATACGTGCAGTACATGTTCGCTCACCTTTGTCATTAGTAATAACGACGTCGTAAGAACACAGAGTTTTTCCAAGAGATAGCGCAGTTGCAACGGCCGTAACAACTCCGCTCGTTGCAGATTTGTGATGAGTGGCGTTGATATCAACTCCAACACTCATTCGAGTAGGACCTGCATGCAGGGCTGTTCCAACTGAGCCAAGGGTTTCAGCTAAGACAACACTTGCACCGCCATGTAAGAGCCCAAGAGGTTGAGTGTTTCCCTCTACTGGCATAGTTGCTACTAATCTTTGCGGAGAGGCTTCGATAATCTCGATACCCATCTTTATCCCAAGTGCTCCGCCGCCACGCTCTTTAATAATCTCTAAGAATTTCTCATTGCTCATAAGACATGAGTCTAACCAACAATCTAAGATGAACCCATGAGCAAACGCCTATTACTAATAGATGGGCACTCAATGGCATATCGGGCCTTTTACGCCCTTCCAGCTGAAAATTTCACTACGGCTAGCGGACAGCATACAAATGCCATTTATGGCTTTGCCACGATGCTGCTCTCCTTGCTCACTAGTGAGAGGCCCACGCATGTAGCCGTTGCCTTTGATGTCTCTCGTAAAACCTTTCGCTCTGAGATCTTCCCCGAGTACAAAGCCAACCGCGCCAAAACCCCTGATGAGTTTCGGTCGCAGATGTCGTATTTGCATGAGTTGGTAGCTGCCTTTGGTATCACAACATTTGAAGTTGAGGGCTACGAGGCCGATGATATTTTGGCCACCATTGCAAAGCGTGCCGAGAGTGAAGGTGCCCATACTCTTATCTGCACGGGTGATCGGGACTCATTTCAATTAGTTAACGAGATGACAACGGTGCTCTATCCCAAGCGTGGGGTAAGTGATTTAGCGCGCATGACTCCAGAATCCGTATATGAAAAGTATGGGATGACACCAACGCAGTATCCAGACTTTGCCGCCCTTCGCGGAGATCCAAGCGATAACTTGCCCTCGGTTCCAGGAGTTGGTGAAAAGACGGCCGCTAAATGGATCGTTGACTATGGATCACTCAAAGAGCTCATCGCAAATGCCGATAAGTTAAGTGGCAAGGTTGGCCAGTCTCTGCGTGATTCAATTGATAGCGTCATTCTTAATAGCGAATTAACTCAGTTGGTTTCAGATGTTCCCATCAGTCTTACAATCGATGATTTAGCGTGGTCTGGAGTGGATGAAAATAAGGTCGCTCCTTTATTTAATCTCCTTGAATTTAAAACTCTCAAAGATCGCATGAAACCTATTCTGCTCCAAGGCAGCACGCCAACTAGTGTTGAGCCCGAGTTCACTCTCTTTGCCCAAGAGATGAGTGAGGGTGTACTTACTTCAAAAGAGGCAGATGCAAAGATTGCCGCGCATACTGGCGCTCTGGCTATCACTTTTTCACTGATAGAAGAAAAACTGCAGAGTTTTGCCGTAGCTCTCTCACCGGATGATGCCTTTTTAGTGCACTCATCCAAGTTGGGGGATTGGGCCACGAATCCAGAGATTAAAAAGATCGCCCATGATGCTAAGTCTTTATCACGTAACTATCCGATCTATGGCGTTGAGTTTGACAGCGCACTTGCCGCCTATCTCGTTAACCCTGGTGTTCGAACACAGGAACTTACAAACGTACAGGAGCGATGGGGAGATGGCTCTGCTATTAACTCCTCTACTCCAGAGCAAGAGCTACTTACTTCAGCAAGAGCGCTTTTTTTCTTACAGGGCTCACTTACTCGCGAACTAAAGGAGCGTGGCCTATACGAGCTATTTGTTTCGATGGAGTTGCCCATTGCAGAACATCTATCGCAGATGGAAAATATTGGTATTGCCGTCGATCGCAAAGAGTTGGAGAAGCTTTATACCTTCTTTGAAGGAGAGGTAGCTCGAGAGACTAAGGCGGCCCACGATAGCGTTGGCCACGAGTTCAATGTTGCCTCACCTAAACAGCTTCAGGTAGTTCTATTCGATGAGCTAAAACTGCCAAAGACTAAGAAAATTAAGACCGGATACACCACCGATGCCGAAAGTTTGGAGTGGCTGCATCAAAAGAGTGGGCACCCATTATTAGCCCATCTCTTGCGCATCAGAGAGACGAAGAAACTTGCCACGACCGTTGACGGATTAATCTCAGAGATCGCACCAGATGGTCGCATTCACACTCACTTTGGTCAAACAGTGACATCTACTGGACGGCTCTCATCAATCGGACCAAATTTACAAAATATTCCAGTGCGCACTGAAGAGGGTCGCACGATTAGAAACGCATTTATTGCTGGCACGGGATATGTGGGCTTATTAACCGCTGACTACAGTCAGATTGAGATGCGCATTATGGCTCACCTATCAGATGATGCGAAGTTGTTGGCCGCTTTTGAGTCTGGTGAGGATCTGCATGCCACGATTGCTGCAGTGATCTTTGGTGTTAAGGCCAACGATGTTGATCCAGAGATGCGCCGCCAGATTAAGGCGATGTCCTATGGCCTTGCCTATGGGCTTTCATCATTTGGATTATCGGTGCAGTTAGATATCACTCCGGCCGAAGCACAAGGTTTAATGGAGACCTACTTTCAACGATTTGGCGGAATCCGTGATTACTTAAAGACGGTGGTTGAGCAGGCACGCAAAGTTGGATATACCGAAACTATTATGGGGCGTCGCCGCTATTTACCGGATTTAATGAGTGATAACCGACAACGCCGTGAAGTCGCAGAGAGAATGGCACTTAACGCACCGATTCAGGGATCGGCAGCCGACATTATTAAGTTGGCAATGCTCAAGGTGCAAAGCGCTATTCAAGAGCAAGAACTTCAATCGCGATTATTGTTACAGATACACGATGAGCTCATCCTTGAAGTTGTCAAAGGTGAAGAGGATGCAATCACGACACTCGTTATGCGTGAAATGGGTGCGGCATATCCCCTTCGAGCACCTCTGGATGTCAGTGCAGGTCTGGGTCTGACGTGGCGTGAAGCTGCGCATTGAGATCTTCTTCATCGGTAGGTATTCGATTTGCAGCTTTTAGACGGGCTCTACCGATGCTTAAGACGATATTCCCAAGGCCAATAAATACTGCAGTCAGTGCTAAACAAAATTGCGGTGATATTGACTCTGAGATAATTCCACCAAGGGCAGCACCAAGTGACATCACACTGCCCTCTACTGTCCAAAGCCAAGCCATATAAGAAACTGCCGAACCCTTTGGGCGAACAGCCTCCATGACCTCCCAGTAAAAGACTTGAACTGCGCCGCCAATAAAGCCTAAGAAGGCTCCAGCAATTGCCATCGACCAACCTGGATATGTAAATGCTATGGGAATCGATATGAGAAACCAGAGAAGATAACTTTTGCGAAGTGCGGCAAGTGAGGATGTGCGTCGTGAGAGCAGTCCTGCGACTAATCCACCCACGATGCTAGAAATACCCATAGCGGCAAAGACCCAAGCGGTGCGATGTGCAACGTTTTCTAACGTTGCAAATGCTGGAACTGCAACGTCAAAGAGACCCCAAGCAAAACCGATAAATGATCCTTCCAGCATCATCAATCTAAGTGCAGGGTTGTGCCAGAGAGATTGAGCGTCTTTCTCTTTCTTCTCCGGTATCCAATCTCTGGAAATTGGTGCAAGTGCAAGTGCGCCGCCACCCATAATCATAAGAACTGCAGCAGTAAGAAGGGCACTACCTGGATGTGAGGAAAGGGCAAGCGTTGTAGCTACTACTGGTCCAATGACGCTAGCTGTATTCATCACAGAGGTATCAACGGCATAGGCCGTGCGCAGAAAATCACCAGTGACAACTGATCTCCATAATGGGCGTATCGAGAGATTAATTGGCGGAGCAGTGAGTCCCATGATGGTTGCCATGACAAGAATGAATGTTGATGAGTGAGAGATATTGACCATGATCATCATTCCTGCATATGCCGGAACAAGAATTCGTATCGGCCATTTCTGACCATACCTATCGATTACCGAACCTCGAATTCCGGCAGTAAAAGATCCAGCTAAGGAGTTTGCACCAATCACTAAACCAGCAAGGGCGATAGACCCTGTCTCTTGCTGTGTTTTAAAGAAAAGAGCCAATCCCACCATGCCGTAGGCGACCCGGGCCGGGAATGCCGCGAGAACTAATACCCAGACGTTAGGGAGTGCAAATAGCTGGCGATAGCGATTCATTATGGGCATGAGTCTAATGATTGGGCCTAGATAAATGAGTGGATTTGCTCAATAGGACGTCAAAACCGTACCCTTGCCCTCCAACCACGAAAGTGGAAACTACTACTCATCTATCCCTACGGAGCACACTTGTCTACAACAACACCAGTAATTGCAGTAAATGACATTGGATCGGCCGCTGATTTTCTAGCCGCAATCGAAGGAACTATAAGAAATTTTAATGATGGAGATCTCGTCGTCGGAACAATCGTTCAAGTTGGTCGCGAAGAAGTTCTCGTTGACATCGGCTACAAAACAGAAGGTGTTATTCCTTCACGCGAACTTTCAATTCGCCACGATGTAGACCCAAATGAGATTGTTAAGGTTGGCGAAAGTATTGAAGCTCTCGTTCTTCAGAAGGAAGATAAAGAGGGTCGCTTGATTCTCTCTAAGAAGCGCGCACAGTACGAACGCGCCTGGGGAGATATTGAAGGCAAGAAGGAGCGCGATGAAGTTGTAATCGGAACGGTTATTGAAGTTGTTAAGGGCGGTCTGATCGTTGACATCGGTCTACGTGGCTTCTTGCCAGCATCCCTTGTTGAAATGCGCCGTGTACGCGACCTCACTCCTTACATCGGTAAGCAGGTCGAGGCACGTATCATCGAGCTCGATAAGAATCGTAATAACGTCGTTCTTTCACGTCGTGCATTCCTTGAGCAGACACAATCAGAGTCACGCACAACTTTCCTCAACCAGCTTCAAAAGGGCCAGGTTCGCACAGGCGTCATCTCATCCATTGTGAACTTCGGTGCCTTCGTTGATCTTGGCGGAGTCGATGGCCTTGTTCACGTCTCTGAGCTATCGTGGAAGCACATCGATCATCCAGGTGAAGTTGTAGAAGTTGGCGATGAAGTAACTGTTGAAGTTCTTGAAGTTGATTTCGAGCGCGAGCGTGTC
>CANJTH010000010.1:0-21424 GCA_947477185.1 Actinomycetota bacterium
ACCACCAAATACGCTGGTTCCCCCTAAGAAGACTGCAGCAATTGAGTTGAGCAGTAAGCCTCCACCCATAGTTGGCCAGAAGTAGTTAACTTCAAATGAACCAATCATTCCGGCAAGTGCTGCGAAGAGACCAACAAGTGCAAAGGTCCAACGCTTTACTCTGCCGATGTTGACACCCATGAGCTGCGCTGAAATCTTGTTATCTCCAGTTAAGAAAACGTGAGAACCGAAACGAGTTCTGTTCAAGATGTACCACAGCAACAACGTGGCAAGAATTGTCCACCAGAACTGGTTAGCAACTCCGAAGAACGTACGCCCAACCATGATCTTGCTGATCGTGGCGTAATTGGATGGAGTGAGATCCACGCCGGAACCATTTGTCCAAGCTAGTTCTAAACCTAAGAACAAGAACTGAGTTCCAATCGTGATAACCAAGGATGGAATATTGAATTTAGTTACCAAAAATCCATTAATGAAACCACATGAAAGCCCCATCAAGAATCCTGCAAGAACTCCAACGATAATTGGCGCGCCCCCAGCAATAACTTTTGTAAAAGCACACATGGACAAGGCCATAATGGACGGAAAGGAGAGATCAATTTCGCCAGTGATGACCACCAAAGTTAGTGGAATTGCCATCAGTGCGAAAATTGGAGTTGAAGATGCAAAAGCTAAGTACATCTCAGGGTGAGTAAACGCACTTGGTGCAAGAACTACGAACGCCAACCACATGACGATTCCCACTGACCAGATACCAAGTTGCATACCGAAACGACGCCACACTGAAGGTGGGCGCGCAGCGTTATTCTTAGGTGCTGTTGCTGTGCTCTTTTCGGTCATTAGTTTTGCTCCTTCATATTTCCAGTTCGTGCAACTCGGTACATGCTCTCAATCAATTCATCCATAGTAATTTCGCTCTTCTTGTAGTTTCCAGCAACTTTTCCTCGATCAAGGACAATCATTCGATCCACTGCAGGATAGATATGGAAAATATTGTGGTCGATAAAGATTGCCGAACGGCCAGAAGCCTTGATGTTCTGAATGAAATCCAAGGTTTTCTTAGTCTCTGAAAGTGAAAGACCAACTGTTGGCTCATCTAAAATCACAAGCTCTGCTTCAAAGTGCAAAGCACGAGTAATTGCTACGCCTTGTTTTTCTCCACCTGACATTGTTAAAACAGTGTTGTCAGGGTGGACTGCTGTGGAAGTAAATCCCATGTGCTCACTCATCAAGCGTGTCGCTTCTTTTTTCATACCCTTTACATCTAATTTTCCAAACTTATTAATCATCTCGCGACCCATGAACATATTTCGCCAAATTGGCTGTTGCTCGCAAAGTGCACGCTCTTGATAAATAGTCTCGATACCTAGTGCGCGAGCTTTTGCAACGCTCCAGTCCGAAATTTTCTCGCCTTTGAACCAAATCTCTCCACCTTCATCTGGCTTATGAAAACCCATAATGGTTTTAACCAGCGTCGACTTACCGGCACCGTTATCGCCTAATAACCCGACAATTTCGCCCGGGTAGATTTCAAGATCAATACCCGAAAGGCTACGAACTTCTCCGAAAGTTTTGGAAACATTCTTTAATGCAATAACTGGGGTCTGGCTGTTCATTTTTTACCTCTCGTTAAAACTTCAACACGATTTACTGCCCTGTCAAAGAAACAACTGGGGGCTTCCGCCCCCAGTTGTTTCCATTCAACATATTTACGCTAGTTTATTTAGATTTTCCTAAATTAGCGAATGAGCTTTGCTGCCAATGGGATGATAACGTCAACGTTTGACTTATCAATAAATCCACCTGCAGTGTTAATGTCCAAACCTGAGAAAGCAAACTTCTTAGTTAGACATACCTGAAGAATTGGTAGGTAGCCTTGTAGCCACTCTTGCTGATCAATAACCAAGCTTAGGTAGCCTGACTTGATTGCAGTACCAACAGCAGGAGACATATCAAATCCAGCGACATAAACTCCGCCAGGCTTGATGCTTGCACCCTTGAGGTAAGCCTCAGCGGATGCAGTGAGTCCACCGTGATCTAGGAACACTGACTTGATCTCAGGATTCTTTTGCATAACGCCAACGAATGTTGGTACGCCAGATGCTGGAGTTGTATTTGTTGCTTGGTCAATTTCTTGATAAACAACAGTGATTCCGGCCTTCTCTAGAGCATCAACGATTCCGATGGTGCGTTGTGCGCGATCTCCTGCAGCGCCCTTAAGGCCCCACACGAATGCTTTTGAACCCTTGGCAAGCTTGCCACGGCTAATTGCCTCGTTAGCTAGATCCACGCCAGCCTTGTAGTTAGTTGCTCCAACGAAGCCCATACCGGCAGCTGCATACTTAGGCATAACTAATGGCAAACCTGAGTTAGCGTTTGCAACGATAATTCCCTTTTTGAATGCGTCTGCGATGATTGGACCAGCTGATGCGTCACCAATCAATCCGACGATTCCGGCAATACCGTTTGGCTTTGAAGCAACAGCTTCCTTAAGTTGTGTTGTCATAACGCTTGGATCCCAGTTTGACCAGTAGTACTTCACTGTTGCACCGAGATCTTTTGCTGCTTGTACTTGACCGTTGTAAACGTTAACGGCGAAAACTCCGCCTTGTGGACCGCCTGGGAATGCAGCGATCTTTACTCCTGAACACCATCCGCCGGCAGCAGATGAAGTAGCAGCTGTACCAACAGTTGCTAATCCAACAGATGCGGCAAGTGCTAACGCAGTTACGCCAGCCTTAATGCGACGTGCTTTCATCTATTTCCTCCTAGTAGGTTCGGCCTAGGTTCGACCTAAGGCTATGTATAGTTCATATTTAATGAGTAACACAATACTTACGAGCGTTTTGCCCCCATTACATAATCGTTATAAGGCAAAAAACGGCTGGAAACCTTTTCACAATAGGGAAAACCCTTAATTCTTACGTCAATACCCCTCAATAAATAAGACTAATAGGTAGCTCGCCCACCTGAGGTATCGAAAGTAAATCCTGTAGTGAACGAGCACGCCCGTGATGCCATGAAGGCAATTGTTTCAGCAACTTCTTCTGCTTCACCAACGCGACCCAGTGGAATGCGAGCGATCATATATTTCAATGTTTCTTCACTCGTAGTTGCATTCATCGGAGTGCGAATCACTGCGGGAGCAACTGCGTTAATGATAACTCCGTCAGGTGCAACTTCCTTTGCTATACCTTTTACAAAACCAATCATTCCAGCTTTTGACGTGTTGTATGGAGCCATACCTGGGTTGCCTTCTTTACCTGCAATGGATGCTACATGCACGATACGACCATATTTTTGTGCTTTCATAATTGGAATCACTTGTTGAGTGAGCCAAATTGTTCCAAATAAATTTACTCGTAAAGTTTTTTCATATTCTGGCCAAGTAATTTCTTCTAACTTGCGATTTGTTGGACCAGTCATTCCGGCGGAGTTAACTAATGCATCAATTCGCTTCTCTTGCGCAAAAATAGTTGCAATTGCAGAACGAACATTTTCCTCTTGCGAAACATCAAGTGTAAATACTTGGTTAGCGCTGAGATTGAATTCTTTCGCTAGCGCATCGAGTGCCTCTTTATTGTTATCTAAAGCAATGACTCGACCGCCTCGATCTGCGACTAACTTAAGACTTGCGCGTCCGATTCCGTTACCGGCACCAACAAAAACAACTACTTGGCCAGTGAAATCTGTGTTGTTAGTCATCGTGATCCCCTTAGATATTTGGAGTGGTAAATTTATTATTTACCACGCGAATCGTAGTTCTTGGCATCTTGTCGTTTTTCCCAACCAGCTGCATAGAGAGCAAGTCTGCCACCTGTTCGAGGGTGCTTTGCACAGATTTCCTTGTTGAGAGTCAATCCCAAGCCCGGAGCAGTAGGCAGATCGAAGGCACCGTCCTTAGGGTTCACGTAAGGAGCCCCTTCGACAATCTCGTGAACCCAAGGATCGGCAAAGTCATTGAAATGTTCCAGCACCTTGGTATTCGAAGCCGCAATAGCAACATGCAAGGCAGCTGCAGTACCAATAGGGCCGCAAACGTTGTGAGGAGCTAGGCGAACGTTGTATGCATCGGACCAGCCGACAAGTCGCTGTAAACCTGTGATTCCGCCATGGTGAGTTGTATCTACTTGCAAAATATCTACAAGCCCTTCTTCTAGAAAAGGAATCAACGCTTGTGGTTCGTGTATCCGCTCACCTAAAGCGATGGGTAAATGCGTGTGATTTCTAACGGAGCGAAGTCCAGTCACATCCATTGGTAAAACTGGTTCTTCAATCCAACCTGGAGCAATGTGCTCGACCGATTTAGCAACTTGCCTTGCTGTATGCGAAGTGAATCGTCCATGCATCTCTACATAAATTTGTACATCTGGACCAACTGCGCCACGTACCGCTTCTAGAATTCCAACAGAACGTCGCAAATCTTCATTTGTCATTTCGGCGGCAGCATGGCCGAATGGATCAATTTTTAATCCTCGGTATCCGCGATCAACTACTTTGCGAGCATACTCGGCAATAATTTTTGGATCGCGATCACCTTGATACCAACCGTTTGCATACGCTTCAACTCGTTCTGTAAAAACTCCACCAAGTAATTTGTAGACAGGAACTCCGAGAGACTTTCCTAAAATATCCCAACAAGCAATATCAAACGCTGCTAGCGCGCTCTGCCCTACTTCTCCTGGTACTCCATACTCTGCGACTTGAATGTTCCATGCTAACTTCGATAAATCAGCAGGATCACTACCAACAACGTAACGATCACCCAATTCCTGAATAGCTGCAATGAGTGTGTCAGTCTTATTGACCATCCGAACTTCGCCGACTCCAGTTATGCCTTCATCTGTCTGAACTTCCACGATCGTTAATTCACGCCACGGTGCTCCAACTACAATGATTTCAAAACCGGTAATCTTCATGAAAAGTTCCTCACATTCGTAGACACTGAGTTGATTTTCATAAGTGTAATCAACTCTTGCGAAAATGCGAACAACATTTGATTCTTCACATAAGTTCTTCATTTTGGTGAAACTATTAGGGGGAATTGAACCTGTAGGAGGTGTAACCCCTTGATTTTTCCGCCTGCTTTCAGCGAGAATAGCGTTACAGATAATTGATAAACCAAACAGAACAGAATTGAGTTGTCATGATTAAAGCCCAAGTTTGGGATTCACGCCGGTGCTGGGTAGGAGAAGGTCCTGCAACTAGCGGTTCAGACAATAACAACGTCACTTGGGTCGACATTCTCAACGGAAAAATTTTAGCTAAAAATCTTTCAACCGGTGAATCTTCCGAGCACGCAGTTGGTGAAGATGTCGGTTTTGCAATCCCTCGAAAAAATGGGGGCCACGTCGTCGGAATTAATTCAGGTCCATCGCTACTTGATGCAGATGGAACTTTGCACCCGCTCCCCAATCGTTTAGTTGCGGATGGAAAACCTGATCCAGTTCCAACGCGTTGGAACGATGCGAAAATTTCACCTACTGGCGATCTTTGGCTAGGAACTCTGGCATATGACAACGAAGTTGGAGTTTCGGCGCTATATAAATTAGACCGTAAAGGAAAAGTCCTCACCAGAGTTATTGACGGAGTAACCTGCAGTAACGGTATTGAATGGACCGATGATGGAAAAACTATGTACTACGTAGATACAACAACGGGAAATATCGATGCATTTGATTACAACGGTAACGACATCTCAAACCGACGAACAATGGTCCACATTCCAGAAGCGAATGGATATCCCGATGGTATTTGCATGGATGCAGAAGGCGGTTTGTGGGTTGCTTTTTGGGGAAGCGGTGAGGTTCGTCGCTTTGATGAAAACTTTAAGGTTTCAGAAATTATTGCTATGCCATCCACGTATGTGACTTCGTGCGTATTCGCTGGCCCAAAGCTGGACCAATTGATAATTACGTCGGCCCATAACGGAGATCCGGATGGAAAGAACGAGGCAGGTATGACCTGTATCGCAACTCCTGGTGTTCGCGGCAGGGTTACGACCCCCTATCCTTTGTAATTATTCACTCATCACTAGGAGTTCATATGTCAGAAAAGAGTTGGCCATCTACTCGTGATGCTCATGGGCCAATGGCTCAATCAATTTCACTTCTTTCTCATCAAGGTATTCAATCTCAAGACGCAGATGGCCTTCCGGAATCACACAAGAGATTCGCGGATGGCTCTCGCTGGAAAATTGAAATTCCTTCTGTAGAAGGTCCTTCTGCATTTAAAGCAATTCTTGATGAGGCAAAGAAGCGCTCACTTAAATTCCACCGCATTTCACAAGGCTCAGGCATCATGATGCAAACTGATGATGAAATAAAAGAAATGGTTGCACTTGGTAGCGCCAATGATTTGGAAGTCTGCTTATTCGTAGGGCCCCGCGCAGCGTGGGATATTGGAAAGCAGCCGCTTTCATCCGCAGGTGGAGTTGCTTCACCAACTTTGCGTGGCACAGATCAACTTCGTTACGCTGTTGAAGATGTACTGCACGGTGCAGCACTTGGCGTTCGTTCAGTTTTAGTGGGCGATGTTGGCCTACTCAGCGTTTTAGGAGAAGCTAAACGTCTTGGTGATTTGCCCGCTGATTTCATTCTCAAAACATCAGTTGCAATGCCGTGCACCAATGCAGCAACCGCACAAGCCCTTGTACAACTTGGAGCTTCTACACTCAATTTGGCTACTGATCTCTCGCTGCAACAAATCGCTGCGATTAGGGCTCAAGTTGATGTTCCGGTTGATGTTTATGTAGAAGGACCTGATGATTTTGGTGGCGTTGTACGCCACTATGAAGTCCCTGATTTAGTTCGGGTCGCTTCACCAATTTATCTTAAATTCACTGTGCGAAACTCCCCCGGACTCTATCCAGCAGGTGGGCACATTCAGGGAGTTATAGAAGCAACCGGACGCGAACGCGTTCGTCGCGCATCAATTGGGCATGCGATGTTAACCAGATATGGATTCGAAAAATGAGCACAGCTAGCAAGAGACTCCTTCTATTCGGAGCAAACGGCGCACTCGGTACCCCAACTGCTGATGCATTCCGCTCACATGGGTGGAAAGTATTTACCGTAGTACGCACAGCCACCAATGCACCAGATGAGCTTGTCTTGCCACTAGTTGATTCAAAAAAGTTTGCAGAAATTAGTGCAGAAGGCGGATTTGAATCGGTAGTTTTCGCGCAAGGTATCAATATGAACGGCACTGTCATGACAACGACTGCCGCAGATATGGACAGACTTTTCCAAGCCAATGTTGGATTTATCATTGAAAATATTCAACTTCTTATGGGAAGAAACCTCATTCCAAAAAAGGGAAAAATCGTCATCATGTCCTCGCTCGCCGAAGTTTTCACACGCAAAGAAAAGTTGGCTTACTCTGTAACAAAAGCTGCTGTCGGCGGACTTGTACGTTCACTTTCAGTAGATCTTGGTCGCTCGCATCAGATTCTGGTTAATGGCATTTTGCCCGGCGTTGTTGACACCCCCATGGCACGCACGGGATTAACACCTGATCAAATGGCTAACGTTCTAGAAGCTACTCCAATAGGGTCTCTCGTTTCGCCAACGGATATCGGAAATTCTGTTTACTTACTTGGTAGCGATCTCAACACGGGGATTTCTGGCCAGAGTTTGCTGGTCGACAATGCGTTCTCTGTAACTTTCCTTCCTTAAGAATTGCGCTATGGCTGTCGATCTTCTTGATGAGTCAACAGTTGCCCAGTACTTAAAAACACGAAAAGTTTTTTCACCATCTGCGGAGATCGAAGTAGAGACTCTTGCAGGAGGTGTTTCCAATGTCGTGTTAGCTGTTAAGGCCGAAGGTAGAGAGTTTGTTTTAAAACAAGCGCTCCCTGAATTAAAAGTTGCCACAAAATGGGTTGTTGAACAAAGACGGGCGCTGGTAGAGGCGCGGGCACTAGAAGTTTTACATGCCCTCACTCCCCCTAGCGTCCCCAAACTCATTGATGTTGATGCCGAAAGGTTTGTCTTACTCATAGAACGAGCTCCACGAGAAACTACTAACTGGAAAGAAGACTTACTCGAAGGATCTATCCAAAGCGAAGTGGCGGAGGATCTTGGGCGAATTCTTGGTCATTGGCATAAAGAAACTTCACTCAATCCGGAAATATTGAGTGAGTTCGAGGAGGACTCCCTCTTTGAGCAACTTCGAATAAACCCCTTCTATCGATCTCTCATCTCACAACATTTAGATATCGCTCCACGCATTAATTCGCTCATAGAAGAGCTTGAAAGTGACAAAAGCGCTCTCGTTCATGGAGATTTTTCTCCTAAAAATATTTTGGTGGTGAAAAATAGCAAGGCAATCATTCTAGATTTTGAAGTAGCCCATACAGGGAATCCTGTTTTTGACTTAGCTTTTCTCCTTGCGCATGTGATGTGCAAGCAAGAGTTCTTTTCAGATCAGAAGCAGAAAGATGCGCTTGCGCAATGTGCTGAAAAATTTATAGCCCACTACGAAATTGCGCTCGGAACCACAGCGCACCCTTCGTTGCTATGGCATGCGGCAACCATTGCGCTAGCGCGTGTAGATGGAGTTTCACGTGTCCATTACTTGGATCCACAAAGTCAACAATCTCTTCGCACGCGTGCAGTTGACCTCCTGTCGCGCACGAATGTCCCCACACTTTCTGAAGTATTCTTTCGACCATGATCACTCGAATCACCAAACTGCAAGGGCTCCAGATTTTGGATTCCAGGGGACGCCCCACAGTTTGTGCATTGATGGAACTCAGTGATGGATCAATACACAAAGCAAGCGTTCCATCAGGTGCGTCAACTGGCGCTCACGAAGCTGCAGAACTCAGAGACCACGGTTCAAAGTTTTCCGAAAAATATTACTCGGGAACAAGTGTCTATCAAGCAATTAGCCACATCAATAATGAGATTGCACCGCGCTTAATCGGCACTGAACCCTCAACGCTTGCAACCGATAATCTGATTGTTGAACTAGATTCGTCGCTTCGTCATGAACGCATTGGTGCCAATGCAACTCTTGCCGTTTCCCTAGCAACAGCCAAAGCATGTGCTCATCTTGCACGGCTTTCCCTTGCTCAGTTTTATCAAGGGGCTGGGCCACTTCTGATTCCGATGCCGATGGTAAATATTCTTTCGGGTGGAGCGCATGCAAATGGAGCCCTCGACATTCAAGATGTATTGGTTCTGCCGCACGGTGCAAAGAGTTTTTCCCAAGCTCTTTCTTGGGTTGTTGCAATTCGTGAGATGGCCGCAAAGGCAGGTGCAAAAAAGGGATTTGTCACAAATTTGGTTGCTGACGAAGGTGGATTAGGAATCGGCTTTGAATCATCTGATCAGGCGTGTGCATTTGTCAGCGAATGTATCGAATCCGTAGGGCTCAACCCAGGAGTAGATGTATCTATTGCATTAGATATTGCATCTACGCAGTTTTATTCTGATGGGTCTTATCTTTCGAGAAATTCAGGCAAGAAATACTCCCCCAGCCAGTGGAGCGACCAACTAGTGGAATTAGTAAAAGCACATCCAATTATCTCTATTGAAGACCCCTTTGCCGAAGATGACTGGAGTTCGTGGAATTCGTTTATGAACGAAGTGCCGCCCACCTTGCAAGTAGTGGGCGATGATCTCTTTACAACGAATTTAGAAAGACTCAAAAAGGGAATTGCTGAAAAAAGTGCGAATTCAATTTTGATTAAGGCCAATCAAAACGGTCTCATCACACACACTCACGAAGTCATCAAGCATGCCCAAAACAATGGGTTCAAAACAATTGTTTCAGCTCGCTCAGGAGAAACCGAAGATAGCTGGCTTTCAGATATCGCAACTGGATGGAGTGCAGGCCAAATAAAAGTTGGCTCTACCCATGGTTCCGATCGAACAGCAAAGTGGAATCGACTCCTTGAATTAGAAGCAACTCAAGAATGCGTTTTTAGTCAACCCTTTTAAGGTTTTTTATACGCAAGGACATTGGACTTAATTGTTCCAATGCCTTCGATTCCGGTCTCTACAACTTCGCCGCCGTGAATATATTTCTCAGGCTTAAATCCCATACCTACACCTTGTGGCGTTCCGGTATTAATGATGTCTCCTGCTTTGAGTTCCATGAACTGAGTGATGTACCAAATGCAATGTTCGATACCAAAAATCATGTCACTCGTTCGAGAATCCTGTCGCTTTTCACCATCAATGGTGCACCACAGGCGAACATCGGTTGGGTCAAAAGAATCTGCCGTAACGATCCATGGCCCGATGGGATTAAATGAAGGGAAAGATTTGCCCTTCATCCACTGACCTAATCGCTCTACTTGCCAATGGCGCTCAGACACATCTTGAGAGATTGTGTAACCGAGAATGTGTTCACGTGCTTGGGCTGGTGAATCTAGGTACAAAGCGTTCTTTCCAATAACAACACAAATTTCAACTTCATAATCTGTCTTTTTGGATCCCGGTGGCACGATGATGTCATCAAATCCGCCAACAACAGTATCTGGAGCTTTCATGAAAACAATTGGTTCAGTTGGAATCGTGGCTCCAGTTTCGATTGCATGTTGCGTGTAGTTAAGTCCTACACAAATCGCTTTTGTTGGACGTGCAACTGGTGATCCCAGACGATAATCTGCAAATTTCACTCGCGGACGAGATGAAAGATCTAGCGCTTTAACCTTTTCAACTGCGCCATTTTCTAGTGCAACGCGATTCCAATCCCCAATAACATCATCAACAAATACAGCTTCCGTGTCGCTAATAATGACTGCGGCTCTCTCTTTTTCAAATTCTCCAAGTCGGGCTATACGCATATCTTTATTTTCCTCTCACGGTATCGGCGGTAACTGCTGTGTATGACTCATCGGGTAGACCTTGGAATGCTACAGGGCGTAAGAAGCGGGTAATTGCACTTGTTCCAACGGAGGTATGCAAAGAAGAGGTCGATGCTGGATACGGTCCACCATGATTTTGGCCAGCCGTAACTGCCACTCCAGTAGGCCAGGCATTGAATGCAACGCGTCCGGCCTTCAAAGCTAGCGCGTTGAGTATTTGTTCTTCTAGGTCGGAGATTTTTAGTGAAAATAAACATCCGACAAGTGCGCCTTCAAGTTTCGAAAGGATTGTTAGAAGTTGGGCAGGATTTGCATACGTCACAACTAATCCAGTTGGACCAAAACATTCAGTGGCTAAAAGTTCGGGTTGAGTGAGAACGCTCTGAGCGGTTACAACTAAAACAGCCGGTGAGGAGAAAAACCCTTGGGTAGGAGCGCTCTTACCTTGCAACACTTGAGCATGAGTTTTTGCAATAACTTCGGCGCGATTGTTGTCATGGAGAGTCTTGGTCGCTTCACTCAAGAATGGCGCTGGGTCTCTTTGGCTCAGTTGCTCTTGAACAGCTGCAATAAATTCTGCACTTTCTGGAACAAAGAGAACGCTTGGATTAGTACAAAATTGACCGTTACCCATGAGAAGCGAATCTAAATATGCACCAGCAAATGCGCTCACGTCGCTCATGGCCGATTCTGTTACGACAACTGGATTAACGCTTCCCAATTCACCATAAAAAGGAATCGGAGTTTGGCGATCTTGTGCCATATCAAAAAGTGCACGCCCACCCGCTTTTGATCCAGTAAATGCACCCGCAGAAATTCGAGAATCATTAATTACACTTTTTCCGAAATCAAAACCATGCCCAAGTGAAATAAGTCCTTCGGGAGCGCCAGCATCAGCCAATGCTTTCTTCGCAATCTCGAAACTCAATTGCGAAGTTTGTGGATGAGCTGGGTGCGCTTTGATCACAACGGAACAACCAGCAGCAAGAGCTGATGCCGTGTCACCGCCTAATACGCTAAATGCAAATGGAAAATTGCTGGCACCAAATACTGCTACCGGTCCAATTGCTCGAAAAGTTTTAAGAAACTTTGGATGCCCTTGTGGAACCGGGGCATCCAGTGCGGCATCCAGAATAGGTGCGACAAAGTCACCGCTATTTAACGCCTCTGCAAAAGATCTGAATTGAAAAGTTGTTCGACCAACCTCGCCAGTAAGTCTTGGGACGCCAAGACCAGTTTCCGCATCGGCAATTTCTACTAATTTCCCAACGTTTGCATCAAGAGCATCTGCTAATGAAATTAGAACCTTTGCCCGCTTTGACGCAGAGAATTGAGACCACGTGGCGAAAGCGCTTACAGCGCCAGCAATCATCGAATCAATATCTGAAGGTTTGGAAGCAGCAATCTCTGGGCCGAAAACTTCCCCTGTACGCGGATTAACAGATTGAATCGACATTTCTACCTTTTCACAAAGCAACGAGGAGTTATGGGAGGGAGTCTAATCTAAGAAGAAGTCCAGTAAAAAATCGGTCGTTCCGGGTACGACTGCATATTTATCGAGATCAGTGATTCCCTCTGATGCTAAAACCTCATCATCAATAAAGAAATTCCCAGTGCATTCACCTGATGGGCGATTAAGAATGATGTAGGCAGAATCGGCGAGAATATCGGGTTTGCGACAGGCATTGATATCCACCCCAGGGATCATCGCGAGAGCTGCAGTGTCGATTGCTGTTCGAGGCCAGAGCGCATTCACGGCAACACCATCTCGTTTGAATTCTGTGGCCATTCCGAGAACGCACATACTCATCCCATATTTTGCCATCGTGTATGCCACATGATTCTTGAACCAGTGAGGTTTCATCGACAAGGGAGGCGAAAGATTAAGGATGTGTGGATTTCTACCAGCCGCTGCTGATGCAATTAAATGCGGTAAAACTGCTTGCGAAGTTAAAAACGTTCCTCGAACATTTACATCAAACATCAGGTCGAATCGCTTTGCTGGCGTCTCTAAAGTTTTTGTTAAATTGATGGCGCTGGCGTTATTGATCAAAATGTCGATTCCATTAAATGCTTCGGCAGCTTTCTCAACTGCTGAAAGTATTTGAGTTTCATCACGTAAGTCACATTGGATTGGAAGTGCGACTCCCCCAGCTGCTCGAATCTCATCTGCCGCTGTAAAAATAGTGCCTGACAATTTGGGATTTGTCTCAGTTGTTTTCGCTGCTATTGCAACATTCGCCCCGTCGCGCGCGGCTCTCAATGCAATGGCTAACCCAATTCCCCTTGATCCACCAGTGATAAATATATTTTTACCCGAAAGACTCATTTGCTCTCCCTCTTGCTCGCAAATTTTGCAAAAGCGTCCATGGCTTCCTCGGATTGCAAAGCTAAACGGAAAAGCTCGCCTTCAACTTTCATGACCGCTGAAACTGCATCGTGGGATCTACTCTTTAAAAGTGCCTTGGTGTTAATCACTGAAGTTGGAGGTTGAGTGGCAATTTTCTTAGCCATCTCTAGTGCAATGTCATGTGCTTGCTCACTGATCTCAACCACTAAGCCCATCTCTTCTGCTTCCTTGGCATTGAAACTTTCCCCAGAAAGAAATATTTTGGCCGCCCTTTGGTATCCAACTAATTGGGGAAATAGATAACTTGACCCAGCTTCTGGAACTAAACCCAAAGTAACGAAGGGCATTGAAAATTTGGCAGTAGAGGTTGCATAAACTACATCACAGTGAAGGAGCATGGTCGTACCAATGCCAACAGCATTGCCTTGCACGACTGCAACTATAGGTTTAGGAAAGTTTTGGAGTTCATTGAGAAATTGAAATACTTCCAAATCAGCGTCGCTGGGTGGATCGCTCATGAAATCAAAGATGTCGTTACCGGCACAAAAGTTCTCCCCTGCTCCGCAAATAACCAGGGTTCGAATGGAGAAATCTTCAGAAGCGCTCTTTAGCGCCTCCGCTAATTCTGCATACATGGCCCTAGTGAGCGCGTTCATTTTCTCAGGACGGTTAATCTCCAAGGTGAGAACTTCAGCATCTTGCTTGCGAGAGATAGCACTCATGTAGCAATCCTAACGCTGGTCAAGGTAACAACAAAGAGGCACACTTGGAGGTCAGGCAATGGAGAGGCCTTTAAAGAGTCATGGTGAGAGATATAACAATCGCTACACGAGAGCTAACCCCTTTTGAACGTTTGGTTATGGATTTGCTCTGCGAAGGTAAATCAAATGGCTCCATAGCACGAGAAACTGCGCATACCGAAAAAGTAATTGAAAATACTGTCAGTCGCACCGCAAAAGCATTTGGTATCAAGTCAGATAGCGAAACTAATTTACGAGTCCTACTAGCTTTGGCCTACCGCACACATTTTGGAGATAAAGCATTCGATTCCTTAGACGTTGCTTGCTCTCACTTCGAACTTGGGCCAGATGGACAACCTATATGCGCACGACATACCTAGTAAGTTTTCTCTTCCTCGCGTTTAATTGCTAAAACTTTTAACCTAAATCACACTTCATCGAGTGGTACCACCCTGCAAAAACGTTTCTTCATACTTTGAAATCACTTACCCTTGAACTGTTCTTAATTCGAGAACAGCAAAGGAGAAAATCACCATGAAACGCCGAACATTTGATGGAATCGTCACACTAGTGGGTTTCGGATTCAGTATTTTCCTTTTCATCGCAGCCGGTCTCCTAAACTGGGGTTACGGATTTGCTAATGAGGCAGTATCAAGCCAACTTTCTTCTCAAGAAATTACACTTCCCGCTGAAACAGGAAATGCAAAAGAAGACGCACTGGTCACTGCATTCTTTAAAGACAATGGTGCCAAGCCAATGACTACAGGCAAGCAGGCCCAGATGTATGCCGATCACTATCTCGGATTCCATTTATCAGCCATGCCTCCATACGCTCTTGCATCAACTGCAAGTCGTGCAGCAGCAGGAGCGCTAGCGGCTAGTCCTGATGATCCTGCACTACAAGCAGCGGCAGCTAAGGCAAATGGTCTTGTAGATACAGTCTTCAAAGGAACAATGCTCCGCGGAACATTGCTTACAGCCTACGCATTTTGGGAGCTAGGACAGATAGCAAGAATTTCAGCGGGAGTTGTACTTCTTGCCGCTTTGTGCTTGCTCTTGCTCTCGTTTGCAGGATGGTTACATCTTCGTCGCACTCCAGAAGAGGCGACGATCTAGCCCTCTACTCTCCGTGAGGGTGAAGAAAAAACTCCCCCCGAGTTTACTCGGGGGGAGTTTTTTTGCCGCAATCTTTTTCCTTATATTCGAGCCTATTAACTAACGCTTATCGCTCGATTGTGCCAGCAATAAATTTTTCTGTGCGTACATGCGCTTCTTCGTCACTGTATTGCTCTGGCGGAGTCTTCATAAAATAACTAGAAGGTGAAAGCAACGGTCCTGCAATTTTGCGATCAAGAGCAATTTTCGCGCAACGGAGTGCATCGATGATTACTCCAGCAGAGTTGGGCGAATCCCATACTTCAAGTTTGTATTCAAGATTGAGGGGAACATCGCCAAATGCCCGACCTTCTAGGCGGACGTAAGCCCACTTACGATCATCAAGCCATGGAATGTAATCCGATGGTCCAATATGAACGTTCCGCGCACCTAAATCGTGGTCTAGCTGCGAGGTTACAGAATTAGTTTTTGAAATCTTTTTTGACTCTAGACGATCACGCTCGAGCATGTTCTTAAAGTCCATATTTCCACCGACATTGAGTTGGTAGGTGCGATCTAAGTGCACACCGCGATCTTGGAACAACTTGGCCATGATGCGGTGGGTGATTGTTGCGCCCACTTGGCTCTTGATGTCATCGCCAACAATAGGAAGTCCAGCTTTTGTGAACTTATCTGCCCACACAGGGTCAGAGGCGATAAAGACAGGAAGAGCATTAACAAATGCGCATCCTGCATCGAGTGCACACTGGGCATAAAACTTCGCTGCAGTTTCTGATCCGACTGGCAAGTAGCAGATCAAAACTTCTACGGCTTCTTCTTTCAAAACTTTTACTACATCGACGGCTTGCGCAGTTGATTCGGTGATTGTTTCTCGGTAGTACTTTCCAAGTCCGTCATGAGTGACGCCGCGTAGTACTTCAACGCCGGTCTTTGCGACGTTGGCAAACTTGATTGTGTTGTTTTCGCTAGCCCAGATTGCATCAGCTAGATCGAGGCCAACTTTCTTTGCATCGACATCAAAGGCTGCAACAAATTTCACACTGCTTACGTGATAGCCGCCAACCACTGCATGCATCAGACCAGGTATCTCTTGGTCAGTTGCTGCATCTTGGTAGTAGGTAATGCCTTGAACTAGAGAGTTGGCGCAGTTGCCTACCCCTACGATTGCGACACGGATGTCACCTTTGCCAGTTGCGATCTTCACGTTATTTCCTTTCGGTTTTGATCATGTCTTCCAACCAAGTGATTTCTCGCTCGGCGGATTCCAAAGAATGACGTCGCCACTCTTCAAGGTATTTGTCGATGCCAACGGGAGACTTTTCAAGTTCTCCACGAAGGATTTCTGCTTTCTCTTTAAGTCGACGATGGCGACCTTCAAGAATTCTGACGCGATTGGGACGCGATGTTGGTCCAAAAAATGCGAAGCGCACTTCGAAGCCTTCGTCTTCCCAGGTATCTGGGCTAACAGTTTCGGTGAGCGTTGCAAAACGTGCTGTTCCTTTTGCAGAAAGGCAATACACAATTCGCGAGCGCCGAGAAAGTCCACCTTCGTCGCTTAACGTTTCTTCAATCAGTCCGGCATCGAGCATTTTGCGAAGTTGCGGATAGAGAACAGAAAATGAGAGAGCTCGGAAAGGTCCGTAAATAGCAATTAAGCGTTTCCGTAGTTCATAGCCGTGGAGTGGACTTTGCGAGAGCAGGCCAAGGAGGGCAAACTCCAAGGACTCACTGCGTGAACGCATCGGATCTCACCTTTACAGTTGTAGCTATCGGGCAGGCGGGGATATTCCTGCATGTATATCGATTCGATATATCGAATGCTCATCTAATCGGATATGGTCATAGAGGTCAACTCACCCGCGTAATTACCCGGCGTGGCGTACTTCCCGGTACTCAGAGGCCGGTTATCCCCTCGCTCTACCCTGAATACGCACAGTCATCAGCTGCTCTCACTCGAGAGGGCAGCGATTCGGAAAGGGATGATCAATGTCACTACTCACGTGGAAACTTCATGGCACCGGTAAGACCATTGGTGCAGGGGAAGTTGTTTCAACAGATGAGCGCTTAAGTTGGCCCCGCACCATCGGAGTCGGCGTGCAACATATCGCGGCAATGTTCGGTGCAACTTTCCTGGTTCCCATTATCACTGGGCTACCTCCAACAACCACACTCTTTTTCTCAGGAATTGGAACACTCCTCTTTCTGATCATCACTAAAAATCGAGTTCCAAGTTATTTGGGCTCATCATTTGCCTTTTTAGCCCCTATTGCCGCCGCCAAAGCCGGAGGCGGAATGTCTAACGCACTCGGTGGGGTAGTAGCTACCGGAGTTATTTTGGCAATCATTGGTTTGATTGTTAAATCTGCTGGCATCGGCTGGATCAATTGGCTCCTTCCCCCACTTGTTACCGGCACGATTGTTATGGTCATTGGATTAAACCTTGCAGGGGCTGCAAAGAATAATTTTGTACAAGGTCCACTTGTAGGAATTATTACTCTCGCATCGATTGGTTTGATATCAGCATTCTCGCGAGGCTTCATGGGTCGCATCAGCATTTTCCTTGGTCTCGTTGTCGGATATGTTGTGGCACTCCTTATGGGCGATGTTAAAACTGAAGGAATCACATCTGCGAAGTTGTTTGCGATGCCATCTTTTACAAGCCCAACATTTGATATCAGCGCCATCCTGCTCTTCCTGCCAGTAGTTCTTGTACTCATCGCTGAAAACGTTGGACACGTTAAAGCCGTATCAGCAATGACTGGTAAAAATCTTGATGATCAAATGGGAATGGCCCTATTTGCTGATGGCGTCGCTACAACACTTGCTGGTGTAGGCGGCGGTTCTGGTACTACTACGTACGCAGAAAACATTGGCGTAATGGCTGCAACTCGCGTCTACTCAACTGCGGCATATTGGATAGCAGGAGCAGGTGCAATCTTGCTTTCCCTTTCTCCAAAATTTGGCGCAGTATTGAGTTCTACTCCTGTTGGTGCGCTCGGCGGAGTTGGCGTTGCCCTCTTTGGAATGATTGGCGTACTTGGTGCGCGAATCTGGATTGAAGGCAAAGTTGATTTCTCTAAGTCAACGAACTTGATCATTGCCGCTTCTGCCCTGATTATCGGTATCGCCGATATGTCATGGACAAGTGGTGACTACTCATTCGGTGGAATCATCAACGCAACACTTGTATCTGTTATTGGTTATCAAGTGCTGACTTCAATCGCTAAATCACGTGGTAACTCATAAGTTATTGCATCTAAAACTACATTAGCCTAATAATGAAGTGGGGGATGGTCGCTAAACGGCCATCGCCCACTTCTATTTATGTCACTTCCCTTCAGATAACATAAGCTCATGTTTCCCAGTCGCCTCGGTGAATATTTAGCAACATCAATCGTAATAATTTTGGCACCAGGTCCTAGCGTTCTCTTTATTATCGCAAGAGCCGTTTCGTGGGGAAGAAAAACTGCCCTCTACACAGTTACCGGGAATGCAATTGGCTCATTTATTCTCTCGGCGCTTGTTGCCGTTGGTCTCGGTCCAATTTTGCAACGTTCAGATCTAGCTTTCGCAATCGTGCAATGGGGCGGTGGTTCTTATCTTATTTATCTCGGTATAGATGCTCTTAGACACCGCCATGCACATGCTGCGAATATGAGAGCAAAGGGCACAGATCAACCTTCAGGTTTTCAATCTATGCGGGAAGGTTTCTGGGTTGCTGTTCTCAATCCGAAAACACTTGTCTTCTACGCCGCAGTCCTTCCTCAATTTATTGACCGTGACGGAACAAATGCCACCTCACAATTACTAGTCCTTGGAGCAATTTTTGTTTTACTGTGCTGGTTTTCAGATGGCACTTGGGGGTTGCTTGCTGGCACCGTGCGTCAATGGTTAGCAACTGATGCTTCTCGCTTGGTGATTCTCCGGGGAATTGGAGGAAGCGTGATGATCGCACTCGGCGCGTTCATCCTTGTGGGAGCACTGCGTCAGGCCCTTGGGTAATACTTGCACTATGAAAAAACCTGCATCTCCAGCACGTGAAAATATTTCACCCTCTGATTTAACTTTTGGACTCTCTACATGCAGGAGATGCCTGTGGATTAAGTACTGGTACAAAGTCATCATGCCTGGCCAATTTCCGCTTGTTAAACCACTTTCGCAATCACAAGAAGAACATTTTAGAAGAGCCTCCATGCCAGACATTGACTCTTCGTTGCGCCCAGGCGTTGTAAAACAATGGGGTCAATGGGTAAAAAGCCAGCCGATCGAAATTAATGGAGCTCCAACGCGATGGAGAATCAATGGAATTTATGACCTCCTTGCTCACAATGACGATGGCACTGTTGGTTTAATTGATTGCAAAGTTTCTGATTCCGAGCGCGATAGCGGTGAATTTTACGCCCCTCAATTAGAGGCATATGCCTACGCTATTGAAAACCCGGCGACCGGGAAAGAATTCACTGTTGCTTCAATGGGTTTGCTCATTTGGAAACTCGATGGCATTGCCGAAACTGCCAGTGGGGCTCATGGCTTCGGTGTGGCTCAAAGTTATGTTCCTGTTGCTAGAAATGGTGCGAAGTTTCAAGAAGTCATTGCTGATTTCATTTCATGTCTTGAAGGACCATTACCTGAAGCTGGGAGTGAATGTTCCACCTGCAACTACTTAAACCAAAGATTAGCTTTAGAAAATTAAGGCGCTTACTCGTCCTCTGACTCGTCCTTTAATTCACTTTTGCGTCGCGATGCGTACATGTCCACATACTCTTGTCCTGAAAGTTTTTGGAGTGTAGACATCAATTCATCTGTAGCTAATCGGAGAACTGCTAAATCTGTTGAATCCCCCGTCAGATAAATTGGCTCACCAAATACCATTTTTACCCGCATGACCTTTGGAATTACTTTGCCAGTAGGTTGAATTTTCTCAGTATTAAACATTGCTACGGGAACGATCGGTGCGCCAGATTCAATAGCCAACCGCGCTATTCCGGTACGCCCCTTGTACAAACGCCCATCTGGTGAACGAGTACCTTCTGGGTAAATTCCCAGACAATTTCCTTCGGCTAAAACTTTCAGACCAGTGATAAGTGCAGCTTCACTTCTTCGCCCGCCCGAACGATCAACGGGAACTTGCCCTAGCGCAATGAAAGTGAGTTTCTTCAATAAACCTTTTGGTCCGGGTGCCGTGAAATATTCGCTCTTTGCCAAAAAGGTAACTTTGCGAGGAAGCACAAGTGGCATAAAAATCGAATCGCTGAAAGATAGATGATTCGACGCAATTATTACTGGTCCGTTGATTGGAACATTACGCAAACCTTTGACCTTGGGACGAAAGAGAATCATTAAAAACGGCGTGAGGAAAGCGCGCAGAAATGCATAGGGAACATTCATCGGCTTACCTCCACTTCGTGTCTAGGGGACCAATTTAGTCGCTATACGCTGGATATGACACTATGGGAAAGTGACGCATATCCCAAATATCGGACGATATGAGTTTTCAGGGGACGATATCGGCGTTGTCATTCTCGGAAACTCCGAAAGTTTTCCGAAATTGACGCAATCCCTCGTCGGCGAAGGATTGAAAGTTCTCAATCAAAACACCACCGATAAAAATTCCTACGAATTTGCAGAGCGACAATATTTAGACCTCAAATCTCGATGCACAAAAATCTACATCGCAAGCTTCTTTGATGCAGCCCACCATGCACTTGCATTAGCGCAAAATTACTCAAATGAAATTTCAGGTTTGATACTCATCGAACCAAAACTCCTGACAAATAGATTTCTGAAATCTTCAAAAGAGGTCCAGAACAATTTATACCTGGTCGATCAACCCACACTACTTCTTTACCCAAATCCAGAAAACGGTGCTTCTGCAGCAGCTACTGCGTCGCTTTATATTGCCGATGAAATCTCCGCCCCATTTATCAAGGAAGTGCTACTGGAGATATCTTTCAGTGCCTCGGACCAGGACCTTCCATTACTTATCGATGAAGCGTTATTTTTTGTGAACGAGACGAAAGACAACTCGTGGATCGCAGATGGCGCATCTGATGACGTAGAACTAATAGATGCTGAATTTCAATCTATCGTGGCAGGGCTATCGCTCGATGAATCCACGCCAAATACTTATCTTGACCAACTTGATTCGCAAGAGGACGAACATTTCCAAATCCCTAATCCCGAACTTTTACCCATTAGGAATCGTTCGAAAAGAAATGCGATATTTTTTATGGTTGTCGGCCCCGTTTATGCTCTAGCAACAACAATTTCAGGATTTAACCCCTTTGGTATCGAACCATGGCCAGGAGTTTTGGCTTTTATCGGTGGTTTGGCATATTTTCTTCATTCAACCCGAGATGATTTCACTGACGATGATGGTGCCGTCGTCTAAGAATTAAG
>CANJTH010000011.1:0-19473 GCA_947477185.1 Actinomycetota bacterium
AACTTTGCGGTGATTTCTTTCTTATTCATTGTGAACTCTCCAGTACTTAGTTGAAGTTAACATAATGAATCCTGCCAGCAAAAGAGCCTAAATCACGCTCAACCACGCTGATTTGGGTGGTTTTTCGATCTATTTATCCAATTATCGCCGCTTTGAGCTCAAAAAAGCGGCGTTAGAGATCTCCTTGGCATCTATCCCGAGTGAGCAATAGGGTTCGGGAGTGAGAAAAAATGTAGATGCAGATTTCTTAGCACTTCCACTATCGGCCGTCACAGATGCCGCGATTGGCGCAGCACAAGCTGCTGGTGCATCCCATGTTGATGTTCGCATTGAACGCACGCGCACTGGCCTGCTTTCACTGCGTGATGCAAAACCTGAGACTCAAAGTGATGAAACTCTTGCCGGTCTTGGCGTTCGGGTAATCGTTGATGGTGCTTGGGGCTTTGCATCATCTCCCGAGATCTCAGTTGCAACGGCCAAGAAGTTAGCGCTTACTGCAGTTGCGATGGCTAAGACCTCTAAACCACTTTCGACTGAGCTTGTATCCCTTGTGAGCGAGCCTATCTATGCACATCAAACATGGGTATCCGAATATGAAATCGATCCATTTTCAATCTCAGATTCTGATAAAAAAGATCGCCTAGCGCATTTAAGTAATGAGTTGTTAAAGCACGGAAGCGTTAATCACACATCTGCCCATACTATGTATGTTAAGGAGCAGAAGCACTATGCCGATTCTTACGGCACAAGTACTACACAGCAGCGTGTGCGTATTCAGACTCAGATTGAAGCGATCTCCATCGGTGCTAATGGCTTTGAATCTATGCGTACTTTGGCTCAGCCTGCCGGCTTTGGTTGGGAGTGGATGGGCAATACACACTGGAACTGGGATGCTGAGATTGCAGAGCTTCCTACATTATTGGCCGAAAAAACTCTATCGCCTTCAGTTGAACCTGGTCGGTATGACGTACTGGTGCATCCATCTAACCTCTGGCTAACAATCCACGAGTCAATTGGACATGCCACAGAGTTAGATCGTGCGATTGGTTATGAAGCAAACTATGCCGGCACATCATTTGCTACACCCGATAAGTTAAATACCCTCAAGTATGGCTCTGCGCTCATGAACGTTACGGGTGATCGAAACACTGCCCACGGTTTGAGCACTGTCGCCTTCGATGATGAGGGTGTTGCTGCACAAAAATGGGACATCATTAAAGATGGTGTACTAGTCGGATATCAGCTCGATCGTCGCATCGCCGCCCGCGTTAACCGAGATCGCAGTAATGGCTGCGCCTACTCTGACTCCCCCGCTCACGTTCCAATCCAACGCATGCCCAATGTCTCATTGGCTGCAAATCCAACTGGACCAACTTATGATGAGATGGTTTCATCGATGGAGGATGGCATCATCATTAAGGGCGATAAGTCCTGGTCTATCGATATGCAGCGCTATAACTTTCAATTTACCGGCCAGCAGTTCCACCGAGTTAAAAATGGGAAAATCATCGGCCAGCTAAAAGACGTTGCCTACCAAGCAACAACGACTGATTTTTGGGGCTCTATGAAGGTTGTTGGCGGGCCATCTACCTATGTATTAGGTGGCGCCTTTAACTGCGGAAAGGCCCAACCCGGCCAAGTTGCAGCCGTAAGCCATGGCTGCCCGGCGGCGATATTCGACAAAGTAAATATCCTTAATACCGTTGCGGAGGCTGGCAAATGATCTCTGCTCAAGATCTTATTGAAAAGATTACATCTAGTGCCACATGCGATGACTGCATCGTTGTTGTAAAGGATAAAACGCAAGCTAACTTGCGTTGGGCCGGCAGCACATTAACAACTAATGGTGTTATTCAAGAGCGCAACGTAACAGTGATTGCATTTGTTGCAACCGCCGCCGGTATGGCATCGGGTGGAGTTACTCGAACCGATGTAACTCTGGCCGATATTCCAACGATTCTTGGCGAGGCAGTTGCTGCGGCAAAGGCGGCCGGGGCAGCTGAAGATTTCGCACCCCTTGCTACCAATCTCTCTATTGGTGATTGGAGCGCTCCCCACGTTCCTACTGGCCCAGAGGTATTTTCTACATTTGCACCAGCCCTTGGCGATATGTTTTCGCGATCAGTTGCCGATGCAATCGAACTCTTTGGTTATGCCGAACACACAAGTGAGACAACATGGATTGGATCAAAGGGTGGACTGCGTCTTCGCAAAGATGCCCCCGTTGGTCGCGTAGAGATGACTGGCAAGTCCCACGACCGTACGCGCTCAACTTGGAATGGAGTTGAAACCCGCGACTTTAAAGATGTATCAGTTGCATCCATCGATGCCCAGATACGCCAGCGCTTAACCTGGCAGGGTAGAAAAGTAGATCTGCCTGCAGGTCGCTATGACACGGTTCTACCATCAGGTTCAGTTGCCGATTTATTTATCTACATGATGTGGGTATCTGCGGCGCGCGATGCTCATGAAGGCCAATCAGTCTTTTCTAAAAAAGGCGGCGGAACTCGCGTAGGAGAAAAACTCTCAAACGTGGGTTTCCAGTTCTTTACCGATCCTGATTACAAGCAGTTGCCAGCAGCCAACTTTGTTGCAACGGCTGTAAGCTCTCCATTTTCATCTGTCTTCGATAATGGCCAAGCAATCAAGCGCGTAAATTGGTTTAAAGATGGCACCTTGCAATCCTTGATCCAAACACGTGCAACTGCTGCCTTAACAAAGCTCGACTTCACCCCTATGGGCGATAATGCAGTTATTAGCGTTGATGGCGGAACTGGCACGCACGAGGATTTAGTGAAGAAAGTTGATAACGGGCTACTTCTTACAACCTTCTGGTACATCCGTATGGTTGATCCAAACTCGCTTCTACTTACAGGCTTAACTCGCGATGGTGTCTATCACGTTAAAGGCGGCGAAGTTGTTGGTGCCACCAATAACTTCCGTTGGAATGATTCGCCGGTTTCAGCCCTCTCTCGGATTGTGCATGCCGGTGCAACGGAGTGGACTCAACCGCGTGAATGGGCCGGTGATGTATTTAATATGGCAACGCCAGCACTGGTTATTAAAGATTTCAATATGTCGACGGTGAGCCCTGGAAGCTAAGAGACCTTAAACTCGGCCAGAAGCTCCGTCTTTAACGTGGAAAAGCTGCTGAGACTCCCCCATCAACTGCAATGACTGCTCCAGTTGTTCGTGATGATTCATCCGAGAGAAGAAATGCAACTGAGTGGGCAACATCGACGGTCTGTACCCGGACTTTGAGAAGATTTCGAGATGCATAAAAATCCTCAAGCTCTTCTGGCGCTACGCCATGCGCGGCGGCGCGTTGCGCACGTATACCGCCCTCCCACAACTTACTGTTATCAAAGACGGCATCAGGGTTAATTGCATTTGCGCGAATACCAACTGATCCACCTTCAAGGGCTGCAATACGCATCAACTGGAGCATTCCAGCTTTAGTTACTGAGTATCCGCCGAAGCCAGCACCTGGAGCAAAGGCGTTTTTGCTTGCGATGTAAACAATTGATCCACCTAACCCCTGCTTGCGCAAAATCTGCATAGCTCCCTTAGTCATTAAAAAGGCACTAGTGAGATTTATATCTAAGCCTGTGCGAAATTTCTCGAGAGTTAAATCCTCTAAATTATCTGATACGCCAATACCTGCATTAATAACTACGCCATCTAATCCACCAAATTGGGCAATGGTTTCATTAAGAGTTTTTGAAACGACGTCCTCCTTGGATTGATCTCCGGCAATTAACAAAGGCTCAAGGAATTTTTTCTCTTTAAAAACACTCGCAACCTCTTCTAAGCCTTTCTCATCCAGGTCTGCCAAAGTTAGGCTAGCTCCTAAACGAGCAAGCTCAAGTGCAATGCCTCTTCCAATTCCACTTCCAGCACCCGTTACAACGTAGATTGAACCTGCAAACTTTGCCGGAGCCGGCTTTGATGCCAATTTGAAGAGCTCCATTGGCCAGTAATCAAAGCCAAATATCTCTGACTCTGGAATCGTGTCAGCTTCACCGAATGAATCAATTACTCGTGCAGCCACACTGTGTGTGTGGAAAGCAATATCGGCAAGCATCAAACTCTCATTTAAGGAGTTACCGGTGGTAATTGCTCCAACTTTTGGCACAAGGAGAACTTTGGGATCATTTCCATGGCTTGAGTAGCCAGGTTGTATATTCGCCTTATTTCTCTCAAAGTATTGTGCGTAGTCGTTTTGATAGCTCTCAATTGACTCCGCTGGCACACTGATATCGATTAATGCCGATTTAGGTCTAATCCGCAACATATGGTCGGCGCTAGATGCCGAAGCTGCAACTACGGTTGCGCAATCCTTTCGTGATGCAATCTGCTGCAAACGGCGATCTGTACGAAGAATCTGTTTTTTCCCTAACTTCTTTCGAAGTTGCAAGAGCAGTTCATTGAGCTCACTCTGTGGCATATCTCCATGATCGAAGGCGGCAGCAGGCTTAACGCTGAGTGAATCCAAAAATCTATCGGCCTTGGCGACAGCTAAGTGTGTCTTTTCTAAACACTTTTCACTCGACTCATCCCACACCACTAATCCGTGGTGGGCTAAGACAATGCCTTCGGCATCTTTGAGTTTAGAAACGATTTTTGAGAGCGTAAAACCAGGGAGCATCCAATCGACATACTCAAAACCATTACCCAAGGCATCTGCTACAGCCTTTGCACCACCGGGATGATTTGTAAGGGCGCAAATGGCATCGGCATGTACGTGATCGATGTGTTTGGCAGGCAAAAATGCATGTAACAGAGTTTCAATGGATGGGCGGCGAGAGGTCGGGTCAACTAATGCGCGCGTTACGTAATCAACCATGGTGTCATCATCTAAATCATCAAATGAAATCAACTGGCGCAAATCATCTAAATACAGCGCTGGATAATCTCGCTCTCCGCCGTACATCATGTCCGAACCTGAACCTTTAACCCACATTACTTGATGTGTTCGACCTAAATGATCAAGGATTTCACCTTTACTTGAGGTGTTACCTCCGCCATATACAACTAAAGACTGATCGGCGCCGATTTTCTTTGAACGCGCGACGAGTTCAACTAGAGGCAGCGGGCTTTGATTCACATTCATGGACGACGCTTTCTAGTTGATTTTTCTTACCCGTAATTTAGGGGCACACTTTAATAATTTCCAAATCTTATCTACAATAATCTGAGTCTGGCTATAGTTCGCTCTGAAGGCCAAGGGAGGCATTCATGACAGAGATAGTTTCAATGGGCGTCCATATTCTGGATGTATTAGGCCGACATGTCTCTGAGATTCCGCCCGGGCAGGGAATTTCACTCATTGATGAGATTCGAATCACTGCTGCAGGCACTGCGGCTGGAACTTCGGTTGACTTAGCAAAACTTGGGTGCAGCGTCACTGCAGTTGGCGCAGTTGGAAATGATGAAATGGGAAATATTCTCATCGGCATTCTAAATCGATACGGTGTTAACACTAAATATCTAGCTAGAAAAGATGGTGTACAGACTTCGGGATCTATTTTGCCCATCCGCCCAAATGGTGAGCGCCCAGCTCTACACGTGATGGGCTCTAATGCGGTTTTTAGCTTTGAGGATGTTCCGCTTGAAGTTGTTGCACAGGCCGATTTTGTTCATATCGGTGGTTTTTATCTAATGCCCAAATTTGATGGGCCAGATACGGTTAAAGCTTTGCAATGTGCCAAGCAATCAGGGGCGATAACGACGATGGATATTTTGGGTGTGCAGCAAGAGAATATGGCCGAAAAAATACTTCCCTGCATGCCATATCTTGATTACTTTATGCCGAATCTGGAGGAGGCGGGCATGATCACCGGCTTATCTGATCCCGATCAGATGTGTCAGTACTTCCTGGATGCTGGCGCTAAGAATGTAGTGTTAAAAATGGGCGAGCGCGGAAGTCTGATTCTGAGTGCAAGTGGTCAGAGAGTTCGTGTGCCCGCATATAAAGTAAAACTAGTCGACACAACAGGGTGTGGCGATGCCTGGAGCGCTGGCTTTATCGCTGGCCTCTCCCTCCACATGTCAGTGACAAAGGCAGCACAACTTGGCAGTGCCTGTGGCTCACTTGTTGCATCAGGCCTTGGCTCCGACGCTGGAATCATCGACTTAGAGTCAACGCGCGCCTTCATGGAATCTACGCCTACCCTGCCACTAGGAGACTAATCACCAGATTGACGAAAATAATTGCCACCCTTTACTCTCCTCTCATACTCGGCATACCTACGAAGGGTCACCTACTGTGAAGAAACTTATTAATGATCCATTTGAAGTCGTAGATGAGATGTTTGAGGGCTTCATTTCAGCCAATGACCAGATTATTAAACCTGTAGGTAAGCGCTCGATTGCGCGAATTCAATCCCCTATTGCCGGCAAGGTTGGAATCGTTGTTGGCGGAGGATCTGGACACTTACCCGCCTTTGCAGGATATGTCGGTAAAGGTATGGCCGATGGCGCAGCCTTTGGAAATATCTTTGCATCCCCTCCATCAAAACCAATTGTTGAGGCCACCGTTGCGGTAAATGGTGGAGCTGGAGTTATGTATTCCTACGGAAACTATCAAGGAGATTGCATCAACTTTGATAAGGCCCAAGACCAGTGCCGCGAGATGGGAATTCCTGTCCAATCAGTGGTTCTCAACGATGATGTTTTATCTGCACCAAAGGAGTCAGCCTCAAAGCGTCGTGGTATCGGTGGTCTTTTTCTTGTCTGGCATGTAGCTGGCGCAAAGGCCGAGCAGATGGCCTCACTCGATGAAGTTGTTGCAGTGACGAATAAGGCAAATAACAACACTCGCACTGTGGGTGTGGGTCTGACCTCGTGCATTGTGCCGGCAAATGGCCAGCCAACTTTTACCCTGCCAGATGATGAGATGGAAATTGGCCTTGGAATTCACGGTGAACCAGGTATCAAGCGGGTAAAGGCCCGTGGAATTGACTCAGTTATTGATGAAATCGTTGAATCTATTTTGGCAGATCTTGATTACAAGGGTAGCGATGTAGCCCTACTCGTAAATGGTCTAGGGGGCTCACCTGCCGAAGAGCTCTATGTTGTTTATCGTCGAGTAAAGCAGATTTGCGATGCTAATAGTATAAATATTCGCTTTAAGCATGTAGGCGAGCAAGTAACTGCCCTAGAAATGGCCGGGGTTTCAGTTAGTCTCATGCGCCTTGATACAGAGATGCATGACTTGATTACTAACTCAGTCATTGATACATGTATGTACAAGAAAATCTAGGAGGCGGAACACCATGAAGCCTATTAATGGCCATGTCATCGCGCAGACTCTGATTCATGTAGCTAAAAAGGTTGAGGAAAATAAGGATTATCTGTGTGAATTAGATGGCGAAGTCGGAGATGGTGATCACGGAGTTTCAATGACAATTGGAATGCGCGCCGTTGCTCGCGCAATGAAGGGCTTTGATGAATCAGTTGCGCCATCAGAGGTTTTTCAAACCGCAGCCGAGGCATATGCCGATGATGTTGGCGCAACTATTGGACCACTCTATGAAGCTGCATTTGCTGCAGCGGCAACATCTGCCGCAAATAAAGATAACCTAAATAATATCTCTGACTGGGCCGAGCTCTATGAAGCGATGGCCATCTCAATTCAGCTTCTTGGTAAGGCCGAGCTCGGAGATAAAACAATGCTGGACTCTTTTTTCCCAGCAGTTGATCACATCAAATCACTGTCAACTAAAGGTGGATCACTCAGCGATGCCCTTCACTCCACAGCAAAGGCGGCCCTCGATGCAGCCATTGCAACTAAGGATTTAATACCTAAAAAGGGCCGTGCTGCAAGGCTTGGGGAGCGGGCTATTGGCTTCCAAGATGCTGGCGCGACCTCATTGGCGATTATTTTGCAGGCCATTGCCGATGGAGTTGATGGGGCTTAATTAACAAGCCTTGTCAGTGCTCTATCTAGCGTGTAAAGGCTGCGACCAGTTCGCGACAGAAGTTAGGAATGTCGGCAACTACCCGGCCCCATACTAAATTTCCTTCGGTAAAGGCCGATTCATCGACCCAGATTGCTCCCGCGTTAACTAGATCATCCTTAATTCCTAGAGAGCCCGTTGATCGCTTTCCTTTAACAATACCTGCAGAAATCGCCATAGATCCACCGTGACAGATAATTCCAATCACTTTATTCTGCTCGTTGATTGATCGAATTAAATCATTTACAAAACTATATCGGCGCAACTTATCTGGAGCCCATCCGCCAGCTAAAACCAAACCGACGAGATCATCGGCCCGTACTTCTGAGAGAATCACATCGACAGAGATAACTAGACCATTCTTACCAATGACATCATCTTTGGTAATCCCAGCGCTAAGGACTCTAAATCCTGCCTCTTCTAATCGCATACGAGTTACGTAGTACTCTAAATCCTCAACTCCGTCGGCTATTGGAAAAACTATCGTTGCCTCTTTCATCACAGCCCTTCTCGCTCTAATGCATTGATTTTATCTACCTTAGAACTCGATGCTCCTGCAGGATCGAATGTGTACTCAAGCCAGGGCGCAATCAGGCTCTTGGCTAGCTCGGCAGTTACAACTCTGGCACCCATACAAATTATTTGACAGTTATTGCTCAAAATAGCCCGCTCTAATGAATAGGGGTCATGCGTGGTCGCTGCCCGAATCCCGGGAACCTTGTTGGCCGAAATCGCCATTCCGATTCCTGTGCCACAGATAAGAAGGCCTCTATCGGCCTTGCCTTGTGCAATAAAGCGCGCGAGCGCAAAGCCAATATCTGGGTAGTCGCTCTTATCCTCCCGGCTGGCAACACCTAGATCCTCTAAGGCTGTAACTTGTGGATGGGCCTTGAGTAGCTCTGTGAGTGTGGCTTTGAGCTCCCAGCCGATGAAATCCGATCCGACGGCAATTCTCACTTTTGACGCCTCCAGAGTTGGTTTCACATTTTGAGATAATCGATTGAGTGGCTGCTTTAGCCTGTTATAAATGTTACAACATTGTCATCGAAGAATTACCCAAAGTCCTTGACAGTTGAGCGTGACTACCCAAGAATCTCTACACGGACAGTCCACCTGGGTCTGTCTTTGGGGGAAAGGGATAACTCTTGTCAACGATTACCGATAAGAATATAGACCGCCGAATGGTACTGAAAGGCGGGGCTGCAGCTGTTGCTGCAGTTTCAATGTCTGGCCTTCTTGCTGCATGCAGCAAGGGTGATGATTCTAGCGCAGTAGCAAAAGATAGTCCGCTCTATGGAAGCAATGCAGAAAACATGAAGGGCAAGACTATTGATTTTGCCTATTCACGTATTGGTGGTTGGCCACCTAGTGCTGCTCCAGAGACACAGTGGGCAGATTTCCAAGCCTATGCACTAGCAAATTACGGATACACAGTAAATAAAATTACTTTCGCAGAGGCACCATTTGGTGAGCTCTTCCAGAAAGTTGCACCAACACTTGCATCACAATCACAGGAGTTCAACCTATTAGTTGTTGACTCACAGTGGTTAGGTGCACTATCAGAGCCAGGTTGGATTGTTAAGGCAGATGATGTCTTTGCTGCTAATCCAGATCTAGACATTGCCCCGTTCTCATCTTTGGTAACTAATACTTACCAGGTATATCCAGATGGTTCTGGTATCCGTTGGGGATTCCCACAGATGCCTGATACTCAAGGAATATTCCTTCGCAAGGACATGCTTGAGGATCCAAAAGAGCAGGCTGCATTTAAGAAGAAGACTGGTAAAGATCTTCCATCAACATATGAAGTTCTTAGCCAGATCGAATACGTAGATCTTGTTGAAATCATCGACTTCTTCCACCGCCCATCAAAGGGAATGTATGGAACAGCGTTGATGTACTCAAAGGAGTATGACTTCTTTAGCTGTGCCTACTACCCATTTGCATATTCAACAGGTGGAAAGATCTGGGATCCAGCTACAAATGATGTCTATGGCATCTTGAACTCCCCTGAAAATGCTGCAGCGATGGAGCAGTTCGTAGGACTCTCGAAGTACCAGCCAAAGAACTTTGCAGCATTTGGTATTGGCGACATGATCGATCTATTCACACAAGGTAAAGCCTTCTCAGCATGGCAATGGCTTGCAATTGGCAAGTTCATGTCATCAGATAAGGTGCCAGCGAGCAAGGTTATGTCTATCCCACTTCCTAAGTGGAATGGACAGTTGATCGGTGCTATGGGTGGACAGCCTTGGGTGATTAATGCATTCAACGATGACGATCACATGCGCGTTGCTGTTGACGTTCTCAAGTGGTGGTACACCAAGGAGACTCAAGACAAGTTCATCCTAGAAAACGGTGGATTGCCTTGGAGCGCCGAAGGTGCTGCAAATCCTGAGTACCTAGAGAGCTCACACTATGTAAAGCCATTCCTTTCCATGCTAGAAGAAGGTCGTTCACAGGACTTCTGGCACTTACCTGAATATGCAGAAATGCTTGCAGTTCAGCAAGAGGCATTTAATGGATTTGCAACAGGTCAGGTAAAGAGCGCTGCTGCTGCTCTTGAATATGCTGCTGCAAAGCAACAGCAGATTTTATTCAAGGCTGGTCGCACAAAGACTGAACCACCTGCAAACGTAGATTCACTTAAGCTCTAAAACTCTAGAAATATAGGATTGTCCTAGTGTCGTTTTTCTTGACACTAGGACAATCTTTTTCTGTTACTCTGCAATAATTAATAATAAGGTTGTGAAAGGGATATCAGTGAGTGAGAAGGTAGCAAAGTTCGAGTCTTCAATAAAGGAGAAGACATCTACTAGAGCCCGTGCAAATAAGCGGATGAGCTGGATTCTCTTAATACCGGTTTTAATCTTTTTTGCACTTATGAATATCCTGCCGACAATTTGGATGTTGGGCTTAAGTTTTTATGACTACACGCTCACCTCTTCTAAAGGGGCTACATTTACTGGTTTTAGCAACTATTTGGATTTTGTGAAAAATGAACAGCTATCTCAATCTGTATCCCGAACTTTTGTTTTCTTAATCATCGCCATTATTTGTCAGACTTTTCTTGGGATTTTAATAGGAGTCCTATTTTGGAAAAATGACAAAATGCCCGGCCGCCGCTTTGCTCTGACTCTTTTCTTCACACCAATGGTTGTGACACCGATTGCAACGGCGCTATTTTGGAAGCTCATCCTTGATCCAACTTTTGGTGTGATGAACTACTTCTTAACCTCTCTGGGTTTGTCTAAGGTAGATTTTCTGACTGACTCGAACCTTGCATTCCCAACTTTAATCGTTGTCGATACATGGATGTGGACGCCATTTATGGCGCTGATGACACTTGCAGCCCTTGGATCAGTACCTAAGGCCGAGCTTGAAGCGGCCTCTGTGGATAAACTTCCGATTCACCGTCAAATTACCACCGTTATTTGGCCACACGCAAAATTTATTCTCATGCTTGGAATTCTGCTCCGTTCAATCGATGCATTCAAGACTATGGACCTGACATACATCATGACCAACGGTGGTCCGGGAGATCGAACTGAGTTAATTGCACTCTCCCTATATCGATTCGCGTTTAAATCTTTCAAATTGGGATACGCCTCTGCGGTTTCAGTCTTCTTACTCTTTATTGCAATCGCCCTAACGGCGATTTACCTTCATGTATTAAACGCCCGCAAGAAAGCTGAGGCCCAAGGATGAGCACTGCAGCCACAATGAAGCCAAGTCGCCGAAAAGGTCCTATCAGTTTCCTTACTCTGCTGGCTTGGTCCACGTCAATTCTCTTCTTTTTACCTATCGCTTGGATTATTGGGACTGCGCTAAAGCCTAAGACCACAGTCCTTGATATTCCACCGAATTTTTTATTCATGCCGACTTTTCAAAATTTATTAGATGCAATTAATTTTGCAAATACTCTCGCCTACTTTGTCCATAGCGCAATCTACTCATTCATCTCGGTATTCCTTGCAATCTTTGTCTCCTTTCTAGCCTCTTACTCCTTCTCTCGTTTCAAGCCAGCTGGAACCGACTTCATTATGTTCTTGCTGCTCTCAACTCGCTTTGTCCCTGCTGCAGCCTTTGTTATCCCGTTCTTCCAACTTTTCAATATCTTAAAGTTGAAAGACTCATTCCCAGGTCTAATCATTTTCTACACAATGTTTTCGATTCCCTTTTCAGTCTGGATCTTAAAGGGTTTTATGGATGGAGTATCGACAAAGTTTGATGAGACTGGAATGGTCTACGGGGCATCGAGGGCGCACATTATGTTTAAGGTAATCCTGCCACAAGTGCGTTCTGGTCTAGTTGCAGCATTCGTTTTCAATATCATCTTTGTTTGGAATGAGTTCCTCTTTAATTTCCAGCTGGGTGGCCTAAAAACCTATGGAATTCCAGTGGGACTCTTTACATCCATCACAAAGGGCGGACAGGTTGACTGGTCCTTTGTCGCCTCAATTGGAACTCTGTATGTAATGCCATTGGCATTAGTAATTTTCTTCTTTCAGAAATACTTACTCGTTGGACTCACATTTGGAACTGTCCGAGGAGAGGTATAGATGAAAACCGACACTCCTTTCGCAGCCCGTCTGCAATTAACACTTATTTGGTTACTTGGACTATGTCTCCTCCTGCTAGCGCAGAGCTTCTCTTATACCGTTTACGTCTGGGGTTTTCGAGCCCTCTTAGTTCTTGTTCCGCTACAGGTGGCAGTCGGCAATATTAAGCCTGAATGGGGCGCTGCACGCTCGATTAAAAAGATCCTTCTTTACTTAGCAATAGTCGCTGCTGTTTTTGCACTTTCAATCGCTGTGACTCCATTCCTTGTTAATCTTGGTCGAGTTTAGGAGAGTTGAAAACAATGTCGAACTCAGCGTTAGAGGTAAAGGGGTTATCCAAATCCTACGGAGATAAATCTGTATTGAGAGATCTCTCATTTACCGCAGCTCTCAATGACTTTTCAGTAATATGTGGAAAGCCAGGTAATGGAAAATCTGTACTTGTTCGAACAATCATGGGTCTTGAAGAGGTGGACTCTGGTCAAATTATTGTCCGTGGTCAAGTCGTTACAGAGGCCGATTCAGGCTCGCGAAATATTGGTTATATTCCGCAGTCATTTGCGCTCTACCCACATTTTTCTGTTCGTAAGAACATCGAATATCCACTTGATTTGATTAAGGCTAGCAAGGAAGCAAAAGCCGAAGCCGTTGATCGAGTTTCCGAGCTACTAAAAATTGGGGACCTGCTTGAAAAGATGCCAGTTCAGCTCTCTGGTGGTCAAAAGCAGAGAGTTGCAATCGCGCGTGGACTCTCAAAGGCTACAGATGTGTATGTCTTAGATGATCCACTCGTTGGTTTGGACTTTAAACTCCGTGAGCGGCTCATTGAAGATTTACGCTTGACACAGGAGCAGCTAAAAGTAGCCTTCCTATACATCACCTCTGACCCACTTGAAGCTCTGCAATTAGCTAAGACTGTAATGATTTTAGCCGATGGCAAGATCGTTCAACAGGGCGCTCTAGTCGATGTCTATGATGCCCCTTCTTCATTGCCTTCGATGACAACTTTAGGCTTTCCTGAGGCAAACGTAGTACCAGGAAAAATTCAGGGTTCGAATTTCACCTCTGAAATATTTGAGGCCGTTGTTGATGTTGCTGGAAAAAGTACTGCCGCCATTGCAGGGATTCGACCTGAGGGTATTTTGATAGGCAAACACCCAGGAACAATCTCAGTGAGCGCCTCATTAACGCTGCTGGAAAATTTGGGCTCTGAATTTGCTGCCTACCTTGATGTTAAAGGTACTCAATTTATAACTGTAGTTTCTCGAACAGATATCGAAGGAATCAAGCTACTTGAGTCCAAAGATCTAACAATCTCCATCAAGCCAGAGGCAATTACACTTTTTGATTCTGCCTCAAAGAAAAAGATTGGTACAGGTGTCGCCCGTGTATGACATTAATTTAAAGAACGTCACAAAGAGTTTTGGTTCATTAAATGCAGTTGATGACATCACCTTCACAATTCCAAAGTCCTCTGTAACCGTGCTTCTTGGGCCATCAGGATGTGGAAAAACAACCTTGATGCGCATGATCGCTGGGCTTGAGGTTCCAACATCTGGAAATATTTTCTTCGATGATATTGAAGTTACCCGTGTTCCAACCAAGCGCCGTAATCTAGGTATGGTTTTTCAGTATCCCGTGATCTATCGCGGCACAAGCGTCAAGCGCAACTTAGAGCTTCCACTGCTAACTGAAAAGTTGAGTAAGGAAGAGATTTCTAAGCGTGTCCATGATGTTGCCGATCTGCTTGGAATTTCAGGGGATTTAAATAAGATGGTTGAGGAGCTCGATAACGGAACACGGCAGAAGATCGCTGTAGGGCGAGCTATCGCGCGCCAACCTCAAATAATCCTCTTTGATGAGCCCATTACAAATATCGACATCACTGCCAAGTTAGAGCTGAAGCGCTCTTTGAAAGAGGTCTTTAGTCGCCTCTCACAGACAATTGTCTATGTAACTCATGATCAGACCGAAGCTATGACACTCGCCGATCAAATCGCACTCATGCAAGATGGCGTAATTACCCAATGTGCCCCGCCAAAAGAGATTTATGAGAGGCCCAAGAGCCAGTTCGCAGGGTGGTTCCTTGGTAATCCAGGTATTAACTTCATTGAGAAAGAGCACATCAGTCAAACTGGTAGCGGAATAACTTCATCACTATTTTCTCAGACCCTTGAAGCCGGTTCGATGGCATCGAAAGTTAAAGTGCTTGGCGTAAGAGCCGAAGCAATTGAAGTTCATACCAAGCAAACTCCACAGTCCCGTGCAGCCCGTGTTGTCCGTAAGTCACTTGGAATCGGCGGTCAGTACTTACTTGATTTGGAGTATGGCTCCCTCAAGGTTAAGGCACGCGTGCCGCACCAACGTGGTCGTGAAATCGGTGAGAATGTTTGGACTAGTGTTAACTCTAATGACATTATTATGTTTGATGAAAATGGGGCTGCCATTTAATTCTCGTGCTCGTTAAATTTCGAATGTGAGGCGGGATGTTTTACTTTGGGTCAAATACCAAGAGCAATCTTGGCGCGGCCGCACATCATGAGATTGTCCAAGCAGCTAAAGATCTGGCTAACACCTATCCTGATGTACAGTTTTTCCTATTGCCTTCAATCCCTTTTTTCCGAGAGTTAAAAGCAAATTCTCTAGGCTCATCTCTGTGGATTGGTAATCAATCGCTTTCATCAACGAGTGAACAGGATGTTACCGGTGAAGTTCAAGGGGCAACCCTTAAGGCTTTGGGCTCTGACTTGGTGATGATTGCTCATGCCGAACGCAGGCGCTTATTTGATAGCGATGCCGAAATCGCGGCCCAGCTTAAAGCTGCAGAGAGTAAAGATCTGCGGGTACTTTTCTGTATTGGCGAGAGCCTTCAGGCACATGACTTTGAAGCACTCAGAAAACTCCTCAAGGCGCAGTTAGAGCCCCTTGCTCACTGCTCATTAGATTTAATCATCGCCTACGAGCCCGTCTTTTCGATAGGGGTAGGTGGGGTTCCAGCCGATCCACAGTACGTAGATACGGTTTTAACAATCATTAAGGAAGAGTTGTCAGCGTTGAATATCCCCAATGCTCCACTGCTCTATGGCGGCTCTGTGGATATGCACAATGCCGCCCTTTATGGCGCTCTACAGGCTTGTGACGGCCTCTTTGTCGGGCGCAGTGCATGGAGCGCTGAAGGCTATAAGAAGGTTTTCCAAACTGGGTATGAGGCCTCTAAAAAGAAATTATAAGAGCTGAGTTAAATCATTCCCACTGGCCGGCGTACTGCCTCCATTACTGCGGCATAAATGACATCTTCATATTCAAGACCGGCAGCTTGCCAGACCTGAGCAAATGAACCATCTTTTCCAAGATAAGGGTGAGCATTTGCCTCAAGAACCAAGACTTGGTCTTCATCGGTGAGCAAGAACTCCACTTGAAGGTATCCAGAGATTTTAAGGGCCTCAAAAACCTTCTCTGCCGTCTCTTTGATTAGTTCAACAATATCGTCAGCTAAATCAGTTGCAATTTTTTGGCTGTATTTGGTTGAATCAGTTCGAGTAATGTAATTAAAAAGTTCACCTTCGTGGGTTATGGTCTCTAAAATCCCACTTATATAATTACGATTTTCAGAATCACCCATAACTGCACACTCCAAATGACGTGCATTTTTGTAGTACTCCTCGGCCATAAAACGACCATCGAATCGACGGGCAATTGCTACAGCATCCTTCATGCCATTTGGAAACTTAACTAAAGATATTCCAACACCATTGCTGCCACGACAAGGCTTCACAACTATTGGTAACTTCAGTGAAGCCGCACGGGCAACGTTGGACAATGCATCTCTGCGCCAAGCTTTATCTGGGATTACTACATGCTTTGGCGTTGCAATTTCAACAGCCTCAAGCACAAGTTTAGTAGTCGATTTATCGGAGGCAATCGCTGATCCCAATGAGTCTGAACCTATGACTCTAACTCCCACAGCTTCAAAAAGACCAGCTATCGAACCATCAGCCCCCGGAAAACCAATAATCAATGGATAAACCGCGTCAAATGAGATGAACTCCTGGGTGGGGAAATTTGAAAGAGTGCTGCCAGAGATTTTATCGGCGCTTTCATTTGAAAGTTCAAATCCATCAACTTTCGTCGCAGTAAGGAGTGCCTGCACATCAGTAAAAGAAACCCACATTCCCTCAAGTGTTACGCCAAATATTTCAGCCTCAAACTCACGACTAAGGAGTGCTGGAACTACATCTTTAATCTGCTGGCATGATCGAAAGTTATCGCTATTTGCTCCACCAAAAAGTACTGCAATGCGTGTCTTCTCTGAAATGCTCATTAGGAGATAATATCTCACAGGTTATCGTGAAGCAAATAATGCTATTTATGGATTAATGACACCAAGTGAGAGCAACACTAGAAGTGTAGATCCAAGAACAACTCGGTAAATGATGAAGGGCATAAAACTTTTAGTAGTGACAAATTTAAGTAACCAAGCGATAACGGCATAACCAACAACAAATGCAATGCATGTAGCAATGAGAGTCTGACTTAAGGTGAAGACTTGTACTCCAGAGCTTTCGCCAACTGCGCCTTTGAGTTCATATAAACCACTTCCAAATACGGCTGGCAGTGCTAACAGAAATGAGTACCGAAGTGCTGCTTCACGGCTGTAACCAAGCAAGCGGCCCATGGCTATCGTTGCACCAGATCGCGAAACACCTGGCATTAATGCAAGAGATTGAGCTAATCCATACAAAATACCGTGCGATGTTTTTAAATCGCTAAGTCCACGATCTTTCTTGCCATAATGATCTGCAATTCCAAGTATGATGCCGAAAATAATCAGGGTCGAAGCTATGAGCCACAAGGAGCGAATGTCATTTGTAATAATATCTTTTCCAAGATAGCCCAAGATAACGATTGGTACTGATCCAACGATAATCAACCAACCCATGCGAGCCTGAAGCTTTTCATCAGTTGAGAGTGGGGCTCGCATCAAAGTTTGACGAGTCCATGCCACGATAATTTTCTTGATGTCGTGCCTAAAGAAGATAAGTACAGCTAATTCAGTACCAATTTGAGTAATGGCCGTAAAACGCGCGCCTGGGTCTTGCGCATTACTGAAAAACTCCCCCGCAATACGTTGGTGGGCACTCGATGAAATCGGCAAAAACTCGGTTAGGCCCTGCAAAATTCCCAAGAAAATCACTTCAAACATCGGGCCACCCTTTCATCTGATTCCAAATGCCAATCATAACTACTTGCTCATAGAGACTTGGGAGAATGAGTTAAGAAGCCTCAATTAAAATTTTATCTGGCTTACCTGCAAAGTATCCAACGGTGGCCAACGCAATAGAGAGCACGACAGGGAAGATTAAGGCAATATTCCAATTCAAAGTTGCATCAAATATCGCTCCAACAATGCCAGGTGAAATTGCTGCCATTGAATAACCAATGGCTTGAGCCATGATGGAGAGTGAACGCGTTTCACCAGCTCCCGTACTTCGTGTCACCGTTAAAAGGAGAGAGAGTGGAAAGGTTATAGATAGGCAGATATTTGCAATAAGCAACCAGACATTAAGGTGCCAACCATGGTCAAAGATGATGCCAAAAAAGCACAGAGTAACTATTCCTCCGATGAGCGCCAGAAGGATTCGAAGATCGCTCAGTTTTGATGAATAATATGGTGCAGCGATTCCCACTATCGAACCCAAGAGACCGGTAATCGACACTGCAAAACCTGCATCACTTAAAGTAAAACCCTTTGAAACCAAAATCGTTGGAAACCAGGTTGCTGTGCCGTAATAGATCATGGACTGTAATCCAAAAAATACTGCAATGCTCCACGCGCCGGGTCTGTGCAAAAGTTGGCGATGAAAAGTTGAGGATAGTTGCATGTGCTGCTTTTCGGATGCTTTTGAGATTTTTAGTAGCCACCAGGCCGACGAAAACAAGCCGATTACGATCCATGGGACCATAGATAAACGCCATCCCCAGGATGATGCATCTGCCAATGGAACAGCCACAGCAATTGAAATAGCAGCAAAGCTACCCATGATAGTTATGTAGATTCCTGTCACTAATCCTGAGTGACTGGAAGTATTCTCTTTTACCCATACGGGTAATGAAAAATTGAGAATAGCAATTGCAATTCCAACGGTAAGGGAAGAAATAAAGAGCATCGGCAAATTTCCAATCGCCCTAAAGAAAATTGCAGTTGTCAGTACCGTGAGTGCTACCGCAATAACACGGTTAGTACCACCGATTCTGCCTACGAGGGGCATGAGAAATGCACTTCCGGCAAAACATAACACCGATAAAGAAGTAAGAAAGGAGAGCAGAAACGAACTCAAGTGATACTGCTCTTTAAGAATTGGAATTAGTGGACTCATAATCGTTAAACCAGCACGCATATTTATAGCCGCAATAAATATTGGTAAGCCCTTTGCTATCGCTTCTCTATTACTCATAGCTGTATGGGGCACTGCCTTAGACTACCCTCGGGACTCTCCACTCGTTACTATGAGTTCATGAGCAGAAATATCCTTGTTACAGGTGGAACGGGTGGAATTGGCCGAGCATTTGTTGATCGCTTTGTTCAAAATGGTGACAAAGTATGGCTAACTTTCGTAAAGGAAAGTGAGCTGCCCGATAGCATCGTTGCATCATATGAGCCAGAAAAAGTTCAAGCCTTTCAATTGGACTTAGGCGATCACGGCTCTGTCGCCGGGTTAGTTAAAGCACTACCTGGTACTCCCGATGTCCTTATCCATAATGCCGGCCTTGGCTCTGCAACAGTTGAATATGTTAGTGATATCGCCCATGAGCAGTCGCGGTTATTGATTCAAGTAAATGCCATTGGAACCTTGTGGCTCAATGAGCTACTTATGCCAGCGATGATTAAAAGAGGCTCGGGCAAAATCATCCTTATCTCCTCAGTTGGCGGAGGCGTAACACAGTTTGCA
>CANJTH010000012.1:0-19120 GCA_947477185.1 Actinomycetota bacterium
ATAAGGTATTCTTACCGCTTGAAGTATTGGGGTATGGGGTAATTGGCAGCCCTGCTGATTCTGGTTCAGTAAGTCTAGGTTCGAGTCCTGGTACCCCAGCGCAGTACAGCTCTACAACGCTCTACAATTAAATATGTTTTGTCCTAGTTAAAAAAGATTTACAGGCACGGCCCCGTCGTCTAGCGGCCTAGGACTCTGGCTTCTCAAGTCAGCTACGAGGGTTCGAATCCCTTCGGGGCTACGTATGGTTTCAATGATGAAAGTTCTTCCGGCATTCATTGCAACTGCCTTTTTATTGGCCCTAGTGCCAGGACAGACCGTTGCAATGATTCTTCGCCAAGCAATTGTTGGTGGCACCAAAACTGCCTACACAACGGTTATTGGTACCAGCACCGCACTCGTTTTCTGGGGTGGGGCATCGGCTATTGGCTTATCTCAAATCTTTGCTAGATCTCATACGGCTTATACGGTGTTGAAATTTACTGGAGTAGCCTTTCTGACTTTTTTAGCTCTTCAAACACTATGGTCCCTGCGAAAAGAGTTCGGCAAGTTTGATTATGAGGGAGGCACAACATATGGATTTGTACCAGCTTTTCGCTTAGGATTAATTACAAATTTAACAAATGTAAAAGCGGCAGTATTTGCAGTTGCCTTTATCCCTGCATTTGTCCCATCAGATTTCAACTTAGGATGGGGAATCTTCCTTTTATCTATCGTTCAAGCCATCACATCGGCTTCGTGGTACTCCCTTTTAATTAGCATGATTGGAAGAGCTACAACCACTTTGGCCAAACCTCAGGTGCGCCGTGCATTAACCGCCTTTTCAGCTGTTGGAATTCTCTTTTTAGCTGCAACGCTCTTACTTACTTCGCCACGCTAAATCTTTAACTTGCAAGCTCCATAGGCCACTTCTCGCTACTCTGTACTAATGGTTGTCATCAAAAGTATGGCGACACTGTATTTAGGCGGTTCTTCATGGTAGCTACAATCGAAGAGGGAACATACAATTTAGCCTGGCATAAGGCGATATTTCACAATATAAAAGGAATCCCTCAAGCTTTTACATGGAGCGCACTTTTTTCTGGAATGTTAATCGTCTTTATTTCAACAACTGGTCCAATCGCAATTTTATTTCAAGCCGCCAATGCCGGTCAATTAAGTGATCAATACACGGCTTCTTGGCTCTTCGCAGTCTTTATTGGCTCAGGTGTTTTTGGGTTATTGCTCTCACTGCGCTATCGAATGCCGATTATTGGATCATGGGCATCTACAGTCACTGCTCTTTTAGTAACGGGACTCGTTGACCATCCTCTGCCAGAGGTTGTAGCTGCATATTTTCTAGCCTCCATAATTTTATTGTTCATCGGAATGACAGGTATTTTCTCCCGAATAATGTCGATAATTCCACATGCTGTGATCATGGCGATGTTGGCTGGCGTGCTCTTCAGTTTTGGACTTCGTATATTTACTTCATCCAAGGCAGAGCCACTTATTGGTTTTGGGATGATTCTTATCTACTTTTTAGGACGGAGATTAAAATGGCGCGCTCCGGTATTTGGCTCCCTTTTCGTCGGCGTTATAGTTGCAATACTGCAATCTAAATTGAAGGTGCCACGTTTTGAATTTCAATTAGTCGAGCCTGTGTGGATAAATCCAGTTTTTTCTCCAGATCTAATCTTTACTTTGGTAATTCCAATTGTCTTGATGGTTATGACGACTCAAAATGCAACTGGAATTTCACTGATTCAATCTGCAGGCTACAAAGTTCCAATTAACAACATCGTCACTTTAGGGGGCTTTTTATCTATTCTGGGGGCTGGCTTTGGTGGTGCTGGTGTCAATGTTTCAGCCATGACCGCAATCATCGCACTAGGTCCAGAGGCCGACCCTAATCCTCAAACCCGATATTTTGCGGGAATTAGTACTGCGCTCACCTATATCTTTGCCGGACTCTTTGCCGGAATATTTTTATCTTTATACGCTTCATTTCCACCGGCACTGACAACTGTCTTAGCCGGCTTGGCATTGTTACCCGTCATTAGTGCATCGATAGCTGAGGCTGTTTTGGAACCAGAATATAGGGATGCAGCAATTGTTACCTTCTTGATTTCAGTGTCAGGGATTTCAGGATGGGGAGTAGGTGCTCCATTTTGGGGATTACTTGGAGGTTTCTTAGTTCATCATTTCATTAGTTTTAAAAAGAGAGCGTAGAGTTTTAGTGTGATTCGCGGGTAACTTCTGGTCCACTAGAGCCACGCAGAAAATCTAAATCTGCACCTTTATCTGACTGCATAACGTGATCTATATACATGCGCTGCCAACCACGAACGGGATTGGCATAGGCTTCCTGAGACTTAAGCGATGGTGTTCTTTGACTAATCTCTTCATCGGTTAATTTCACATTAATAGTTCGCGCTAAAACATCTAGCTCGATGATGTCGCCATTTTGAATAATTCCTAGTGGACCTCCGGCGGCCGACTCAGGGGCCACATGCAAAATAACAGTTCCATATGCCGTACCGCTCATGCGACCATCACAGATACGGACCATATCTGTAATGCCTTTGGCAAGTATTTTGCGTGGAAGCTGCATGTTTGCAACTTCAGGCATCCCTGGATATCCCTTTGGACCACATCCACGTAGTACGAGAACGCTATTTTCCGTTACTTCAAGCTCATCACTATCGATACGTGCATGAAAATCTTCGATACTCTCAAAGACAACTGCAGGACCTGTATGTTTTAAAAGGTGTGGGCTTGCAGCCGATGGCTTAATTACTGCGCCAAGTGGGGCTAAATTTCCACGAAGTACTGCAATCCCAGCGGTCTCTTGCAGCGGATTCTCACGGGTGCGTATTACATCAGAATCATAGATTGTGCCTTCACCCAAAGTTTTAATAAGTGCTTCACCAGTGACAGTAATTGCCTTTGGATTAAGCAAAGCTTCTAACTGGCGAAATACAGCGTGTAATCCGCCGGAACGGTAAAAATCCTCCATTAAATACTTTCCAGATGGCTGCAGATTCACAAGCAAGGGAATTTTCGAGCCAATGGCATCAAAGTCATCAAGGGTTAGATCTACACCTAAGCGTCCAGCAATTGCTAAGAGGTGAACTACGGCATTAGTCGAGCCACCAATTGCAGCTAAAGCAAGAATTGCATTTTCAAATGAGGCCTTTGTCATAATCTGACTTGGCTTTAAATCTTTCTTAACCATCTCGACAATATGTCGACCAGAGTTATGTGATGCTTGAAGCAGACGTGAATCAGCTGCAGGAGTGCCTGCAACTTCTGGAAGAGTCATTCCGAGTGCTTCGGCCATAATTCCCATCGTTGATGCCGTTCCCATAGTGTTGCAATGTCCACGACTTCGAATCATTGAAGACTCTGATTTTAAAAACTTCGCATTACTGAGAAGGCCTGCACGCACCTCTTCGCTCAAGCGCCACACATCAGTTCCACAGCCAAGGGGGTTGCCTTGGAAAGTTCCCGTTAACATCGGGCCACCTGGAATAACTAGCGATGGAAGATCAACTGAGGCCGCTCCCATAAGAAGGGCTGGAATTGTTTTATCGCAGCCACCGAGCAGAATTGCACCATCAATAGGATTAGCCCGCATCAACTCTTCGGTAGCCATTGCAACCATATTCCGCCAGAGCATCGCAGTTGGTCGCACTTGAGTTTCACCGAGTGAGAGCATTGGTAGATTCAGCGGTACGCCGCCGGCCTCCCACACACCGTTTTTTACACTCTGTGCAATCTCATCTAAGTGTGAGTTACAAGGGGCGAGATCTGATGCGGTATTGATGATGGCGATTTGAGGTCTGCCATCGAAGGCAGAGTCTGGGTTGCCTCTTCGCATCCAAGCCCGGTGTATGTAGGCATCACGAGAATCTCCGGCATACCAGTGCGCACTTCGCAAGTATCTGCTCCCTTAAAATCGAAATGAAAGTGGCGCGAGCATAGCCTTTCAACGAATACTTCGTCTAGCATAAGCGCTCTTATGAAAGCTTTTGTTGTACATTCACCTGGTCAAGCCAGCATTGAAGAGGTTGACCCACCTACTCCTCAAGGAAATCAGGTGGTAGTTGAGATTGCTCGTGCTGGAGTATGTGGCACAGATGTAGAGTTTTTTAATGGCGATATGGCCTACTTTGAAACTGGTGAAGCACACTATCCAATGCGCCTTGGTCATGAGTGGTGTGGAACTGTAGTTTCACTTGGAGAAGGCGCAGATAGAAAATGGCTCGGCAAACGTGTTACTGGCGACACAATGCTAGGTTGTCAAAAGTGCAAACGTTGCTTAACGGGTAGACAACATGTATGTGCCAATCGTTATGAAATTGGAATTAGAAATGGCTGGCCGGGGGCGCTAGCAGAGCAACTGCTTGTTCCTGCACATGCATTATTTTCACTTCCAGATTCAATTGATGACACGATTGGCGCACTTATTGAGCCGGGTGGAAATGCACTTCGAGCTGCGCAAGCCGCACACGCAGGTCCTGGAAAGAAGGTTTTAATTTGGGGAAGTGGAACGATCGGATTATTAACTGCGCAGTTTGCAATTGTGATGGGTGCAGAAGTACATATGATTGGCAGAAATGTATCGACACTTTCCCTGGCTCGAACGTTAGGTGTTTATAGCGCTATGCAGGAGCTTGAAGAGGTTGAAGGTGGCTTTGATGCGATTATCGATGCGACCAACAGCAAAGATGTTCCAGCGATGGCTTTGAGCGCAGTTGAGCCAGGTGGTCGGCTTGTCTATATCGGAGTCTCTGGAGAGCCGAGCATGATCGATAGCCGTGCCCTTGTTCTCAATGACGTAAGCGCAGTTGGAATTCTTTCAGCCTCACCGGGACTAGAAGGTGCTATCTCCTTCTATTCAAATGGCACAGTCGATCCGCGGCCAATAGTTGCTGCAACGGTTGGATTAGCAGATACAGCCGATGTCTTAGCTGGCAAGCGGCCGATTGGTGCTGGAATTGGTCCTAAAGTTCACATCGACCCAAGGGCATCTCAATGATTAATATTCGAGAGCTTTCAAGCCAGGTTTCAGATTTAGGGGAAGGTCCAATCTGGATTGATGATAGAAATGAAGTGATGTGGGTTGATATACCTGGAAAAAAACTGCACTGTTCGGATTTTGATTCGGGCCTGACAAACACATGGAGTTTTCCAACTTCAATCTGCGCATTTGCAGAAAATATTAATGGTGGATATATCGCAGCGACCTTAGTCGGATTTGGAGAAATAGACGCACAGGGGGAGCTACACCCGATGCACACTTTTCTAGATATAAACATGAGATTTAATGATGGAAAAGCCGATGCTGCTGGTCGTTTTTGGGCTGGAACTACTGCCTTAGATTTTGCTCCCAATCGTGGAAGCCTCTACGTGGTTGAAGTCGATGGAACGTATCGGAAAGTTTTGGAGAATATAACGCTCTCTAACGGTATGGGTTGGTCTCCATGCAATCAATATTTTTACTACATCGATAGCATCCCAGGGGTTATGAAGCGCTTCGATTTCGATCTAATAAAGGGAACTATTGAAAATTCGATTGATTTCATTGTTTTTGACGCAACTAAGGGAATACCAGATGGAATGACGGTTACCAATGACGGACTACTCGTTGTTGCATTGTGGGATGGCTCTCGACTGGAAGTATTCTCAGCAGAGGGTAAGAAGATTGATGAGATTCTTCTTCCAGTACAACGCCCAACCTCATGCACTTTTGGAGGTGCCGATGGCGCCACCCTCTTGGTTACATCATCGGGGCAAGATCTGGATCGAGCTGCCCAGCCATTGAATGGGAAATCTCTCGCAGTTGATGGCACTGGATTAAGTGGAGCTACAAGCCGCGCATATGGCAGTGTCGACTTCTCGATTGTGGCACAGTAGATTTCGATGGTGCGGACACGGGTCGAACTAAGTGCTTCACATATTGCCGCAATTGGTCAGATGGTTGATGGGCGTATCTCAACCAACCAATCGGTTTTAGAGCTGCATGGGCGAGATGAGTCGGCATTTCCACCAATTAATCCCGATGCCGTTGTCCACGTCCTCTCAACACAAGAGGTTTCAGATGTTCTCAAATACTGCAATGCCAACGATATTCCAGTGGTGGCCTTTGGAGCTGGAACCTCACTAGAGGGCCATGTCCTACCGCTTTATGGCGGAATATCATTGGATTTAAGTGGCATGGACAAAATTCTTGAAGTAAGACCAGATGATTTAACAGTTCGTGTTCAAGCTGGTGTCAAGAGAATGGCTTTGAATAAAAAGATTTCATCCGATGGAATCTTTTTCTCAGTCGATCCTGGCGCCGATGCAACTATTGGTGGAATGGCCGCAACTGGTGCTGCTGGAACTACAACAGTGCGATATGGATCTATGCGAGAGAATGTTTTAAAGCTTACAGCCGTCTTAGCTGATGGAACGATTATTGAAACTGGGCGTGAGACCAGAAAGCAATCTGCCGGCTATGACTTAACTCGTTTAATCGTTGGTTCAGAAGGAACGTTGGCAGTTATTACTGAGATATCTTTGAGGGTATTCGGAATTCCAGAGCGGATGGCTGCAGCGGTCTCTAGATTTCCTACATTAGCTGCTGGCGTAGAAGCCGCAATTGCAATCGTTAGATCTGGAGTAGCAATCGCACGATGTGAATTTTTAGATGCTCGATGTATCAAAAATGTAAATCTTTATGATGGTCTAGCTCTAGAAGAGGCTCCCACATTACTTTTTGAGTTTCATGGAACCCCTCGTGGTGTCGAAGAAGATGCAACTGTTGTTCAAGAAATTGCGGCGGAGTTTGGTGGTACAAACTTTGAGTGGACATCTGAAGAGGGTGCACGTCGAAAACTATGGCAGGCTCGACACAATGCATATTGGGCGGGATTGGCGGCATATCCAGGCAAGCGAGCAATTAGCACTGATGCAGCTGTACCACTATCCAAACTCGCAGAGGCCGTGGAGATCACTGAAAAAATTCTCGCCCAATCTCCATTCCCCTTCTCATTCCTCGGCCACGTTGCCGATGGAAATTTTCATGCATTCATCATCACCGATCCAGAAAAGCCAGAAGAGTTGAGTGCTGTGCGGCTTTTAACCCATGAAATGACTTCGGCAATAATCACATTAGGTGGAACCTGCACTGGCGAACATGGAATTGGAGCGGGAAAGATCGAGTCCCTTGAAGAGGAGACTGGCATCGCTGCAGTTAACTCCATGAAGGCGATCAAAGCCGCTCTCGATCCCCGAGGAATTCTGAACCCAGGCAAGATTTTCACCTAAAGCCTGCCCTTGACGGCGGCACCCAGGCCACTTAATATCTGTATACAAGGTCGAATACGCAAACGAACATTGGATGTAGTGGGAGGGCTCAATGGTGGCGGGTTTAGGACAGCCAGAGATTCGAGATCTCTATCTTATTAAGCAAATTCAGCGTGAGATTGCCGTCGTTGTAGGAGCCGAGCACGTGAGTACCGATCCCGCAATTTTGCATGAGCAATCATCGGATTGGTCTTGGATTTCACAACATTTAAATCTTAATAAGCTGCCAGTTCCAACTGCCGATATCTATGCAAGCCCAGGAACGGCAGATGAGGTCGCAGAAGTTTTACGTATTGCCTGCGAATATAAAATTCCAGTAGTACCTCGTGGAGGCGGCTCTGGCACGCAAGGTGGAACTTTTGCAATCTACGGTGGAATTGCAATGGATCTTCGGCGCTTAAATAAGATCATAGATATAGATGAAGTAAGTATGGTTGTAACGGCTGAGGCCGGAATAGTAGGACCAGAGCTTGAAAAGGTTCTAAATGCTAAGGGTTTAACAATGCCGCACTACCCAGGCTCATTTCACTTTGGTGCAACTCTTGGCGGATATTTAGCAGCACGTGGCTCCGGTGTAATTTCAACTAAGTATGGAAAAGCCGAAGATTTAGTTTTACAACTAGAGGCTGCGATGCCTCCAGGTAAATTAATTGAGACGATGAAAGTTCCAAGTCACGCATCTGGTCCTGGAATCATCCAAGCAATAGTGGGATCAGAGGGAACGCTCGGGATTATTACTAAAGCAACGATGCGTATCGAACGCCTTCCTGAATCACAGGTTTTTCTCTCCTATGGATTCAAAGATATAAGTACAGGAATAGAAGCAGCCCGCCTTATTATGATTAATCGTTGGCGCCCAGCCGTTATTCGACTCTACGATGAAGCCGATAGTGCCAAACTCTCCTCATGGCTAAATTTAGGTGTTGAAGGTGTATTGATTGTCATCATGTGTGATGGAACAAAAGAGTTAACTGCCCTAGAGTCGAATGAGATTGCCAAGTTGTGTGAATCAGTCGGCGGAAAATCATATGGACCAGAAGTTGGACAGATGTGGTGGGATGGAAAATATGAGCCTTTTAAGCATGGAAACATCCCCGCACCTCCTCAGATATTTGGAACAACTGACACATGTGCCCGCTTTGAGGATTTAGAGAGGATTTATTGGGCTAAAAAAGAGGCGATTGAAGTTGGATTTGCCGAATATGGCGCTCGATATACCGCTCACTTTTCACATTGGTTTCCTTGGGGCGGCATGATTTATGACCGCTTCTATATTGATAATGGACCTAAAGACTCTGATGAAGCGATAGCACTTCATGATCGAGTGTGGGATGCAGCGATAAAAGCTAGTCTCGATAATGGTGGCTCTCTGAATGAACACCATGGTGTCGGGTTAAAGCTAGGACGGTTCATGCGCATGGCGCATGGAGCCGCATTTGATTTACTCCTCGGAGTAAAAAACGCTTGGGATCCGGATGGAATCCTAAATCCAGGGAAACTTGGATTTGGTCCTCCGAAGAACAGGCAACATTAATCACCCAACTGATTCTTTTTGAAGGGAGAGTCATGCACTTATCAATGCACAACTGGATGCGCGCAGAGCCTATTAAGGTGACCGTTGCGCGTTTAGCAAAGTACGGATATAAAAGTATCGAAATTAGTGGTGAGCCTGAGCAGTTCGGTCTTAATGGAAGTAAGGACACCAAGAAACTCCTTGATGACTACGGCCTAAAGTGCTGGGGTTCGGTAACTCTTATGCTGGGTGAGCGCAATCTTGTTGCACTTGATCCAGCTAAGCGTGCAATGTCGGTCAAGTATGTTAAAGACTGCATCACAATGGTTAAAGAGCTTGATGGTTATGAGATGACTATCGTTCCTGCAACAGTTGGAAAAGTTGTAGCCGATGCGACTCCTGATGAAGAGTGGAAATGGGCAGTCGAGAGCATGAAAGAGATTTACGAATATTCAGAGAAGTCGGGCGTTCGTCTTGCTATCGAACCTTTGAACCGTTTCGAAACCTACTTCATTACTCGTGCCGAGCAGGCGATGGCGCTAGCTGAAGCTACTGGGCCAAACTGCGGAGTCTGCCTTGATGCATTTCATATCAATATTGAAGAGGCCGATATCTATGAGGCTATTCGAAGCACAAAGGGTCGCCTAACCGACTTCCACGTGGCTGAAAATAACCGTATGCCAGCTGGTCATGGCGACTATGACTGGAAGAAAGTCATCGAAACATTGAAGAGCATCGGATACGACGGTGCATTGACCGCTGAATTCGTCGCATCGATCGACCGCACACCAGTCAATCACTACAAGAACGCTCTAGAGACTGATTTCTCTAAGGTAGATATCAGCCCAGAGCAACTCAAGTTCATCATCGACCACGGTTCTAACATTCTTACCGAAGAGTTTTACGACTGGTTAGTTGAAGAGAACGCTAAGACACTTCTTCACCTGATTTAGTAGTAGAGGGCGAATCGGAAGTAAAAGTGAGCAAATCTGTTCTCATTATTGCAACCTTGGATACTAAAGGTCCTGAGGCCGCTTACATCCGCGACGGCTTAAACCGTCTTGGAATTAAGACGACCGTTATTGATACTGGAATTTTGGGTGAACCACTCGACATTACTCCAGATATCTCTCACGAGGAGTTAGCCAAATTTGGCGGAATAACTCTTCATGAGTTACAAAACTCTGGGACCAGGGGCAGGGCTGTAGAGCAGATGCGAAGATTTGTTATTGATAAAGTGCAAGATCTATATTCAAAGGGTGAAGTCCTCGGTGCCATCGGAATCGGTGGCGCTGAGGGCTCCGTGATGTCTGCTGGGGCGTTAATGACTTTACCTATTGGAGTTCCAAAATTAGTTTTATCGCCAATTGCATCTGGGAGACATGAGTTTGGCCCTCTAGTTGGCACGAGTGACATGCTAGTCATGCACACCGTAATCGACATTCTTGGCTTAAATAATATTTCCAAGACTGTCTTTGATAATGCTGTCGCAGCAATGGCAGGACTTATTCAGTATGGGCATCCACTCGCAAAACCACCAGAAAACAGTAAATATGTCGCAGTAACGATGTTAGGCAATACGACCACTGCAGTGATGGCGCTTCAAAATGAGTTAGCCAAGTATGGATATGAAGTAATTACATTTCACGCAAATGGTGTTGGTGGATCGGCAATGGAAGAGCTCGCAGAGGCGGGACAATTTGTCGGAGTTATTGATTTCACACCATCTGAGGTAGTTGGAGCCATAGTTGGTGGGATCCATAACGCTGGCCCCGAACGTATGAAGCGAGTTGGCGCACTTGGAATTCCTCAGATTGTAGTGACAGCCTGTGTAGATTTCTCGGTTCACCATACAACATCAATTCCACCTGAGTTTTCCAAGCGCCCTATTTATGATCACAACCCTGAGTTTGCTTTGGTAAGAGTTAGCAAGGCAGAGATTATTGAGATAGCTAAGTACTTAGCAGAGTGCGCAAATTTAGCTACAGGAGCGATCGAAATAGCAATTCCAACTCAGGGTTTTTCAATTCCTAACATCCCAGGTGGCGTCTTTTGGGATCGCGAAGCTGATGCAGCTTTTGAGGAAGCTCTCATTAATAATACAAAATCTAGTGTGCGGATCGAAAAATTCGCGATGCATGCAAATGCACCAGAGTTTGGCATAGCAGTTGCACAGCGTTTTCTCTCACTCATCAACGTCAATTCCACGAAATAGCAAAAGGAGCAATCATGAACTACGCGACACCTCAGAGAAAAGTTCCACACATTACAACTGGAGACGGGGATTTCCGCAATAAATTTAGGTCGTGGAACATTGCAGACCTAACATTTGTAGATATAAATGAATATTTGAAGGAAAAGGATGTAATTATCGTACCGATGGCAAGCACTGAACAACATGGTCCTCACTTGCCGCTGTATACCGACACAATCACTGCCATTGAAGTCTCATCACGAGTTTCAGAGCAAATCGGAATTTTGCACACTCCACCGATTTGGACTGGCTACTCACCACAGCATATGTATGGACCTGGCCAAGGGCGTGGAACGATTACTGTTCGAGCCGAAACTCTGAACGCCTTGATGTATGACATTGCACGTAGCTTGATTCACCACGGCTTTAACCGCATCATCTTTGTGAACGGACACGGCTCTAACGTTAAAGTTGTAGATCCAGTTCTACGCAAACTGCGCTATGAGACAAATGCGATGATTGGTTTTGTTAAGCCATATATGGAGCGTTATACCGGTATTCTCGCCGGTCTTATGGAGAATCCTCCTGAGGAGACACCGGGATGGCACTCCAGTGAGTTGGAAACTTCGCAGGACATGGCTTGGAATGAAGACTTGGTCCGTATGGAGCGTGCAGTAGATACCCGTGCTCATACTCCAGCATTTCTACCTAAATCATTTAGTAAAAATGATGGAATGCCAGATGTCGAATTTGAAGGTTATCAATACTTCCAATTCCCAATGGATCACCATGAGTTTGTTGACAACGGCATAATTGGAAATCCAATGCGAGCAACAAAGGCTAAGGGCGAAGAGGCCTTCCATCGTTTTAGCACGCATGTTTCAAAGGGAATATTAGAGCTCATGAAGATGCCAGTAACAGTGATAAACCGAGAGTTCATAAATCGGGTCTGAGTTTACGTGCCTGTAATATCAATTGGAATGATAAGAAAGGAATGGTAGTGATAAAAGGAAAGAACGATGAATTCTTGATAAATAAGAGTTCAGAATCTTTAGGTGATGATGCCTATGAGTGGCTAGTTGCTGCCATTACCTCCTTTCGAATTCCAACTAATAGCTCTATCTCAGAGAATAAATTAGCTTCAGAGCTGGGTGTTAGTCGAACTCCTGTGAGAGAGGCACTTAAGCGCTTAGAGAGTGAGGGCTTAGTCAAACGTGGTGATGCCGGTCGTTTTACCGTAGCGATGTTAACTGGCAAAGATGTTGATGAGGCGATTGATTTCTTACTTCTCTGCGATGTTTATTTATTTCAGAAAGCGGCAGAAAATCTCTCAGATTCAGATGGCAAGCTTTTGAGCTCATCAGTAAAAAATATGGCCTCATCGGCAAAACAGGGAGATCGTGATGGCTGGATAGCAGCCGATCTAGTCTTCCATGAGACGATTATGCGATCGGCAAACAATGCATTGGTAGCCGATTCGGCTCGTAATACGCGACGAAGAATTCAACGTTTTTGGGCGCGTTCTTTATCTGGTGCAAAGGATTTAGCTACCTGTTCTGATGAACATACCGTGATTGCGCGTGCAATTTTAGATAAAAACATGGAGGCTATAGAACTTGCTGTTATAGGTCATCTCTCACATCTGAGATTGAACATGCAGGAGATAGTGGATTCTATGGCACCATTTCTAGGTATTGCAGTCAAGAGTGAGCGGGGGCGATAACAATGAGATCGATGGCAAGGGGGATTGACTGAGCGCCGTGTTGCCACTTATATACAGGTATAGAGCTGCATTTAAATATAGTAATTTTTTAAAAGTAGAGAGCTTCGACTGAGTTAAAACAGAAAAGAGGGAGAGCAGATGGCCAAGGTGCTAAAAGTTGCAATGATTGGTTATGGGTTTATGGGCAAAGTGCACTCCAATGCATGGCGCTCAGTAAATCATTTCTTTCCAGAGGCTCCACAAGTTGAGATGACGGTAATTTGTGGACGAAGCGCTCAGGCATTAGAGGCAGCGCGAGTTCAATTTGGCTGGAAAGAGGCAGAGACTGACTGGAAAGCAATCATCTCTCGAAGCGACATTGATATCGTCGATATTTGCACCGCAGGAGACATGCATGAAGAGATTGCAATTGCCGCCCTTCGTGCCGGTAAACATGTTATATGTGAAAAACCTTTAGCTAATAATGGCGTGCAAGCAGCGGCTATGGCCGCGGCTGCAAGTGAGGCCGCTAAAAAAGGTGTTAAATCAATGGTGGCCTTTAACTATCGCCGGGTTCCTGCTCTTGCTCTTGCAAAGAGTTTGATAGATAGTGGAAAGCTCGGTCGCATATTTCATATTCGTGCTAACTACCTTCAAGATTGGATTATCGATCCAGAGTTTCCTCTAGTGTGGCGCTTGGAAAAAAAGACCGCTGGTTCTGGAGCGTTAGGAGATATCGCCGCACATATTGTCGATGCAGCGTTTTTCTTAACTGGGTCAAAGATTACGAAAGTTAGTGGGCAATTAAAAACTTTCATCGAGAAGCGCCCACTTCCAGGTGCGTATACAGGTTTAACCGCTGCAGGAACTTCAGCTCGTGGAAAAGTCACAGTAGATGACACGGCGGTTTTTACAGCTCAGTTAGATAACGGCGCGATTGGAGTCTTTGAAGCCACTCGCTTTGCAGCTGGTCGCAAAAATGCCATGTCAATCGAGATTAATGGCTCTAAGGGCTCACTCTTCTTCAACTTTGAAGATATGAATGAACTCCTATTTCATGACCATACCGAAGAGTCAAAGGATGCTGGTTTTAAGAAGATTCTTGCAACCGATGGAAATCATCCATATATGGCGGCGTGGTGGCCACCAGGTCACATTATTGGATATGAACACACCTTCACCCACGAGATGAAGGATTTTATAGTTGCAATTCAAGAGAATTTCGCTCCATCTCCTTCATTTGCTGATGGACTCTATGTTCAGCAGGTTTTAGATGCAGTCGAAGTAAGCGCAAACAGTAACTCTCAACTAACCGAAGTGAAATAGAAGGAGAAAGAAATGACACGTCCAGTTACATTATTTACCGGTCAATGGGCAGATCTTCCATTTGAAGAAATGTGTCGATTGGCTTCTTCATGGGGATATGATGGTTTGGAAATAGCTTGTTGGGGTGATCACTTTGAAGTAGATCGTGCCCTCAATGAACCTGGCTATATTGAAGGTCGTCACGCGATACTCAAGAAACATAATTTGAAAGTCTTCGCTATTTCTAATCACTTAGTGGGTCAAGCAGTTTGCGATCATCCAATCGATGAGCGCCATAAGGGAATTTTGCCATCACGACTATGGGGCGATGGCGATCCAGAAGGTGTTCGCACACGTTGTGCTAAAGAGATGATGGATACAGCTCGAGCTGCACGCAAACTTGGCGTAGACGTTGTCATTGGCTTTACCGGATCATCGATTTGGCACACTCTTGCCATGTTCCCACCAGTTCCACCATCGATGATTGATGCTGGATACAAAGACTTTGCAGATCGCTGGAATCCAATTCTTGATGTATTTGATGAAGTTGGAGTTAAGTTCGCCCATGAAGTTCATCCATCTGAGATTGCCTACGATTATTGGACAACTGTTCGAACATTAGAGGCAATCAATCACCGTCCTGCATTTGGCTTAAATTTTGATCCAAGCCACTTCGTTTGGCAGGATTTAGATCCAGTTGGATTCCTCTCTGATTTTAGAGATCGTATTTATCATGTCGATTGCAAAGAGTCGAAGAAGCAATTAAATGGTCGTAATGGTCGTTTAGGTTCACATCTACCGTGGGGAGATCAACGCCGTGGTTGGGACTTTGTTTCAGTCGGTCATGGTGATGTTCCATGGGAGGCGTGTTTTAGAATGTTAAATGCGATTGGTTATGCAGGTCCTATCTCAGTTGAGTGGGAGGATGCTGGAATGGATCGCCTTCTTGGTGGGCCAGAATCCTTAGCCTTTATTCGCAAGATGGTTGCAATCGAACCTCCAAGCGCATCATTTGATGCCGCCTTTAGTTCAAAGGATTAATCACTTAGAATTAGCGTGTATGGCCGGTGCTCCAGCGCAGTAGTGGTGGGGCATCGGCCAACATATTTTCAGCAATACATTGTGCGCCATCTAAGTTATCTCCACGGGCACTGACAAAGGAAGCATTCGGAAGCTCTGCAACAATAAATCCTTGGATTGCTTGCACGTAACTACTATTTCCTGTTGGTCCACCTTGAATTGCAATCTCTGGAGCATCATCTCGCAAACCACCAGCACCTAACCAAGTGGCAATAACAGTTTTGGCTAAAAGAGAGGCACCTTCAGCGCGAATCGCAATTGCAGTGGGACTTCCCGCATCGGCTGCATCTAAGAGTGTTTGTGCCGATCTAATTGCAAGTGAGGCAGCATCTGAAGCATCTCTAATTACGAGATTGTCGTAATTAGTAAGTTGGGTCTTAAAGAACTCAAGGAGTCTCGGTTCATCACATCGACCCTGCCTAGCGGCAAGTGCCTTAGTGATTCCTAACTTACCAAGCCAAAATCCACCTCCCTCATCACCGAAGGTGCTTCCTAGGCCATCACGATGAGCAAATTTTCCATCGCGACCACCAACAGATACAACGCCTCCACCGATTGAAAGCACAACGCCGTTAGCCCCATGCAGCGCACCAATAAATCCAGCGAAACCATCATCGATAACTGCGACTTTATCTGCGCCAAAAAACTCATTGCAGAGTGCAAGAAATGGGGCGGGATCGCTCACGGTTCCAAAAAAACCCGAACAGGAGAGAGACACGACCTCGGCCGATAACTTTTCAGTAGATTCAAATACTGCTTGTAATGCCGCAAGTGGAAGCTCTCCAGCTAACTTGCCCCTTGTGCTATTTATCAAGATTGCACCCATACGAATGCGTGTGCCAGATTGCCCTAAATCTATCGCGAGCATTTTAACCAACTAGGTCGCGATTGCGTTTGATCTCGCGATCATGTTTGCAAGGACGCTGCGTATGAGAGTCATAACAAGGGCCGCAGAGCAAGACTAATTGATGGCACTCTGCTTTTTGGCAGTTTCTAAACTCTTTAGTTGGAGCGTTGCAATGGGCGCACTCACCAATTAACTTCGTGTGATCACTAAAATCAATGGTTAGTCGATCATCGAATGTGTAGAGAGAGCCCTCCCAAAGGCCGTCATCACCAAAAGCATTGCCGTAGCGAACGATGCCACCTTTGACTTGGTAAACCTCTTTAAATCCACGGTTCTTCATAACTACACTCAAGATCTCACATCGAATTCCGCCCGTGCAGTAAGTAACGATGGGCTTATCTTTCATGTGATCGTATTTGCCACTTTCAATCTCTTTAACGAAGTTATGAGATGTGGTGACATCAGGTACTACGGCATTTTTAAACTTGCCAATTTTAGCTTCAAAGGCGTTACGGCCATCAAAAAAGATGACGTCATCACCACGCTCTTCTACCAACTTATTAACCTCTTCTGGGCGCAGATGAACGCCACCACCGATGACACCATTTTCATCGACTTGAATCTCACCGGGATTTCCAAAGGCAACTAGCTCATCTTTCACTTTAATCTTTAACTTGGGAAAGTCATTGCCAGTGCCTTCAGACCATTTGAAATCAATCTTCTTAAAGCCTGGATATTCTCGGGTATTTTTGATGTATTTCTTAACATCATCCATAGCGCCACCGAGTGTGCCATTAATCCCGTGGGGGGAGATAAGAATGCGACCCTTTATGTTAAGAGATTCGCAGAGAGTCTTCTGCCATAACTTAACTGCCTGCGTATCTGAAATAGGTACAAAGGCATAATAAAGAATGATCTTATTAAAGTTCATTGTGCCTCCTTACTTTAAAGCTGCGGCAATCTCTGCAGTATGGGCTGGAGAGGATCCACAACACGAGCCAACGATATTGACGCCGAGCTCCTTCATCTTCCCCGCCCACTTGGCCATCTCTTGGGGTGTGCCATCATAAATAAACTCATCACCTTGAAGCTTTGGCAGACCTGCATTTGATTGAGTAATAATAAATACGCCATCTGGGCGAGCGTTCACCATCTCTTGGGCGATAACCTGCATCTCATCAGTGCCGCGTCCACAGTTAGCACCGATGATACGAACACCGAGTGCAGCTATATGCGTAACGGCCATTCCTGGCTTAACACCCATCATCGTGCGCAGATTGGTATCAAAACTCATAGTCGCAATGATTGGCATGCCCGGGGCAACTTCTTGTGCCGCCTTTACCGCCGCTTCGACCTCACCTAAATCAGACATTGTTTCAATAAGAATCGCATCAACGCCACCGGCAACTAAACCGCGGATCTGTTCGGCAAATAGTGCCTGACCACTCTCAAGAGTCATAGTGCCCATCGGCTCCATTAAATCTCCAGATGGTCCGATATCTCCCATGACGAAACAGCCAGGGTGTCGGTCAGCTACCTTGCGCGCGATTTCGGCGCCAGCTTTATTGAGTTCGAAGAGACGATCTTCAAGTCCATGCATGGCAAGGCGGCCATGAGTGCCACCAAAAGTATTTGTTGTAATAAAGCGCGCGCCAGCGGCTGCATATGCCTCAAGAACTGCCTCAATCTCTTCGGGCTTTTCAACATTCCAAAGTTCAGGAGCACCGCCATCGGTTAATCCACGATCTTGCAACATTGTTCCCATTGCACCATCGGATGTCAGTGTTGCCTTTTCAAGAGCCTCATAGATTGCAGACATTATTTTTCTCCCATAGTTTGAAGTAGTGCCTCTAGTTTTTCAACACTGAGTTCATTTTCTAATTCGGCAGCGATACGTGCTGCAAGAAGATCGGGTGTATCGGTTGCTTCAACCCAAGGATCACGATTCCAACCAGCGGTGTAAGCATCTGCATCGATAGCACCAAGGCGCATAGCTGCCTCATCGATTGCCTCTTGGAAGCGGGAGGCAAGCATTACCTTTATTGTTGTTTCACCTTCACGCGCAATGACCATTGAAGGTATTTCACGCCAGCGCATGATTTGATATTGGCTCATAAAGCTAATTCTATAGGGCCAAATCATGGCTCTTCACTCTCAAAAGTTGTAGCCTTGGGTACATGATTAATCTGCACTCTATTGATATGTGGCAACAATTCTCGGTGATTATCGACGCAGTTATCGCTGCGATCCTTGGCTCACTTATTGGTTGGGAGCGTGATCGGGCGGGTAAGTCTGCAGGACCTCGCACCATGGCCTTGGTTGGATCGGCCTCGGCGGCGATAGTGGCAATAGGAGCGGTAGTTGGAGCAAACTCCAATTTTGGAGATCCCACTCGAGCCTTGCACGCCATCATGACCGGTATTGGCTTTCTCGGAGCGGGATTAATCTTTACCGACAAGCAGGCATCTGGAATTCAAGGCGTAACAACAGCGGCCACTGTATTTTCGGCAGCTGCAGTAGGCGTTGCAGTCGGTTTAGGTTTTCAGATTGCTGGAGCTGGTTTAACGATAGTTATTTTAATTATTTTGCGCTCAACACATGTTATTGAAAGAACAAAGAGTCGGCACGACTCTTAGCGTTTATTAATCTTTAAGATTACATTTCGATCGCTTGCTCGCCCGCACCACCAGTTGACATCATGGTTTGCACCAAGTTCGGCTCGTTTCTGCCAGATATTTGCACTCAAAACTCTCGAAAGCGCAGCGATCTCTAACGGGCTCTTTGCATCACCGTATCCACTGCCGCCTGCATGATCAACAATGCTAAGCCCAAAGTAGATATCTCCAGTAGCATCTCTCACTATTTCGATTGTGCGCGACTGCTGTGGCCAATCGGCATGTGATGCAGTTTCAATCTGCCAGAAACCACGCACCTCCTCTTCGGCTCCAACCCACTTAATGTGGTGGCGATGTTCGTGACCTGCAAACCATGCGATGAGATTTGGATATTTCAGGAGCATCTTTTGTATCTCTTCAACACAGACGCGTCGCCCAGTGGGTGCATAACCATTAAACATTTTGCTTAATGGGTGGTGAGAGGCAAGGACCACAGGTCGATCGGCATTGGCAACTTCGCGCTCTAGCC
>CANJTH010000013.1:0-18942 GCA_947477185.1 Actinomycetota bacterium
TATCGCTATTTAATCCAAAGGCATCAACGTGATTTACATACTGGGAGATATTTCCCCAAAAGATGGCGGTAAAGAAAAAGCCAACGGCCCAACCGATCTGCACGCGATATCTCCACGCCGCAATCAAAGCCAGCCCCAAGATGATCTCAACAACTCCCGATGCCAGAACAACTAGATCTGCATAATCCTTTAAAAGGGTAGGAACCTGTGCCCGAAACTCAACCCGGTTGGTACTTAAATGCCCAACGCCTGCATAGGCAAGTCCAAAGCCCAACACCATCTGTGGCACTCTCTTAATCAGATTCATTTAACTAGTTAACACCAACTCACTCCCACACACTAGAATCTACACATGAGCTTTACGATCTATTCAACCTCCTGGTGCGGACCCTGCAAGCGCCTTAAAAGACAGCTCGCAGAGCTAGATATCACCTACCAAGAGATCGATATCGAACAATCCCCAGAGGCAGCAGCCCTTGTCGAATCCCTTAATAACGGCGATCAGATGGTGCCCACTCTTGTCTTCTCAGATGGAACATCGATGACAAATCCATCGGCAATACAGGTCAAAGAAAAGCTCAGCACGCTCTAAGAGAGCTAACTACTTCCGCACTCTCTACTTACGCAACTTACGAATAATCCCCCGCACCAGACCAATACCAATAAGCACAAATCCAACCGGCAGCGTCCCCATCATCAACCAGATATATCCCCCACTACCACTGCCCTCATCCCACATCGATACACCCTGGAAGATGGAGGTAACAAAGGCCAGAAGTAAGGGCGAGATAGCAAAGATCAGACCCACTCGTATAAAGGGAAAGCGCTTCATGGGGAGAGTTTAAAATGGAATGGGGCGAGTGTGTGAAGGCACGCTGTGTCCGTTAAACCTCTCTGCCCTTCATTACCAACTACCACGAAGAGACCGCAGCCATTAGACGGCACATGATTGAGTACGGGATCTTGGGGAGGGATAGGGGAAGTGTTTATTGGGTTAAGAGGTAAATGGAAAATTTGAAGTTCTAGTACTTTTCTGGATTAGCCTATTTGGCGGGATGAATTTCAAATTGATTATTGCGATTTCTAAAAATCATAGTTATGCCTAAATCATTAATCAGACTGCATAGATCTGCGGTAGGTCGATTGGGTACCAAAATTGCTGGAATCATTGGATTTCCCTCCAGTTTTGACAAGTTTGCATAATCAAGGACTTGCCCAATTGCTAAACGAATGAATTCTCTTGCGTTGGAAGGTTTCGCCTCCACAACCAATCCTAAACATGGAATCCAAAAATCAGGTTTAAGTGTGCCTCTTAGTCCTTCGAATGAGAAGGAGTGGGTCAACACTTCATGTCCGTTGGATATCAAATATCCACCAAATTCTGCCTGCAACTTATTCTCAACACGATCTATTTGTTTTCTTGAATTCGCTGGGTCTGACAGCAGAATAGTTTCAAAAGTTGGGGGCACCCAGAAAGTAGTAGCACCTTCAACTCTGCCATTCAAATGAAGTGAAAGGTCTGCGTCCATATAGTTTGCAATCGGCACAAGTTTGAAAACAAAAATGTCTCTTTCGACATGCCCCTTAACGTCAGGTGCTTTCTCAACTGAAAACGTTGGATCACCCAAAATATACTGACCAAGATAGGTGCATGTACCGTTTAATGACTCGATAAGGTGAATTGGAATTCCCTGTTCGTTTGCCTTAATCAAACCCATATTAGCTCGGGTCAGTTTTTGGTTTCCTAAAGTCCCTTGCCCTGAGTAGTGAAAGGATCCATCGGCTTGTTTGCCTTCCCATTTGTCATAGCCAAACTTCTTGCTGTTCTTTGGGTCATGGAAAAGTAGATAATCATTACCCCCATTACATTTCGTCATACCATGCCTAAAAGATCCACCTATCAGGTCATGCATGTCCGCGCGCTTGAATTGATCACCTGGCGAATAAGGGAACATCAAAGACATAATGAGATTTTTCTCAGGGCAGATATCAAAGAATCAAAGATTCAGGGATCGCGCCAATGAATTGATCGAGAATGAAAGTTCTTCGATCACGAATCTGGTCGAGATTCCACTCGTAAAGACTCGCAGGAAACTCTTTTCTGATGTCTTTAGCGATTTCATTTAACACTTTATCGCCAGCGCCAGGTGAGCTACTAAGCGCTCGCGTTAGTACACCTTTATCGTTTCCATATAAATCTTCTTTACTTTCAGGCGGTTTATTCGCAAAATGTTTAGCTTGCCCATTTACAAGCGCTGCATTGCCTATACCGAGATACTCCCGATATTCAGTGGATTGAGGATTTATTCCTAACTTTGAAATTTCATCAGTATTTAGAATCAAATCAAAATCAAATCCACTGTGCTTGTTGGGCCGATACTTCTTCAAAAATTCACCTAAGCCTGAAAGTCCATCTTCGAAGCCTAATGAAACAGTAGCCAGCACCAGTTTCATTTTTCGCTCATCCTTTGGAGCGGCTAAATCTGCTAACCGAGCCTTCAAAGCATTCAAGCGAACAGGATCAAGAGCTAGTCCACTGACATCACTCGTTACTTCATCTATGGAATTTACTGAAGAATTTGCACGAAGACTAGAAATAGCCTTAGCCCAACGTGGAACCATAGATTCAAAATCTTGAGTTCTTTCTTGGCCGAGAATATAAATTAAATAACGGTAATTAACTAGTTCAGAAAGATGCTGGTAGTTGTCTAGGTGACTTCCGGCAAGTAAGACTGGGAGATATTGAGTGCCCTTAAAGTAGTCCGCCGCAATCATGCTCAGATTTTGTTCCTTAGAGTCAATCATTTTATTTCCAGCTATCTTGCTGAAAATGCCAGCTTGTAGGCCAATTCTCGATAGGAAATTTTCAACTTCACTTGAATCTAATTTAAACCTTGATTCCCAATAATCAAATACGCCTTGTTCACCATTTATCTTCTCTCCCTTTTCAACGATTGCTAGGTTTCGTAAGAAAAATTCTGGGGTTTTTAATTTACTTCTAGAAGAATCAGCACTCCTGAGTGCCTTGCTCATTTCGGCCCACTTTTCTGATAGATCATCGTACTGCTCGTCCAATAATGCTTGGAAGAGGTAGTTCTTTAAGTAATCTGCGCCTTCAAGATCACGACCGCGAGAATTCATTTTAAAGAAGATGTCGAGCGCCTGTCTCTGATCTCCAACATTAGTTTCAACAAGAAAAGTTCCATTCATAACGCCTCTTACATATTCGCCAATTAAGACAGCCGTAGGACAAGTTTTTTCTAGAAATTCTTTACACTTTTCGTATGCGTTTAAAATATTTGTCTGCGAAACAGTCATTATTCCTGTTGGTCTTGGCGTCTTGATGGCAAGAGCAGTTAAAAGTTGATTACCTTCGCCATATTCCATAAATATTGGAATACTTATTTTAGCTTCTTGGTCAAGGGAGACCTTTCGAGTCAACGAATCAAGTGACTGATAAAGCGCTCTGAATCCATCAGGTGAATCTGATACTGAGCCGTTCTCGGACGTTAGTCTAAATTCAAGGAGATCACGAGCAGCTACTAGCATTGTATAAAGAGTTACCGTGCGTTGTTGCCCATCGACAACAGCATGTGAACCATCAGATTGAGAAAAAGTAATTATTGAACCCAAAACATAATTGTATTTATTGGAGGATACAAAAGCCTCTAAATCTTCAAGTAATTCACGAACCTCTTCGTCGGCATCCCAAGAATACTCGCGTTGCCATTTAGGAATGTTAAGAGTTATATCCCTAGAGAACAGTTCCGCGACACTTAACAACTGCGGGACTTCTGGACGCTTAAAAAATCTTGCCATGACAACATCTCCCTTTGGGTCTATGGAAGTCTAGTTCTGATAGCTGACTTTTTATAGGTGATTGACTTAGTATTCCAACATGCTAAATGAACCCACCGACAAAGAGCAAGTGGAGATTCGCCCAGGAATTGGACTTTACGCGCTATTCCCCTCGCTCCGTTATTCGCCTTGGGTGGCACTGGGTGAAATGGTTGATAACTCGATTCAGTCCTATTTGGAACACAAAGAAGAACTCCTAGCCCTTCACGGTCCGGACTATAAACTTAGAGTGGACATCAATTTTTCAGGCGGGGAAAATCCGGCAATTCAATTACTCGATAATGCTGCTGGGATATTTACTAAAGACATTGCAAGAGCATTTACCCCTGCAATGCCTCCAACAGACAAAACAGGAATTTCGCAATATGGAATTGGTATGAAAAGTTCAGCCTGCTGGTATTCAAATTATTTCACTGTACGCACACGCGCACTCAACGAACCAATAATTCGAACAGTAATTTTTGATATTCCAAAAATCATAAGAGAAGAGATTTACAATCTGGATATTGAGAAAGAGCCAGAATCGAATCCCAAAATTCATGGCACTAGAATAATTATGCGTGAACTAAATCAGCCTATTCCGATCGCTGGAGCAGCCTCTAGGCTTAGAAGTTATCTGCGAAGCATGTATCGAGATTTCTTACGTACAGGAGAACTTGTTTTAACAATAAATGGAGATGTGCAGGAACCCATAACTTACAACTGGTTAACAGCTCCTTATTGGTCAACCGGTACACCTCCAACTGATGAAAAATCTTATGAGTGGGTAAAAGAATTTGAGATAGAGCTTAACGAATCACACATTGCAAGTAGCGAATCTAAACTCCCACCCAAGATAAGAGGGAAGATCGGAATTCTGGAAAAAGGTGACACGAAGCGAGCTGGACTCTCCCTATTGTGGCGACGCAAAGTGGTTCAGGGGGCTGGAAACCTGGCTGATAGCCCTGATGATCTTTATCGGCCTGGGATAATTTTTGGTGGGGCAAACAGTTTCGAACGCCAACGTATTATCGGTGAACTTGATGTCTCAGAGCTAAAAGTCACTTCATTTAAAGATTCAGTCGTATGGCTGCAAGGACAAGAAGAAGAGGCGTTAAAGAAAATTAAAGTGGTATTGAATGAGGATCCTAACCCAGTTATAAAGATGGCTCGAAATTTCAGAGCGACAGATACTTCAAAACTAAGTAAAGCGAGGCTAAGAGATTCATTAGCCGAAGTTGTCGAAACCACCACCCGAGCACTCGTTGATTCTGACGCATCAGACGCATTAGGTAATGACTTTGAGAATCTATTCGGTGCAGAACTGCCGGAGCCACCACGCACGGAGGATACCAAAGTAGAACAAGGACGAATCAAATTAATACCACAGTTCAATTCAGATATCATTCTAGAAGTTAAAGATCAGGGCGATGATCCCTCCTGGTTGCGTGTTCGACAAACTACTGATAAAAAATGGATAATTACCATGAATCGGGAACATCCATTTATGAATTCTTTTACAGTTGCAAATCCCGATTCAATTGATCCAGTCCTGAGAATTGCACTTGCCATTGGTATAGCTGAAGTGCAGGGTATGAGTTCAGGTTTTGAGTCAGCAGGTTTTTTACGAGTAGCAATCAATGATTTATTGCGCAACTACTTATCTAATCGTTCGGACGTTGATATTAGCTATGAAAATGAATTTAATGATTAGAACGGGAGGTGAATTTGAAGAATTTCTGAGGCGACAGAATCTGGAAGAAGAATCCGAGACTCGCTTAGTAGAAATTTCCAAAAAAATTCTGAATCGCACCAATCTCCTAGATAATAATCTATCTTCAAATTGTCAGCTTGTTGTAGGTGAAGTGCAAAGTGGAAAGACTATGTCCTTTACCGCACTAATAGCTCTGGCTCATGAGAATGGATTCCCGGTCGTAGTGGTTTTAGCTGGAACCAAGAATCAATTGCTTCTTCAGACAGCAGCTCGCTTAACCACTGATTTACGAGCCGATGGCAACGGCGGTGCAAATCCTTGGGTGATGATCAATAAGCCTACAAAAAAAGATCGTAAACGAAATATTCTCGACATACAAAAAGCATTGAATATATGGAATGAAAAGGATGCTCCAGACTCCTTCAAGCCCACCGTGATCATAACGATTCTTAAGCACCAAACTTCCTTAGGCGAAGTTACAGAAATATTAGGTTCACTTAACTCTAGATTTAATGTGAATGATTTTCCTGTCTTGATTATTGACGATGAAGGCGATCAAGCAGGATTAAATTTAAGGTGGCTCGAGGGAGAAGAGTCAACCATCTATGAAGCTATAGGTAAGTTGCGAAAATCTTTGAAAAGACACAGTTATGTTATGTACACCGCCACACCACAAGGTCCACTTCTAATTGACATTCAAGACGCGCTCTCACCTGATTATGTGACGCTGCTTCAATCCGGACCTGATTACCTCGGCGGTAAAGACCTTTTCATTGAAAGTGAAACTTTTAGCCGCACTATTCCTGAGCATGAATTTAGTATGATTTTTGATACAAACGATGGCGCAGCAATTCCCAGAAGTTTGAAACAGTCACTCGCCTATTACTTGCTAGCGCTATTTCTTGCTCAAAATCGCACTTATCCAAAACCGCTGAGCATGTTGATCCATCCATCAGCAACCAAAATTGTACACATAGCGTATGAGAAATGGGTTACCAGCGTATTGGGCGCATGGGAAAAAATATTAAGAGAGCCAGATGAACAAGTTTATGAAAAGGAAAAAGAAAATTTCTTTAAACCCGCAGAGGAAGAATTACGACTTTCAACAAAGTTGCCTAAGGACTGGGATCTTGACGAAGCGCTTTTGGAAATTAGATGGTGGATATCTAAAATTGATGTACGAGTTGTAAATAGTGACCACAATAACTTTAAGCCGAATGAATGGTTGAGTAAAGCTGGTTGGATTCTAATCGGTGGCAATAGATTAGAACGAGGGTTCACAATTGAAAATTTGGCCGTGACCTACATGCCGAGGAGCACGGGTGGTGGAAATGTTGATGTCATACAACAAAGAGGGCGTTTCTTTGGATATAAACGTCAATATTCGGATCTTCTTCGTGGATGGTTTTTCTTAGATCAAATTCAGGCATATGTGTCTTATGTTGAGCACGAACAATCCATACGTGAACAACTCAAACTTGTTGACGTCAATAATGAAAAGCTTTCAACATGGCGCCGCCGATTCCTACTTGATCCAATCTATCGTCCAGTCCGAGCCCAGGTAATTTCATTAGGTATAACTCAAAAAAGACTTTCGACTTTCAAGCAACATATGCTTTTCGATCCAGTTCTCACTGAGCAACATGATTCATTTTTGAACCGAATATATTCATCAATTGGTGATGTTTCAGCAATGCCTAATGATGGTCGAAAGGGAATTCGAAATTTTTATGCAATGATTGATATAGATGAAGCTTTGGCCCTTTTGGCAGATTGGCCAATGGCTGCTGAAAATCGTGCGGAATTAGATGACATGATTTGGGCCCTCCAAACGTTGGTGGAAGATCGGGAGATCACGCATGCCGCAGTCATTCTGATGGATTGGGATGAGAAAAAGCGAAATCAACATTTGAGGGAACGTTCGATGTTGCACCAACGTGCAGTTTCTGGGAGATCTGAAGCTAAACAAACCATTGCAAATATCTTCCAAGGTGAATCACCGGGTGCAGTCAAGACTTACCCTGGAGATGACGCCATGTTTATTGATAATGCAATCAGCATTCAAGTTCATAATGTTAAACCAATTTATGAAAAAACCGAGAAGCCTGAAGTTGTAGCTCTAGGACTGTTGCTTCCACCTAATACAAAAGGATTTATTGTTGAATCTGCAAATCCGTTTAGACGAACTAACGCTTAAGAAATTTTTGCAACTTTCGATGCTGTCTTAGAGCTTTTGTTCATATTAGGGTGCTGTTCGGATTTTTTTACAGTTCTCAATAACTTTGGGTTCGTGGTTTTTAGAATTTCAGCATCCCGCTGAATTGCTGCACGGACAACTTGATAGACGGCACCAACTGCGACTCCATTTCCAAGTTGCTTGTAACTCAATACGTCACTTTGTGTACCAAAGGAAAAAGTTTCTGGCATTCCTTGCAGCCGTGAAGCTTCCAGCGGCGAGATGCGTCGCTTTAGTGGACCAATGATCGTAGTTTGTGTGATTGCTACCAGTGCTGGCACATAAGTAGGCCTCTTTACTCGTATTCCCGATGGCCTAAAGTGGATTAGACCATCCCAAAGTGAGGTCATATCTTGAGCCTGCCATTCGAGTTTACGTTTAGAGGGAGTAGATGCTCGAACGATTGGGAAGTCTTTTAACCATTGGTCAATCAACTTCTTATGCTCTAAATAAAATTGGCGGTTCTTGGATTCAAATTCCTTTTTCCAATCTGGAGCGTCCAACACTTTTTCGTAAATGGGTCTACTACCCCAAAGATCCGACCAAAGTGGGAATCCTGGTAAACGTAATCCGTCCCTTTGGATGAGCATCTCCTTTACTAGCCAATTCCAAGCGTCGAGAATTTCAATTTCATCATTCTTCAGGCGATATTTCATGAAATTCTCTGGGGTATCGTCTAATGGGAGGTCTAAAAATAGATTCCAGTTGTTTGTGTCCCAGCCATCAAAATCAGTTGGAAACTGCAAAGGCGTCTCGTCATTAATTAATGCATGACGCTTAGAAGGGAGGCGTGTTCCAACGATAAAAACTCTTTCTCGAGCTTGTGGAGTTCCGCCATATGAAGGTGGAATACGATGAGGCGAAACTACGAATGGTTTTCCAGATACCCGGTATCCCAAATCTCTTAGCTTTTGAATTATAAAGGACCATTCATGCGCATGCCGTGGACCTGCAATATTTCGTACATTCTCAAGAACAACCATTGAGGGTTTGTGTTTTTCCAAAATAAATGCAATATCGTGAAAGAGTGATCCACGATCTTCATCCATTCCCTTTTGTTTGCCACTCTTAGAAAATGGTTGGCACGGAAAGCCGGCAAAAAGAATATCGTGCGCAGGAATAGTTCCTTTTTTGCTTGCACGTGTGTACTCGTGGATGTTACCTAATGCCTTTAGATCCCAATTTTGCTCATAAACACTTGCCGCCGCGGGATCCATTTCATTGGCAAATACACATTCCCAACCAAATGATTCACCTGCAGCATGAAAGCCGCCGATTCCGGCGAAGAGGTCTATAAAGGTAACTGCCATATAGACAACATATCTGTCATAGGAGACAATTCAGGGGATATGACGCGAAACCTGCCTAAAAAGAGTCAGATAATGACTGAGATTTCTCTATTGCTGGGGATCCCGGAAATCGCCCCAACTGTAGGATCTTCGATTCCAAGCGTCTTCTTCACTAGCATCGCTGCAGAGATGGGTATCCATTCGGTTCATGGAATGCCCGCTATGGCACGAAAGATTATAGAAAACTCGCACTTAACTTGGTATGAAGAATTTTCGAGTGAACTCGCCCCCTCTGGTGGTGGTGGCACTGTCACAGCTCTTGGTTTGCTCCAAGTCAAAAATGCAATATTAGTCTGGCAAGGTTTCGAGGCCGAGCCCCTTCCAACAGAAATCATTTTTGAAGAGTGGAAGCCAGATGAAAATTGGGAACAACTTCGAAATTTGCTTCCAAAAACAGAACAAGAAGTCACAACACGCCCTGGCGCTAGTGCATTTAGAGAAATGGTTTTAACAGAGTATGACAATCAATGTGTCGTGACAGGTTTTAGAACCGTTGAAGTTATTGAGATTGCTCATATTGTGCCCTATTACGGTACAGACAGCGATGAGATTCAAAATGCCCTCCCTTTAAGAAGTGACATCCACAAATTGTTTGATAGAGGTTTATTAAGAATTGTGTACGATAATTCAACTAGAAAATATATAACTCTAATTCATGATTATGTAATGGATGACTATTCTGATTATCACGAAAAGAAACTAATAATGCCACATGATTCTTTATCAAGTCCAAGTAAAGCTGCTCTTTTGGAGCAACACAAAATTCATAAACGAATGTGGCAAATTATCTAAACTGATAGGAAAAGGTGGTCTGGAAACCATTGGTCTGGAGAGACTTTGGCTAGATAGCCCCAGTGATCTTCAAAATAAGCTGCAAGGATTCCATTGCTAGTAACGCGCAATCTTCCTCCTGCTGGCTTTCTCGCGATTAATACCGTACCTAAACTAGCCGCTGAGCCAGGATTAGCCTCACTTAATAATTGATTATTCTTTCGGTTACGAATTTCACCCGTAAGGTGTAATACATACGAGAACTCCAAAAATTTATCCGCTACTAACTCCCCAACTGCTCTTTCACTTTCTGAGACTACTTTTTGTACTTCAGACGTCCACTCCGAATCTGATTCAGATTTAGTGGATGCGACAATTGGATCTTCAATTTGCGGGAGGTCTGCTTCAACGCCATCAAGTTTAGATAGAAGAAAATCACATTCTGTGACTAAAGAAAGTCCTAACTTTTCTCCTACAGGATAGATATTTAATATAAGAGTTTTTAAATTTTCACTGGTAAAAATTGAATTATGGTGAATCCAATCGTTTCTGTCTTCAAGAATGACCTGTAGGCGATTGAAAAATGCCACAATTTCTTTAGCTGGAATTACTTTTCTTATTGGATTTCTAAGAGGTGAAGAACTTACTCTGAGTAACTCTTTTAGAAGATTTGACGGGTCGTTAAAATTATAATTTAGGTACACTAGGCTAGATTTCCTATATCTCGTGAGCCAATCAACTCCCTCAACGGCTTCCAATTCCAAATTTATTGAATTGAATAAATCGACACCAAGAAGATTAATTAGACCAATACCTGTTTGGTGGATCTGTTCCTCTTGGTCCAAATTAGGTATGGCTAGTCGCATTCCATAAATATACAGACTTAACCCACCTATTTGACACCTTGATGCTTGGAATAAATTTCTGGGATAAAGCTGGAAGTACCACTCCACCAAACCTGTATGTCAGTATCCACCTGTAACATGGTGCCTAGGTCAAGAACTAAGCGCCAAGCCCTTTAGCTTGCTTAGTACCAATCCGCGCTTCTTGCACACGGTGGTCCTAAAGGAAGACCTGCCGGCGATGAAAGACACCGCCGGAAGAGCAGGAGGTCTACTCATGGGACGAATCATTCTTACTGGCATTTCACAAGGAAAACATAAGTTCAGACTCGAATATCCCGTCGTTGAGGGAAAGACGATCTGTATGGCTATTTGCAAATGTCGATACGAAGTCGAAATTCTCGATTTTGAAAACTATGGCGGCGCCAAAGACTTACAAATGAAGTGGGAGAAGCACATTGGTACGTGGAAAGGGTGGTCGTAATTAAACTCACGAAATTAGACTGGTAGGCCGTTACATACATTGCATAATTCAATAACCGGAAAATTATCTTCTAAGTCACCAGAAATAAAGGTAAATTCTTTCTTATCGTAATCAATTGAATCCGAAGCAGTTTTGCAAAAATCACATACCAACGCCCAATAGTGCATGTCCTTTCCATATCTCTTGAAATGTTTTCTATAAGAATGCAGCGCAATTGTTCCGCATTTTGGACACGGTACATTGCACAACCCCTGAAGAAACCATCCACCTTGATTAAATCTATCTTTCATTTTTCGTAAATCTTGAACTTCCGGGGTAAACCCTTCGTCACGGCCAACTAAGTCAAAAAGAGAATTAAAGGAGCCAAGGTAACCCTCATCATCGAATTCATCGATGACTTCAACAACTTCAGAAGTTGGTGCGAGAGCCTGAGCTGTTTTATACGCCTGAAAAATTGCCGAGATGTCAGGTGTCTTTAGCTGGGGTTCAGCTTGCGCTAATACTTCTCTTGCATACTCGATTTCATTTTCATACATTGATGCTATGGCTGCTGCGATGAAGGCATTTGCTGCGTAACTATCGAGTTTTAAGTCTATTGAATCATGTCCGTACGATATAGCTTTGTCTATCTCAGAAAAATCTCCGGTTGCCTTGAATTTTAGTGTATGCGCCCTAACTAATGCATTGAGCGCAAAAGTTCTTCCAGAGTCAGATTGAAATTTGAGTGCAATCTCTGCTGAATCTATTGCTTTGTCAAATTCGCCTAGGTCACAATATGCGCCACAAATTACAGTCAGGGAATAATAATTTAGGCGAGTCTTTTCTAAAATTTGTCTGCAGATAACTATGGCTATATCCGGACGAGCAATCTCTCGTAGGTGTCTACCGATTTTATTTCTATTTGCTGGTTTTGGATCTAGTGCCAACAAGGAGATTTCCCTGGCCGCATGAACAATTGAATCAAGAGAGCTAAATTTATGAGGTTTCTGGCTCAAGAATTCCAGCAGCTTATTTAATCCTGCCTGATACTTTTCAGGATTTCCATGTGACAGATCTGTTAGGAATTCCCCGGTTCCAACTATCGAAGCAAGATAATTTTGGACTACCTTCTTTAGTGAATCCTCATCAGGCAGACTCCCATTATTTGCGGTTTGAAAAATTTTAATAGAAATATCCTCTAGTTTCGCCCAATCATTGAATTTGCGGGCTATTTCGCTCTGTTTCAGTAGAGCAGGGATAAGTTCCATGGTGCAATTGTTGGGTATACGCAAAGGCAACGCAATACTTGCTTCCGCAAGCAACCAGTAAGCACCGAAGAACTTCAAGGGGCCTTGGCTAACAGTAATTTTCAGGCTACATCGTGTTTAACAACTTAACGTGTGAGCGTGTGGAGGCGTAGGTCCGCTAACTCTTAATCACTGGACAACTTACTTAACAACCACCCTCACCACATCCCCTGCCGTTGCACTGGCCCCTAGCTCCACGTTTACGTTCGTTGGTATGCCATTGATCTGGGCTGCTGAGAGAAGGGCTAGCTGTGCTGCGATATCACTCATCCAGTAGAAGGCAGCTGGGCCTGCTCTATCAATGATCTCTTGGGCTCTAGTGAGTTGAACATCATTAAGGAATTGGCACGAAGCCAAAAGGCTGAGAAATCTCGTTTTTGATTGTCTTCTCGTCGGGGAAGTCTTCAAGCTTGAAGGATTCAATTGCAGAGGTGCCAATCTTGCCACCACCAGATGTTGCACGTAGCGCTAAATTTCCAAACATGTTTTCAAAGAGCGAGCGAACGTAGCGCGCATTTCCTGCATCGCCATCTGTCTTTGTAGAACCTAGGTGATCAAGGACAATTTTTTCGACTTCTTTAGGCAATCTAATGTTGTTCTTGGCACACAACGCTTTGAATACCGTTAAAAGTTCTGCTGCTGAATAATCTGGAAACTCGATTACGGTTGAGAATCTAGATTTCAATCCTGGGTTCGCAAGAACGAACTCCCCCATTTCCTTTGTGTAACCGGCAGCAATCACAGCAAATTCGCCACGGTGGTCTTCCATTTCTTTTAGCAGAGTTGCGATTGCTTCGGATCCAAAATCATTTGATGCGCTGGCTTTGTAATGAGTCAAGGTGTAGGCCTCATCGATAAAGAGAACGCCACCCATTGCTTCATCAACTTTTTTCTTTACCTGAATAGCTGTCTGACCAATATACGGACCAACAAGATCTTGCCTTCCGGTTTCCACAAGATGGCCTTTAGGAAGCACGCCAATAGATTTATACAACTTCGCAACTATTCTTGCGACCGTAGTTTTTCCAGTACCCGGTGAACCTGTAAACACTAGGTGATGCGTTACTTCTACTGGCTCTAGTCCTTTTTCAATACGTTTCTGATTAGTCTGGTGCATTGCAAATACTTTTTTCAAACGCTCTTTAACACTAGCGAGACCAACCAGCGTATCTAGTTCTGCAAAAGCCTCTTCGAAAGAAACTGGTTCTTCTACCTCTCCAACCGGCTGAGCCTCGCCTGAACTACTGCTTAAGACTTCATCTTTGAGATCAATATAAATCTTTACTATTTCATCTTTCTCGGTGCACGAGTTAATCAGCGCATCAAGAACTGAATCAATTTCTACAGCGCCATTAAATTGTGGATTCCCCACAAATGCTTGAGATATTTTTCGAGAAGCATCTGCCGTTTCGTAATCTTTAAAAAACTTCGCTGCAACAATCGTAAGCACATGGCTTTTAAGAAGCTTTCCAGAATCTAGGCGTTTGGCTTCCGTGATAGAGCGATCTCGAATATATTCTGGAAAACTCATTTCAAATCCTCCGTTTTAAGATCAGTAAACCTCTTACCGCCAAACTTTTCTTGTGCGATGTCATCTAAGTGATTGGCAGTAGTTGCAACAGACATTACGCCATTTTTAAACTCACCAGGATCTAGTGTTTCTCCAGACATGGTGTACACAAAGAGCAAAGTACATTCGCCATCATCGCCAAGCACTACTCGCGTGCCACCAAGCATCCAATTCTGACCTTCGGTTGCAACCCACTTGAAAAGACCAGGTGATCTAGGCGCCCCAACTAAAATTGTTGCCCAAACTTTCACAAGGATTTTTGGAATGTCGTGTTTCAAATGCCAAGCCTTAGTTTTTTCTAACTTTGGAATCTGACCATCTTCAATGTAGATCCAAATCCGAGTTGATTCAAAAGCGACAGAAAATTGTCCCTCTGCTTTCTTCTGTGCGGAAGGGAAGATTTCCTTGAGGTAGCGCTCGACCTTGCCCGCCACTATTTCTTTATCGCTCACTGAAGAATCCTCTCAAATTCACCCTAAAAAGCACATTCAGCACACTGTTGAATACTATTGCTCATCCGCACTTCGCGCTAAGCTTAGCCGAAGAATTTGAACCTTGAGATGGAGCGCCAGTGGCAGCCAAAAAGCCTGAAACCGAGAATATTTTTGGCGACTGGCAAGCCATCCACCAAATAGCCCGCGGTGGAATGGGTGTTGCCGTTAAGGCACGAAATCTTCAAACCCAACAGGTTGCCGCACTGAAGTTTTTGCTCCCAAGGGAGAAAGAGAAAGATCCAAAGAAACTTCAAGCAGAATTTAAGCGATTTAAAAATGAAAAAGAGACTCTAGAAAAGTTTGATAGTAAGTATATAAGTAAGTTTTATGACGCTGATTTAGATTTCAATCCACCTTGGATTGCGATGCAGTATTTTGCAGGCATCACAGTTTGGGATGAGATTGACGACAATGGTCCAATCGAAGAGAACAAGTGGTGGGAATTAGCGCATGATCTGTTATCTGGGCTTTGTTACATTCACGATGAAAAAGGACGCGTTCATCGCGATCTAAACCCTAAAAATGTAATGCTTGTCTTCGGTGGTGCCCGGTTGATCGACTTTGGAATTGCCAGATTAGAAGGCTCTGACAGTTCCGCAACACACGCATATGGTTTTAGCGGATACACCTCACCAGAGCACTACACCAAAGCAGCGCATCCTAAAAATGATGTTTTCGTCGCCGCAACAGTTCTAACCTTTGCTGGCACTGGAGAAATTCCATGGAAAGCAGATACCTCAGGCCAATATCTAGGATCAATATTTAAAGACGCTCCCAACTATCGTGGCCTGAAGGAAAAGCAACAAAAATTACTTAAGGCAATGCATCAGAAAGACCCTAGTGACCGGCTTACCGCAGCCAAGGCACTTTCCCTTCTTGAGTCTTTAACAAAATCTATGCCTGATAAAAAGGCTGTGCCTTTAAGAGCAGTAAAGGAAGTAAAGAAGGTTTATCAAGCACCATCTATCTCGAGCAAGCAAAGCAACGATCTTGGGTTGAAAGAATTTTGGCAAGAAAATAGAGGTTTGTTTTTTCTTTGTTTAGTCACTGGCGGTTGGGGCCTTCTCTTCTATTGGTTATGGCGTCGAAAGAAGAAATTGCCTCCAATTGAAAAACCAATACTTTTCAAAGTAATTATCTCGGCTTTACTCTCCTTTATTGGCTACGGGATCACAGCTTTTATTCCAACTTTTTATTGGTCGAAGAAACTTGCTGATAAAAATCTATTTAGAAATGCCATTGGTGCCTGTTTCTTGACTCCATTTTCTTTAATGGTAATTGGTGCCGAAACTCCAGACGGTGAAACTTCAGGATGGGTCGTGTTTTATTCTGGCTTAATTCTATTCTTGATCTACCGCGTCCATAAGAGGGTGTATCAGTTACTAAGCGATGGCTTTGTTCCAGAGAAGAAAAGTAAGAGAGTAAAGAAAAAAGCAGAAAAGGTAGCAGAGCCTGAAATAGAGATTGTAGAAGAAGTTGTCGAAGCCCCTGAGGTGAAGGTAAGCACCGATTCGAATTTCACTACGGGTGAAGTTTCATGGGAGAACGTCAAACAAACTATCTTCCAATACCTGGCCTCACGAAAAGGCAAGCAATTCAACGTTGAAATTCTTTCAAACGAATACACAGGAATCTATTTCCAAGGTTATTCAGAGCCAGGTGGCTACATAACTGTTGAAGCCGCTTCAAACATAAGCGTTCAGCCACCACTGCAAATAGAAAACCGAAAGGGCATGATCAAAATTGGTTGGGAGCCACCATCAGATGGACTGCCAAACTTCATTAAGTTCCTAGACTTAAAGGAGAGTGAAAATTCTGAAATTGCGAAACTCTTCGTGGAAACCATACGTTCTGGATATTTCCTAAAACTAGGCTCATTCAAAATTGAGGTTTAAAGTTTCCTAAAAAGCCTACGCCCCAAAGCAACGGCTGTTCACAATGTCAGCACCCATCCATAAATTCCCCTTATGGACTTTTCACTCGAGAGAATTCGCACCCTCGAACCCGATAGCGATGACGAGCAATACTTACTCGAGATCTCTTGGCTCTATAACCGCATAGTTCTCACCGGTTCTCAAATACCAGTCATCGACCTTGCCTACGAATTAGTTTTATCCAAAGAATTCATCAGAGAATGTGTGACCTACTCAATGGAACTCGGCTTCTGCACTAATCCAAAGCACGGAACATTTGGTGGATGCATTACTCCAAAAGCACTGCGTAAGTTAAAGTAGGTGGGGCGACATCAGGCATGAGTGTCCGTTAACTCTTAATCACCGGGTCTGGGCTTCCATTCCTGCACAACCCTCTAATGGGAACAATTGGCAGACTGCTTATGCAGTGGCTTAGTTGTTCTTCACAAACTCAGAGGCGTGAGGAAAGCCATTAGCTTCAAGCTTTTCAGCAATATCTGCCTTTACAGCGGCAACGACTTTATGTGTTCCATTGCAATTCTTCTCTGGATCTGTGGTGTATCCGCATTGGCAAGCGCCCATGTCAACTCTCTTTTCTCGGTAAGTGGGTGGAATCTTAGGGGGCTTACCAGGGAATTACGTTCATCTCTTCCCAGAACACGCCAGTTAACCTCTCTTGGTCTGTTACACCTGCAGTATTAAATTCACGGGTTGCGAGCCAGATTGCTGTGCGCGCACCCTCTTCAGCAGATAGGGGTGCATCAGGGCCACCCATGTCGGTTCGTGAATGATTAGGACAGATTGCATCAACTAAAAATCCACGGCCACCTAGGCCAGTCTCGTGGGCTAAGTTTCGAACAAGTGCGTTTACACCGGCCTTACTAATTCGATAAGGAGCTAATCCCCCAGCATTGCCTGGCCCAGACATGCGACCTAAACATGCAGAGAAGATAATTACTCGGCCATTTCTCGCCTCTGCCATGGGAGCTGCCAGTGTGTTGAGTGCGCAAAATACTGAATCTAAATTAATCGCCATCACTCTGCGCCACTCTGTGTTATCAGTCTTTAAGGTCTTTGACATCTTTGTACTCATAACGCCATGAGCCAGAATAAGTATCTCTGGTGTGCCAAAGGTGGTGAGGATTTCATCAAAGCAGCCCTTGGCAGCATCGATATCTTCAAGATCAACGGATCGAAACTCAGCCTTTAACTGCGCAGCCGCTGCTGCTGCGCGATCACTATCTTTTGCAACTAAGAGCAGGTCGTGGCCCAATGCAGATAAAGCCTTAGCGCATTCAAAGCCAAGTCCGCGAGAGCCTCCGGTAATAACAACACGTGCCATATGTGGCCTCTCCCCTACTTTCGACGTAGTTCGCGTAGAGATTTTTTCAGCTCTTTGCGCCGTTGTTTGGCGATGGGATCTTTCTTGGTGGGAAATGTCCATCGCAGGAAGAGAACAAAGATTGCTAATGCAAAGAAGCCGCTAAAGCCCTGCAGAAAGAGAGAGTTATTGATTCCACCGAGCATGGGGGAAATTTAGCGCACCCGGTGCCAACTTTCTCGGTGAGAGTTAGTGCGGGCTAATAGTTAGGTCGATCTCTTGGCCATCATGTAGGACTTGATCGGGCAGGCCTTTGAGCACATGCACCTTTGCATCCCCGACTACCACCCAGTGCTCTGCGCCTGCACGCTTAACGATCGCTGTCATTTCATCGACTCCGATGAGGATCGCATCACTTGGAACATGTAGTAATACCTTTGCCGCACTCTCTGGGATCCATCTAAAGAACTTATTAAAATGTGGAATCACCCGGATATTGGGCAAGAGATTTAAACCTTGGGTCGGTGGGCTTTTGGTAAGTCGAAAGTTAGGAATCTGTGAACTCAGGACCATGGCACCGGCACTGCATCCTGCAAGAGATGCCCCGCTCGCCCAGTTACTAAGAATTGCAGACCAGAGCGGTGTATCGATCAGAGTTGTTGCAAGGTGGTGCGGATCTCCCCCTGACATATACATCAGGGCGCTGTTGTTAATAGCATCGACATACTCTTGATTGAATGCATCCTCGCGTCTATAGATTGGCAGGTGAATTGAATTCACGCCGATGCGTTGGGCTTGGGCTGCACCTAGCTCTTTCCAGTAATCGAGTCGATCGGCGCTCTCTTTTCCAGCTGCCGTTGGTATCTGAATATAGGTGGGAGCTTTGCCGCATGCGATTGCATCATCGAGGAGTGTTTTTTCAAAGGCGGCCATCGCAGGCAGGTATTCGCCAGAGCCAATGAGTGCAAGTGAGCCCTTCATCTGCTCAGTGTAGGTTCAAAATCGCGCTTAGCTGGGCGCTTTCAAGAGGGTGCCTATACGCTTTCGCTATGACAAAAACTATTACGGCGCAAAGCCTTCGAAAGACAAATGTATTAGCTGGAATCCTGCACCTTGGGCAGATGA
>CANJTH010000014.1:0-18824 GCA_947477185.1 Actinomycetota bacterium
TCGATAAAGTTAGTTTAGAAACCGTCGTTGATTCGATTGTGCATAAGAAATATGTAATCGATCCGCGTATGACTTTGAAGTATTCAGTTGTTCGCAAGGGTGTCGAAGTTGCACATGGATGGGCACTTAACGAAGTAACAGTTGAACGAGAAAAGGCGACAATGGTCGAAATATTCTTAGAGATTGATGAGCGCCCGATCTCTCGTTGGGGTTGCGATGGACTTATCTGTTCTACGCCAACGGGTTCAACGGCTTACGCTTTCTCTGCCGGGGGCCCTGTTGTATGGCCAGAAGTTGATGCCTTAGTCGTTTTACCAATTTCGGCGCATGCACTCTTCTCACGGCCGCTAGTAATCTCAACCCAGTCTCAGATAGTGGTTCGAATCGAATCAATGCACGCTTTGTTATCGGCCGATTCACTTCGTAATTTCGAACTCATCGAGGGCGATCGGGTGCATATCACTAAGGATTCTGGCATTGTCCGTCTTGCCCATTTAAGTAAAACTCTTTTTAGCGATCGATTGGTAGCAAAGTTCAAACTCCCAATCCAGGGCTGGCGCGGTGAGTGAGCGTACATTTCTCGATGAGATAACGATTCGATCTATCGGTGTTATTGATCAGGCCACGCTAGAGATTTCAAAGGGACTAACCGTTCTTTCAGGTGAGACTGGAGCGGGAAAGACCATGATTTTAACTGCTCTCAATTTAATTTTGGGGGGCAAGAGCGATAGTGCCTTGGTTCGAAAGGGCAGCGAACGATTGATTGCCAGCGGCCGCTTTACTGTGCCATTATCTAGCATCAAAGTATTTGATGAGTGTGGCGTCATAGTCGAAGATGGCGAGTTAATCATTACTCGTTCAGTAACAAGTGATGGTAAGAGCAAGGCCACGAGTAACGGAGTATCTGTAACGGCAAGCACCTTGGCCGCAGTTAGCCAACTATTAGTTGAAGTACATGCACAAGCGGCAAATATACATATTAGTAAATCAACAAGGCAGCGAGAGTTATTAGATAGATATGCAGGAAGTGATTTCAACACAGCCATGGCCTCGTACTCGGATCTTCTAGCTCAATATCATGGATTAAAATCACGAATCACGGCGCTAAAAAAGAGCATCGACAAGCTTGATCAAGAGTTAGGGGAACTACGAGAGTTTGTATCGGCCTTAACAAAGCTTAAATTAGAATCTGGCGAATACATCCAAATCAACGCCGATATCGAGCGTTTATCCAATGTCGAAGAGCTTCGAATCGCTGGTGCAAAGGCCACTGGCGCAATCGAGGATGAAGAGAGTGGATCCCTTACCTCAATCGGTATCGCTCGAAGATCTCTGGAGATCGCGCGCTCAAAGGACACAGCTCTGGATGCTATCTACACACAGTTGAGCGAAGGTTTTTTTCTCATCGATGAAGCTCGTAGCGCTTTAGCTGGTTATATGCACTCGCTAGAGGCAGATCCAGCACGCCTTGATTACCTGAACACACGCAAGGCTGAGATTACATCTTTGATAAAGAGATACGGTGGTTCATCTGCGATAGATATTGAGGCAGATCTTCTAGTCGAACGCTTTGCATCTTCGGCAAACTCCATCGCTGATTTAGAGGGAGGCGATGATCGCCTCAAAGAGATGGAGTCAGAGCTTGTTGTAGTAAAGAAGGCACTGGTTGCATCTGCTAAAGAGCTCACACGTGTTCGTAGTCAAGCAGGTAAGAGATTGAGTGCAGAAGTTACTGCCGAGATTCAACAATTATCGATGCCGCATACAGAGTTTTCTGTCCACGTTGAGAGCGCCGATTACTCGGCGTTGAAAGAGTCAGATTTCACCGCACTTGGTTGCGATGATGTAGCGATGTTCATCTCATCGCATAAAGATGGACCGCTGGTAGCCCTTGCAAAAGGTGCAAGTGGGGGCGAGATGTCGCGCGTGATGTTGGCATTAGAGGTAGTGATTGCAGCCTCGCATCCTGTTGGCACGTATGTCTTTGATGAGGTTGATGCTGGGGTTGGCGGAAAGGCGGCGATCGAAGTTGGTCGAAGACTTCACGCGCTCTCACGCCATGCACAAGTAATCGTTGTTACCCATCTGCCACAGGTGGCGGCGTGGGCCGATTCGCATTTTGTAGTTACAAAGGACAGCAACGGATCGGTCAGTCAAAGCGATGTTCGAAAAGTTGAGGGCGAGGAACGAATCGAAGAGATTGCACGCATGTTGGCAGGTTTTGAGAACTCCATAAGTGCGCGCGAACACGCCGCAGAGCTACTCTCTCTGAAGGTGTAAGAGGGCTGCTATAAAAAGTGATAGGTTTGTCTTCCATGGGCCAGCAACATGTGACGAAACATCTCTTTGTAACAGGCGGAGTCGCCTCATCTCTTGGTAAAGGACTCACCGCCTCATCTCTTGGCAGATTACTAGTGGCCCGTGGAGTCCGGGTAACTATGCAAAAACTTGATCCGTATCTAAACGTTGATCCTGGCACTATGAATCCATTCCAACATGGTGAGGTCTTTGTTACCGATGATGGTGCTGAAACTGATTTAGATATTGGACATTACGAGCGCTTCTTAGATACCAATCTGCATGGCTCTGCCAACGTCACTACGGGCCAGGTCTACTCGCGCGTTATTGCACGTGAGCGTCGTGGTGAGTATTTAGGGGAGACCGTTCAGGTTATTCCGCACATTACAAATGAGATTAAAGAGCGTATCCGTGCGATGGCAACACCTGATATCGATCTCGTTATTACTGAAATCGGTGGCACTGTTGGTGATATTGAGTCACAACCATTTTTAGAGGCGGCCAGACAGATTCGACAAGAGGTAGGACGAGATAATGTCTTCTATCTTCACGTCTCATTAGTGCCGTATATCGGACCATCGGGTGAGTTAAAAACTAAACCAACCCAGCACTCGGTTGTTGCACTACGAAGCATCGGTATTGCACCCGATGCAATTGTTTTACGATCTGATCGTGAGATTCCATTATCGGTTAAGAAAAAGATCTCATTGATGTGCGATGTCGATTTAGCGGCCGTGGTAGCAGCTGTCGATGCACCATCAATCTACGACATTCCTAAAGTCCTGCATGCCGAGGGTTTGGATGCCTATGTCGTCCAACGCCTGGGCCTAAAGAGCCATGAGGTTGTATGGGGGGAATGGGATGATTTGCTCGAAAAAGTTCATCATCCTAAGCACCATGTTCGAGTTGGTTTGGTCGGAAAATATATTGATTTGCCAGATGCCTACCTCTCAGTCTCTGAGGCTTTACGGGCAGGTGGCTTTGCGAATGCGGCAAAGATTGAAATCGTTTGGATCGCAAGTGATGAGTGTGAAACGCCGCAAGGTGCTGCCAAGAATCTCGGGAATGTAGATGCAATATGCGTTCCTGGTGGATTTGGAATCCGCGGCATTGAGGGAAAGGTTGGGGCACTTACCTATGCACGTGAAAATAGGATTCCTACGTTAGGTCTGTGTTTAGGTCTCCAATGCATGGTTATAGAGGCGGCACGAAACTTAGCTGGTATTAAAGATGCAATTTCGGCGGAGTTTTCAGATACAGGTACTCCAGTTATTGCAACGATGGAGGATCAGAAAGATGTCGTTGCCGGTAAAGAGGATATGGGCGGCACAATGCGACTGGGTCTCTATACGGCCGATTTAACCGAAGGCTCATTGGTTGCAAAGGTTTATTCATCGCTACAGATATCAGAGCGCCACCGCCATCGATATGAGGTCAACAACACCTATCGTGATGCGATCTCATCGGCAGGCCTTGTATTTTCTGGCTTCTTTAAGGAGCGCAACTTAGTTGAGTTTGTAGAACTGCCTCAAGAGGTGCATCCTTACTACATAGGTACGCAAGCTCATCCAGAGCTTCGATCTCGTCCGACTCGCCCTCATCCACTCTTTGTTGGATTAATCGCAGCGGCAGTAGCAGCGAAAGGTTGATGCTCACATGATTGTTGGAGTTCCTAAAGAGATTAAGGTTCACGAATCGCGAGTTGCGATAACACCCGAGGGCGTGAGCGAGTTTGTCGCCGCAGGACATAGCGTAATAATCGAAGATGGTGCCGGAGTTGGTTCATCTTTGACCAATGAAGATTTCATTGCAGCTGGAGCAAAAATAGTTACAGATGCCGATGCAGTATGGAGCAGTGCCGAACTCATTCTTAAAGTCAAAGAGCCGATCGCGGTTGAGTATCCAAAGATGCGTCGCGAACAGACGATTTTTACCTATCTACATCTTGCTGCATCTAAGCCTTGCACCGATGCTCTCATTGCATCTGGAACAACAGCGATTGCATATGAGACCGTTGAAGTAAATGGTTCACTTCCCTTACTGGCTCCAATGAGCGAAGTTGCAGGACGTCTAGCAACTCAGGTTGGTGCAACAGCTTTGCAACGCCCCAATGGCGGAAGAGGCGTTTTACTTGGGGGAGTTCCAGGAGTTTCACCGGGCCGTGTTGTTGTTATTGGCGGGGGAGTTTCAGGCCTTAACGCAGCCGTCATTGCTATCGGAATGGGCGCTGATGTTACGGTGATTGATCGATCTATTAATCGTCTTGCCTACATCGACACTATTTATGGTGGGCGCATTAAGACTCTCGTTGCATCTGCCCATGCCATTGAGCGAGAAGTGCGTATGGCAGATCTAGTAATTGGAGCAGTACTAATCCATGGCGCTAAGGCCCCTCAATTAGTATCAAATGCGTTGGTCAAATCGATGAAGAACGGGTCAGTCCTAGTCGACATCGCAATTGATCAAGGTGGTTGCTTTGAAGATAGCCGCCCAACAACACATGCCGAACCTACATATATGGTGCACAACTCTGTTTTTTACTGTGTCGCAAACATGCCAGGTGCAGTGCCGGTCACTTCTACATATGCCCTCACTAACGCAACACTTCCCTATGCACTTTCCATTGCACACTATGGCTGGAAAGAGGCCTTTGCTAAGGATAAGAACCTTGCGAAGGGATTGAATGTCAATAACGGCAAGATCTATTACGCAGCTGTTGCTGAGGCGCATGGATATGAGCACGTTACATTTTGACTCACTCGCACAATCTTTTCTTAACTACTGTGCGATTGAACGAGGCTTATCGCTCAACACCGTTGCAGCATATCGTCGAGATCTAGCAAAATTCTCGGCATTTGTCTCTGATACGCCAGTTGAGAGTATTGATTCTAAAGTGGTCGCAGATTTTGAAATCAGCTTAAGAAAACTGCGACTCTCACCAACCTCTCTCAATAGAGTGCAATCCACATTGCGTATGTTTTTTAAGCATGTAATTGTTGAGAAGGGATTAGCAAATCCAACACTTGAGATAGTGAGTGGAAAATCTAATCGGCGATTACCCAAAGCTTTAGAGATAGACCAGGTTATCGCTTTGATAGATGCCGCCTATCATGAGGGCGAGCCAATAACACTGAGGGATCGCGCCTTACTAGAACTTCTCTATAGCAGTGGCGCACGAGTCAGCGAGTTGATTGGGATCAACATCGCAGATATAGCAACTGTTGATAGCGAAGATGGAGTGATTACAACTATAAAGCTGCGTGGTAAAGGAGCAAAGGAGCGAATCGTGCCTTTAGGTTCTTTTGCCACAAAAGCCATCGATGATTACGTTGTTCGGATACGTCCATCCCTTGCGGCAAAAAACTCATCAAAGGATGTAGCGCTATTTCTCAACACTAGGGGAGGACGTCTTACGCGACAGAGTGCATGGAATATCGTTCTAAAGGCCGCACAGGCCACAGGAATCAGTGAAAAGGTATCTCCCCATGTCTTTCGACACTCATATGCAACACATCTTTTAGATGGAGGAGCAGATATACGCGTTGTTCAAGAACTGCTTGGACACGCATCGGTTACGACTACCCAGATTTATACGTTAATTACGATAGATAAAGTCCGTGAGAGTTATGCAACTGCCCATCCACGAGCTTAAAAAAGTGATATTTTAAAGACCGCGTAATCGACGCGCTAAAATACTTTGATCACCCTTTGCTTCAAGGTCGGCGATGATGACGGCAATAGATTCGCGCACGATGCGTCCACGATCGGCAGCTAATCCTAAATCACCACGAAGTAACAAACGTGCTTGATCTAAATCAAATAACTCATCGGGAGATAAGTAGACAGTGATTTTTTCATCGTGGCGTTCGCGTCCCGATGGAGAGTGATCAACTGTTCTGACTCGGCGACGCGCAATCGAGCGCACACCCTTCTTAACCGATGGCGCTTTAGGTGTTGCAATCGATGGAGGCACAAGTGGTGCTATGGCATCTTGGGCCGCTGGTACTGAAGTAAGTGCGGGCGCAGTCGAGCGAAATAGTTCATCGGCACCTGGAAGATTGGCTCTGCGGGTCATTGGGCGCCTCCTCGGGCGATAAGTTCACGGGCTAAACGACGGTATGAGGCTGCGCCATCAGATGATGAGGCATAGGTTGTAATCGGTTCACCGACAACGGTGGTTTCAGGAAAACGAATAGTTTTTGCGATAATAGTTTCAAAGACATCGGCAGGGAACTGTTCGAGTATGCGCTCTAGTACCTGACGGTTGTGAGAGGTCTTCTTATCGTACATAGTTGCTAAAATGCCGATTAACTTTAGTTTTGGATTAAGAAAATTCTTTACCTTATCTAAATTGCCTTTTAACTCAATGAATCCATGCAGAGCAAAGTACTCACACTGCAACGGAACAATAACCTCATCGGCTGCAACGAGTGCGTTGATAGTTAACTGGCCCATAGTTGGCTGGCAGTCGATCAAAATAACATCGTAGTAATCACGAAGTGATGTAAGCGCACGTTTTAAATACTGCTGACCACCGATTTCAGCGCCCAAGGTCGTTTCCGCAGTTCCTAAATCGCGGTTAGCGGGAAGAAAATCTAATCCCGGAACAAGAGATTTTAAGATAATCGTTTCAACCGATGCAGTAGGTGTCATCAAGGCGTAGTAGACAGTCTGCTCAAGAGGCAGTGCGTGGGCGTTAACGCCAAGGCCAAGAGATAAGCCACCCTGTGGGTCGAAGTCAACCAGAAGTACACGACGGCCAAACTCTGCAAGGGATGCGCCTAAGTTGATCGTCGTAGTCGTCTTACCTACGCCGCCCTTTTGATTAAATATCGCAACGACTTTGGCGTTGCCGTGATCGGTAATTGCTGCCGGGACGGGAAAGCTTTGAGCCTTCTTGCCAAGGAGTGTGGAAGTAGTGGATATCTCTTCCCGAATTGTCGATTTAGCGCTCAAACGTCAAACCTCTTTCTAGATATGCGTGGGAGCCTACGCGTTACACAGATTGCAGGCAACTGTGAAGTAGGGTGCGCTCATGGATTTATCGATGGAGGAGTCTAGGGATGTTAACGCCGCTAGTAGCGGCGCCTTCTCAGTCCACCTCGAAAACTTCGATGGCCCCTTTGATCTTCTGCTGCAACTCATATCACGCCACAAGATGGATATCACTGAGATATCTCTGAGTCTTGTCACCGATGAGTTCATCTCATTTATACGCTCCCTCGAACAGAGCGGGCAGGGATGGCGTCTGGATCAAGCTACCGAGTTCTTAGTGGTGGCGGCTACGCTCTTGGATTTGAAAGCGGCGCGCCTTCTTCCGAGTGGTGAGGTCGATGATGAGGAGGATCTAGCCCTTCTTGAGGCCAGAGATATCCTTTTTGCCCGTCTTTTACAGTATCGCGCCTTCAAGGAGATCGCCGCGACCTTTGCCGATCGGATAGCACTATCTGATAAATCCTTTGCCCGTGTGGTCGCCTTAGAGGCAGCTCTGAGCGCCCTACTTCCCGAGGTCCTGATAGGTGTGGGACCAGCGCGATTTGCAGCAATCGCTGAGCGTGTTTTGACCCCCAAAAGCTCTCCGGTGGTCAGTGTTGAGCATCTGCATCTACCCCTTGTAAGCGTTATGGAGGAGTCTAAGCGCGTTGTAGAGGCTCTACGTAGGTCAACCTCCCTCTCTTTTAGAAACCTCATAGCCGATGCCGATACGACCCTAGTAATCGTTGCTCGTTTTCTAGCTCTGCTCGATCTCTACCGCCAAGGTGTTCTACGCTTTAATCAGGTGATTGCCCTGGGGGAGCTTCAAATTTCATGGACGGGCTCACTCGATGGCGAGGTTGAGGTCAGTGATGAGTTCGATATTCCAGTAATCCTTGAAGATCAGATAGAGGAAAGTAGCGATAATGTCTAATGTAGAGGTTGAACGTTCAATTGAGGCGATTTTAATGGTCGTTGATGAGCCGGTTACGGAGATAACCCTGGCCCAGGTTTTGGAGCGTACCGTCGATGAGATCGATGCCGCCCTGGCTAGATTAGCCAGTAGTTATGAGGATCGAGGCTTCGCCCTCAAGAAGATCGCTGGGGGATGGCGCTTCTATAGCCACCCCGATCTCTCTAGCGTTGTGGAGAAGTTTGTTCTCGATGGTCAGCAGTCGCGCCTTACCCAGGCCGCCCTTGAAACACTCTCAGTAGTGGCCTACCGCCAACCCGTTTCCCGGGCACGGGTCTCTGCTATCCGCGGGGTGAACGTAGAGGCGGTTATGAAGACGCTTATTACCCGTGGCCTGGTTGAGGAGTCGGGCCTTGAGCACGAGACCGGAGCGATTTTGTATATGACAACGAGCTACTTTTTAGAGAGGTTAGGGCTGAACTCACTTGAGGATCTACCAGCTCTAGCCCCGTATCTACCCAATCTCGATGGCCTGGATGATATTTTGGATTCGCTTACCGAGTAAGGCTTCGGCTAGACTCTCCTTGACAGTCGGGAGACAGCCATGGGCGATATGCGCCTTAATAAGATCATCGCAGATGCTGGCATCACAAGTCGTCGCGGTGCAGATGAACTCATAGCCTCCGGCCGTGTCACGGTCGATGGTCTCGCGATTCGTGAGATGGGCGCCAAATTCGACCCAGATAAGACTCAAGTGGCAGTTGATGGTGAGACAATAAAGCGTTTTTTGACTAAGAGTTATCTTGCACTTCATAAACCTAAGGGTGTTTTGTCTACCATGTACGACCCTGATGGCCGTCCCTCACTGAGTGATTTTATCGACCTGCGCAGGGAGAGATTATTCCATGTCGGCCGCTTAGATAAGGACTCAGAGGGCCTCATTCTTCTGACAAATGATGGCGATTTAACTTTTAGAGCTACGCACCCATCTTTTGGTCTGGAGAAGACATACATTATTGAATACGATGGAAAACTCCCATCCGGAGTTGATAAAGCTCTTCTCAAGGGCGTTGAGCTCGAAGATGGTATGGGTAGAGTTTTAAGTTTTAAGGAGCTTTCATCTACCTGGATTGAGGTCACGATCCACGAGGGCAGGTATCACATAATCCGTCGTTTGATGGAGGCCGTTGAGGTCGATGTTCTGCGATTGATACGTACGAAGTTCGGACCTATCTCTCTGGGAGATACGCCTGAAGGGCGCTGGCGAGATCTCAATAGCGGGGAATTAACAAATCTACGTAACGTTTTAGGGATTTAACGGCTTTACGGTAAATCGATATTTCATCTTATATCTATATAACGGTTTATCGATATTAAAATTGATAAAGTATATTTATCGATAATCATTACGCACAGAAGCCCTATTAACTACCGATAAGTCGATAATTTAATTGTTGGTGGTTCGAAAGGGATTTAAGTAAGGGGTCAAATGAAAAGTAGTAAAAAGGTTTAATCGATATATAAACAAAACTCTTAGCAGAGTTTCAATTGCCCACGAAAAATGGGTAGGAAAGGTACCCTTATCCCATGGTTATTAGAGCTATACGCGGAGCGATACAGGTGCGCTCAAATACGCCAGAGGCTATCGGCGAAGGCGTCAAAGAGCTCATGAGTGCGATTATGAGCTCTAACTCTTTAACGCCCGATCAGGTTATCTCCGTTTTCTTTACATCTACCCCAGATCTAACGGCCGCTTTCCCAGCAGCTGCCTGTCGTGAGATCGGCTTTGAAGCAGTGCCACTGATTGGGGCTGTAGAGGTAGATGTTCCAGGAGCCCTCGATAAGGTGATTCGCGTGATGGTGCACTGCCAAAACAGCGCAGTTGAGGCCTCACATATCTATCTCCATGGCGCTCAATCCCTGCGCCGGGATATCGCTCAATAATGCTCACCCAGGTACGCATCGTTGGATCAGGGCTCATAGGAACATCGATCGCCCTAGGCCTATGCGCTCATGGCATTCGTTGTCAGATGGTCGATAGTGATCCGGCGGCAGAGCGCTTAGCCAATGATCTGACTGGTCGAGAGAAAACCCCTTCTCCTGAGTTGGTAATATTTGCTCTGCCTTCACATGCCATACCCCAGGTCATAGAGTCCGAGTTTGCATTAAACCCAAACTCGACGTTTATGGATGTTGGTAGTGTAAAAAGTGAACCTTTACTCTATGTTAAAGCATCATCACTCTCATTAGAGCGCTTCGTTCCTACTCATCCCATGGCAGGTCGTGAGATAGGGGGAGCCGCGGCCGCTAGGGGCGATCTCTTTGCGACGCGAAGTTGGGTGATTACTCCCGATGCCACCTGCTCGAAGGAGAGCATCGCCCTTGTTACCGAGCTTATTGAACTACTTGGAGCAAGCGTGATTGAACTACCAGCCGATGAACATGATCGCGCTGTGGCAGCTATCTCTCATCTTCCTCAGATAACGGCCAGCCTCTTAGCTCAGAGCCTGAACTCAACTCCCAGCAACTGGTTAGAACTTGCAGGAGCTGGGGTTCGCGATACGACCAGGATTGCCGCCTCTGACCCGGCGCTCTGGAGTGAGATTATTTACTCCAATAGGACCGAAATCGCCCCGCTTGCAAAGAAAATGCATGAGGCCTTAGGTGAGCTCATAGCAAAGCTTGATGACAAAGCGGCCATTGCGCAGTTCATTGATCGCGGAGGCGTAGGTAGAGCGCGTATTCCGGGTAAACATGGAGGCAAAGCTCGCGCCTACGCCTATCTTCCAATTGTAATCGATGACAAACCTGGCCAGCTAGCTGCAATCTTTAATGAGTGTAAATCTATCTCTGTGAACGTTGAAGATTTAACTATCGAGCACTCACCAGGTCAGTTAAGCGCACTCATAACGTTGGCGCTCTCATCAGCGGATGCGCAGTTATTGTCGGATCATTTATCTGCGATCGGATGGAATGTTCATCCGATTCTTAATTAGAAGTAGGCTCATCACATGGGCATAGTCGTAGCAATAGATGGCCCCAGTGGTGCAGGTAAATCAAGCACATCGCGAGCAATCGCGATTCGCGCAGGTTGGAATTATTTAGATACTGGAGCTTTGTATCGAGCAGTAACGTGGATTGCACTAGAAAGTAAGTCAGAAACTGCGCAAGAAATTATCTCTGCTATGAAATCCATGCCTATCCGTTTTGTCTCTGATCCTCATGATCCTAATATTTTTGCAGGAGATACTCAGATTTCGCATGCAATACGTGGCGCATCAGTAACTGAGAATGTCAGTCGCATCAGTGCCATGCCCGCAATTCGACATGAACTCCTGAGCATTCAACGTTTGATTATTGATCGCGCCGAAAAAGGTATCGTGGTCGAGGGCCGGGATATTTCCACAGTTGTAGCACCAGATGCTGCTTTAAAGATTTATTTGACAGCTGACTTAGATGCGCGCGCAGTGCGTCGTGAGAATGAAACTGAAGATAAAACTATCGATGTCCGTGCATCTTTGGATACGCGCGATGCTATTGATTCCTCACGCGAAGTTTCTCCACTTGCAATGGCTATCGATGCCGTAGAAGTGGACTCAACATATTTAGATTTAGATGAAACTATTGAACGAATCTGGGAACTGCTGCGCGAGCGTTCACTCCTTGGCCTACCTATTGTTGCAATACTGGGTCGCCCAAATGTTGGTAAATCAACGTTAATTAACCGCTTTATCGGTAGGCGAGAGGCGATTGTTGAAGATACTCCTGGTGTAACTCGTGATCGCGTGCAGTACGAATGCGAATGGGGCGGTCGTCGCTTTATAGTTATGGATACAGGCGGGTGGGAAGCAAAGCCCGATGGAATTTCAATTCAAGTAAGTGCTGGAGCAGAAATAGCAATGGAAGAAGCCGATGTTTTAGCCTTCGTTGTTGATGCCCAAGTAGGTGCCTTAGATGAGGATGACATTCTCGTTCAACGACTGCGCAAGGCAAAGAAGCCACTAATACTTATTGGAAATAAAGTTGATGGTGAGCGCGAAGAGTCTGAAGCTCATGGATTATGGAGTCTTGGACTTGGCGAACCATATTTCGTTTCAGCTTTACACGGCCGTGGAAGTGGTGATCTACTCGATCACATAGTTACAGAGCTTCCTGAAATTGGAGGAGCCCAAACTCAAGATGGCTATCGCAAGATTGCTTTAGTCGGTCGTCCAAATGTAGGTAAGTCTTCTCTGCTCAATGCCCTAGCTGGAGAGAATCGTTCAATCGTTGATGATGTTGCGGGTACCACTCGAGATCCAGTTGATGAGTTAATTGAATTTGCAGGGTCGACCTGGCGATTTATCGACACTGCAGGATTAAAGAAACGTGCTAATCAAGCATCAGGTACTGATTACTACGCATCCCTGCGTACTCAAAGTGCATTAGAGCGCTGTGAAGTAGCTGTCGTAGTTTTAGATGCATCTGAGCCAATCACTGAACAAGATCTACGTGTCATCACCATGGTGGAAGAGGCAGGAAAAGCAATGGTCATTGTGATGAACAAATGGGATTTAGTTGATGAAGATCGACGTGATCAACTGGATCGCGAAATAGATAGACACTTAGATCAAGTTGAATGGGCACAGCGCGTCAATGTTGCGGCAAAGACAGGTTGGCACCGGGATCGTTTAGCTCCAGCGATTCGCACCGCCTTGGATAGCTGGGAGCGACGTGTCCCAACTGCCAAACTCAACTCATTCCTCGGAGCGCTGATCGGTGCGACCCCACCACCGGTACGTGGCGGCAAGCAGCCCAAGATCTATTACGCCACCCAGGCAGGAATCGCCCCTCCCAAGTTTGTGGTCTTTTCAAGTGGTTGGATCGAAGCCTCCTACCGTCGCTTTATTGAGCGGCGTCTGCGCGAAGAGTTTGGCTTTCCTGGAACGCCTGTTCAAGTCGCAATCCGAGTAAAAGAGCGCGACTAAAATATGAATAGCTCCATGCTTACCATCCCTAATGCTCTTACTTTTTTACGTTTCTGCGGAATTCCACTATTTATATACCTCACCTTGATACTTCACGCCGATGCATGGGCGATCGCTGTTCTTGCAGTGGGGGGAGCTACCGATTACTTCGATGGAAAGTTGGCACGGGCCTGGGGCCAGACTTCACGCTTTGGTGAGATTGCAGATCCAGCGATCGATCGCCTCTATATTCTGGCGATCTTGATCGTATTTCTCATACGTCATGTTGTTCCTATCTGGCTAATCGCTGCGATAATTCTTCGAGATCTTGTACTGGCTCTACTGACTATCGAGCTCAAACGTCGCGGCCATGGGACGCTAAAGGTGACCTACTTGGGCAAAGCTGCAACCTTTAATTTGATGTATGCCTTTCCATTTCTACTTCTTGCATCAATGGATAGCGCCCTTGGCTCCATCGCATTTGTGCTGGGGTGGAGTTTTGCAATCTGGGGCGTTGCCCTCTACATTTCTACAGGTCTTAGTTATTCACGCGAAGCTATTTCACAGATAAGAGGCGGACATGTCATCAACTCCTGAGAATCTGCAGTACACAAAAGAGCATGAATGGGTATTGGCAGATGCCAGTACCTACATGATGGGTATAACTGATTATGCTCAGTCGGCCCTTGGTGACATCGTCTATGTACAGCTGCCAAAGATCGGGGAAAGTGTTACCGCCGGAACAGTCTGCGGTGAGGTTGAATCAACAAAATCGGTTTCTGAGATTTTTGCACCGGTCACAGGAGTCGTGAGTGCGATAAATGAGTCGCTATCAAGTGCTCCAGAGTTAATCAACTCCGATCCATATGGCGCTGGGTGGCTTATTAAAATCGATATAACCACTCCACCAACCGAGCTTTTAACCGCTGGAGAATACGCTGCCATTTCGGCTTGACCAAAACCTCTGCTGCCTTTAATCTCAGCCTAAGGTTGAGAGTAGAGGGGGCCACGTGGATCACTCCAAAAGCGAACTCACTAGCACCCTTCATCTCTCATCGAGAGAGCACAGCACTTCCCCTGCTGGAGTTCTCGATGAGTACATAGCATCTCTCTCAGAGCAGGATCGTCTGGTTATCGCCAAGATTCAATCATCTGGCGGAGAGAAGGCGATGTTTCTTATCAACCGGGGAGAGAGTAAAGGCGCAAGATTTCTCATCACTGATGAGGGAGCAACGGTTGGGCGATCTGCATCGAGTGGGGTTTTTCTAGATGATGTAACTGTTTCTAGAGCTCATGCAGTTGTTGAAAAAAAAGGTACAGCGTTTGTTCTGCGTGACTGTGGATCTCTCAACGGAACCTATGTCAACAATGAATCAGTGAGTGAAATTGTTTTGAAAACAGGTGATGCGATACAGATCGGTAAGTTCCATTTACTTTTTGTATGTGATCACGGTAAGGCTAAATAGTCGATGCGATTTTTAACAGGGGAGTTCTAATGGCAGTTCCAGCGCGTGCCTACTTAAGTATCGGTGAGGTTCTCAACCGTTTACGTGGCGATTTCTCAGATATCACAATCTCGAAGATTCGCTTCTTAGAGTCAGAGGGTTTGATTGAGCCGCAGAGAACGCCGTCGGGCTATCGTAAATTCACGAGCTCAGATCTAGAGCGTCTGCGATATGTACTACTTGCACAGCGTGATCAATATCTACCGCTGAAGGTTATTAAAGATAATCTCGATGCAATGGATAGAGGCTTACAGCCTGCAGCAGTTGGGGGAGTTGCATATCCAGCGATCTCACTTGCCACCGTAGATGGTCAGATGAGCCCTGGAGCCTTTGCCGAAAACAGCGAGATGCGCTTATCCCGCGATGAACTTTTAAAGAACTCTGGCCTTAGCGATGATCAGCTCGTTGAGATTGAGAGTTATGGCCTCATTGCACCCCGTGGTCGCCATTACGATGCAGATGCCTTGGCGATTGCAAAGGCCGTTACCGAGATGGCAAGCTTTGGAATTCAATCGCGCCACCTTCGCTCATTTAAATCAGCGGCCGATCGCGAGATCGGTTTAATCGAACAGGTTATTACTCCCTTGCTTCGTCAAAAATCGACAGAGTCCAAAGCTCGCGCAGAAGAGGTTCAGAAAGAGATCGCCTCGCTCTCGATTCGTTTACACGCCGCCCTTGTCCGTGGCGGACTTCACCGTCTTCGCCCTTAAACAATGTTTATCGGCATGGAGGTTATAGGCGTTCGCGTTGAGATGCCCTCTAACCAACCAATCCTTTTATTGAAAGAGATTGATGGCTCTCGGTTTTTACCGATTTGGGTCGGTGCAAGTGAGGCCAGTGCAATCGCCTTTGCTCAGCAGGGCGTCCAGCCACCTCGTCCGCTAACCCATGACTTAATGCGTGAGCTCGTAGAGAGCCTTGATGCAACGCTCACAGCTGTGCATCTGACAGAGATGAGGGATGGGGTTTTCTACGCCAATCTCATTATCCGCACTGGAGAATCAACGCCAATGACGATCTCGGCAAGACCCTCTGATGCGATAGCTCTGGCACTTCGCACCCATAGCAATATTTTGGCTAGCTCTGAGCTACTCGATGATGCCGGGATTGAGATTCCAGCCCAGGAGGGCGGGGCCGAGAACCAAGAGGTTGAGCGCTTTAGAGCCTTTCTAGATGAGATTAACCCCGAGGACTTTGCAGGATAGGCGTAAAACTCTCAATCTCTACTAGAGGTTTGGACCGTGTCGGTTATTGAAAGAGAGGCCTGACTGCTTTAGATTTATCAGCACTCCCCAAGAGAATCGAGCACCACGTGACTTCCCATGATTTAGAGATCGGCTACCGCGGCGCTACTGCATGTTCGGCAGCTGGAATCACATATCGCCAGCTAGATTATTGGGCACGTACATCCTTAGTAGAGCCAAGTATCCGTACCGCCAGTGGCTCTGGAACACAGCGCCTATATGGATTTCGCGATATTTTAGTCTTAAAGATCGTTAAACGTTTATTGGATGCCGGAGTATCGCTACAAAATATCCGTACCGCCGTTGATCACCTTCGCGGCAGGGGAGTCACCGACTTAGAGCGCATTACCTTGATGAGTGATGGTGCCTCTATCTATGAGTGTACGAGTTCGGATGAGATTATCGATTTACTAGCTGGTGGCCAAGGAGTCTTTGGTATCGCGGTGGGCAAAGTCTGGCACGAAGTCGAGGGTTCACTATTAACACTACAGGGCGAGATTAATGGCCAGTTAATTAGTGGCCAAGATAACGATGAGCTCTCCCTACGTCGCAAGAGCAAAGGCGCTTAAACCTAATACTCTTCCTCTACCAAAACCAAGCAGGGGAGCGGTGATGACGTACAACGGTGAGCGCTTTGCAAAGCGCCATATTGGTCCATCTTCCTCCGACGAGTCAGAAATGTTGCACCTGCTGGGTTACCAAGATATCGAAGCTTTCATAAGTGATGTAATCCCTGCAAATATTCACATCGCTAAGAAACTTTCACAGGTTTTAGATTCAGCAAAGAGTGAAGTAGCCGTAATCGCCGAACTGCGCGAGATCGCTTCACAGAATCAAGTCTTTACATCGCTCATTGGTGGCGGTTACTACGGAACGATTACACCACCTGTAATTAAGCGCAATGTTTTAGAAAACCCAGCGTGGTACACCGCCTACACGCCATACCAACCGGAGATTTCACAAGGTCGCCTTGAAGCAATCTTTGCTTTCCAAACTGTCATCTGTGACATGACGGCGCTCTCTCTATCAAATGCATCGATGCTAGATGAAGGAACTGCAGCAGCAGAGGCTATGACCCTTGCGCGCCGTACTTCTAAAGCCAGTGATGATGCAGTCTTTCTCATCGAAGAACATCTGCACCCGCAAACAAAGGCAGTGGTACAGACTCGCGCTAAGCCGCTCGGGATTAAGGTTATTGAAGTCGATGCGGGCCATGTAGCCCGTGATGGTTTCGATCAAGAGTTTTTTGGATTACTGCTGCAATACCCAGATACGACTGGTGAGATTTGTGATTACGCAAAAGTTACTGAGTATGCGCACTCAAAGGGAGCGCTGGTGATAGCGGCCACCGATCTCTTAGCTTTGACTCTCATTAAAGCACCAGGGGAGTGGGGCGCTGACATTGCAGTTGGTTCTGCTCAGCGCTTTGGAGTGCCGATGGGATTTGGTGGACCACACGCTGGGTTTATCGCAGTGCGTGCTGGTTTAGAGAGATCCCTTCCTGGTCGATTGGTTGGGCAGAGTGTGGACTCTCACGGCAATCCCGCTTTTCGATTGGCTTTGCAAACTCGCGAACAACATATTCGCCGCGATAAAGCGACTAGCAATATCTGTACCGCCCAAGTTTTGCTTGCAAATATGAGCGCCTTCTACGCGATGTGGCACGGACCAGTTGGCCTACGTGAAATTGCAGAGCGAGTACATGGTTATGCATCGCGCCTGCACAAGGCTTCTGCCTCACGTAATCAAAATATCTTCGATACGGTAACAATAGATGTCGCTGATGCGCAAGGCATTCATAAGCTTGCACTCTCCAAAAAAATTAACTTCGGTCGCATCTCAGATACACAGATTCGAATTTCGTTCGATGAGACCACGACCGATGACTCCTTCAATGAAGTTCTCGGAATTTTGGGCTTATCTGATACGAAAGCAGATGCGATCACACCGGCATTCGCGCGAACTTCGAGCTATCTGACGCATCCTGTTTTCAATACGTATAGATCTGAAACCTCAATGATGCGTTATCTACGCACCTTGGCCGATCGTGATCTGGCCCTTGATCGCACCATGATTCCTCTTGGCTCATGCACAATGAAGTTAAATGCTGCAACTGAGATGGAGGCGGTCACCTGGCCTGAGTTCTCCTCATTGCATCCATTTGTACCGGCCGATCAGTCAAAGGGTTTGCGTTTACTGATTGACCAACTCTCACAATGGTTGATTGAGATAACGGGCTATGACGCAGTATCGCTGCAGCCAAATGCTGGCAGCCAAGGTGAGTTCGCTGGTTTATTGGCGATTCGCAATTACCACGATTCACGGGGTGACTTCTCGCGCAATATCTGCCTTATTCCATCCAGTGCCCACGGAACAAATGCTGCTAGCGCCGTGATGGCAGGAATGTCAGTGGTTGTCGTGAACTGCGATGATGAGGGAAACGTCAGCCTTGGAGATTTAGAGCTAAAGATCGCCTTACATGCCGATGCACTTGCCGCGCTGATGGTCACCTATCCATCTACACATGGAGTATTTGAATCGGCAATCTCGCAAATCTGCGCGATGATTCATGAGGCAGGCGGGCAGGTTTATGTAGATGGCGCGAATCTAAATGCCTTAGTTGGTACTGCCCAACCTGGAAAATTTGGCGCAGATGTTTCGCACCTCAATCTCCATAAAACTTTCTGTATTCCTCATGGTGGTGGGGGACCAGGAGTTGGACCAGTAATCGCTAAGGCGCACCTGGCGCCATTTCTTCCGAATCACCCGCTAGATCCACTTGCAGGACCTGCCAGTGGTTCTGGACCGATATCGGCTGCGCCCTTTGGCTCTGCAAGTTTCTTGCCGATTTCTTGGGCCTACATCCGTCTCATGGGGGGAGAAGGGCTAACACATGCCACTGAAGTTGCAATATTGAATGCAAACTACATGGCTGCACGTCTAA
>CANJTH010000015.1:0-18351 GCA_947477185.1 Actinomycetota bacterium
AGACCCGATTATTACGACATCAAAACTCTTCGACATTTGCGTGAGTCTAACTACCCCAATATTTTATGACAAGATTGGCTTCGTAATCCAAGTAGGTCCTCGTAGCTCAGTGGATAGAGCAATCGCCTCCTAAGCGGTAGGTCGCCGGTCCGACTCCGGCCGAGGACACCAAAACTTAATGTTTTACCGTAAAGCGCTGCATCGATTTTGGTGCCCACCAGTTGCGCTCACCAAATAAACGCATCAACGCTGGTACTAATAGGGCGCGCACTATCGTTGCATCAAGTAAAACCGCCAGTGCAACGCCAAAACCTAACATTTTGATGGAAGTCACACCGCTGATGATAAATGTGGCAAAGACCCCGGCTAGAAGTAATGCAGCCGCGGTAATAATTCGCGCCGAGCGTTGTAGACCGACGGCTACGGATTCAATATTTGATTTACCAGAAAGATGCTCTTCGCGGATTCGAGAGAGTAAAAATAGTTCGTAGTCCATCGATAAACCAAAGACCACAACAGCTACCAAGATTACCGATCCTGTATCAAGGGTACCGGTGACAGTGAAATCACCAACTAACCACTTCAAATGGCCATCGATAAAGATCCAAGTGATTGCACCCAGTGTGGCACTGAGTGAAAGGGCATTGAGAATAATCGCTTTAATCGGCAATATAATTGAGCCAGTAAAGATGAAGATTAAAATCAAGACTGTCAATGCAATCCAACCAAGTGCAAATGGAAGTTTGCTTGCGATTCCATCCTGTGAATCTGTAAAGTCGGCTGCAGAGCCACCAATCAATGTTCCAGTGGGTCTATCAAGGGCTCGGATCTCATGGATCACTCGCTCTGAAGCAACACTGCGAGATGCAATTGAAGAGATGACCTGTACTCGAATATCTTGACCGAATGTTTCAAGAGCCCCAACACGAACGATTCCATCAACACTCTTTACTTTGTTAAGAAATCCTGTGATTTCATCCTCGCGCCCCACTCCATTCGGCACTACAACTTCAATAGGGCTACCGACTAAGCCATCGAAGCGGGTTTCAATTACCTGGGATGAGAGAGCGGCGCGATCTGATGCTGGCAGAACACGTGAATCAACTTGGGCAAAACTAATATTGAGAATCGGTGCTGCCATGATCGCCAACACAGATACTGCTGCGATTACAACTGGAATTGGGCGGCGCATGACCGTGCGAGCAGTGTGGGCCCAACGACCATCTTCCTTAGGAGTAATTGCACCGCGTCGCACTACTCCCTTGTCAACCTTTTCGCCCAGGATTGCAAGCAGAGCTGGGAGCGCAATAACTGCGCCAACAACGGCCAATGAAATTACTGCAATGCCTGCATAACCAAATGACTTTAAAAAGTTAAGTGGAAAGAATAAGAGCGATGCCATGGTGACAAAGACGGTTAGACCAGAGTAAAAAACAGTCTTGCCGGCCGTGGCGACCATTGTGACTACCGATTCTTCAACTGTTTTTCCATGGTGGAGCTCTTCGCGGAAGCGATTGACCATTAATAATGCATAATCGATACCAAGGCCAAGCCCTAGTCCTGTAATGAGGTTGAGGGCAAAGACGCTCACACTAGTGAAATGCGATAAGAGAAAAATTATAAAGAATGAGCCAAGGATTGCTGTAACACCAATAAATATGGGCATAGCCGATGCAACCATCGCTCCAAAAACAAATATCAATAGGAGGAATGTGAGTGGAATTGCAATTGATTCGGCGAGAAGCAGATCTTTTTCAATCCGATGGTTGATTGCCTGAGTGATTACCGCAGCTCCACCCGCATAAACGTCGAGACCCTTGTATTCACCATCAAAGCGGTTCTGGATAGTGGCACCGATCGAACTAAATCCATCCCAATCATCTGCTTTTAGATCTGCATAAACGAGAATAAAAGCGGCTTTACCATCTGTTGATTTCATCGATGGTGCACCGCCAGTAGACCAGTATGAGTAAGTCTTGGTCACACCCTTAACGGTGGCAATCTCTTTTTCAAGAGCAAGACCTTTGGCTCTTACTGCAAGATCATCTACTCCAGTTGTGGAGTCAACTACCAAGGTAACAATGGGCTCTTGCACCTTAAACTTCTTAATGATGTACTCGGCGGCAGCGGTTGATTCACTACCTGGATCGGAGTAACCGCCACTATCTAATCGCCCAAATGCTTGTGAGCCGACCGCACCGGCTGCAAGAGTGCTGAGCAAAAATAGGACGAGAACTGCCTTGCGACGCCTAACAATAAAATGACCGAGCTTCTCAAACACCCTCAACACCTGTTTCTACATCTAGACTAATAACTATGAGCGATCTCTTTCCTACCGTAACTTCAGATGAGATCGATCCTGAAGCCGCCGCTGAAGCGGCACAACGCGAAGCTGAAATTAAGTCAGATAAACCGCCACACCACGAAGATTAATCTGCCTTTGGCGCCGGTGCGACCGGGGATACAGGTGTAGAAGCTGTACTTTCGCTCACAGTTTTCTTTTTCGCGGAGTCGGTTTTATAAAATCCTGAACCCTTAAAAACAACTCCAACGGCAGAGTAAATTTTGCGAATCTCGCCAGTGCATTCAGGGCATTTCGTCAGAGAGTCATCTGAAAAGGATTGAACCGCCTCAAACTCATGAGAGCAGGCAGTACATGCATATTGATATGTAGGCATAGCCGCTCCTATCTCAGGAAAAACCCCTCGGTGGGGTAGATGCCAAGTCTAAAGAAGTGGCACGATAGGGTCGAATCGAAGCAAAGAATGAGGGAGTTATGGTGAGAATTAAGGGCATCGTGGTGTTACTCATCACTCTTGCCTGCGTGGGAGTCAGTAGCGCCTCTGCAAACTCACTCATCACTACTTTACCTATTAGCGGATCGACACTAACAACTCCACCAAGTTCGGTAACTCTCACCACTCAAGTCGACTTGATTGCAGATGCAAATGAGTTAATGGTTACTGACCCATCGGGCATCCGTGTAGATGACGGAACAATTACAGTCAACGGCGTTACTGCATCAATTGGTTTAAAGCCACTAGTTGAATCTGGAATCTATAAAGTCTCCTACCTTCTCTACTCTGAAGGTGAAGCACCGCTGCAAGGCTCCTTTACATTTAATTTTTCGGCACCAAGTGTTGTTACTACAAGTGAACCAACGGCGATGCCGACACAATCCCAGATTCCAGCTAGCAGTAGCTGGGGAACTAATGTTTTCATCATTGCACTATTAGTTATTGCGTTTTTCATATTAGTTGGCCTCTCCCTGTATGCACGAAAACTCTTTAGGGACCGATGATCGCTTTTAGCGTAATCTTTAAATATTTATCACTTGTTGGAAGTTTTGCAACTATTGGAACTCTCCTGGCGATGGCATTTCTACTACTAGATACCGACGGCCGACTTTCAACACAGGCCGAGAAATTACGGCGCCTATTGTGGGGCTCTGCATTGACGTGGGCAGTTGGAGCTTTTGCAACGATTGTTTTTACCCTCGCAACAATTTTAGATCAGCCTCTATCCATAGCCCTGGATGCAACGGTACTAAAATCTTTTATTACACAGGTAACTCTTGGTCAATATCTACTCTTTGAATCTATTGTCGCTCTCATCGTTGCAGCTTCAGCTTTTTACGTGAAGAGGATTCTCTCTACAGTATTACTCCTTATTCTTTCCTTAGCGGGATTAGTTGCACCGATCTTTCAAAGCCACGCTGCATCGAGTGGTTCACATGGCCTAGCGATAGGTTCGCTTGTCATCCATGTTGTTGCGCTCTCAATCTGGATTGGTGGGGTTATTGCGATCGCACTATTAGATCCAGAGGATCGCCCGATCGCCGTGCCACGCTTTAGTGAACTTGCTTTGTGGTCGGTCATCGCAGTTGTAGCAAGTGGCAGCGTTAATGCCTGGGCCCGCTTAGATTTTCAAGGGGCGTGGAACACCACTTATGCATATGTAGTCATTGCAAAGATTGCAATGACGTTAGTTCTTATTGCAATGGGTTACCTGCACCGTAGAAATTTAGCTAAACGCGATCACATCGATTGGGTGGGATTTGCCCGTTTAATATTCGCCGAGGCGCTGATAATGATTGTCACTGTAGCAATGGGTGCATGGCTCTCATCAAATCATGCACCAGAGCGCACTACTAGTACAAAGTTTGATCCTGCAATTGCAATTTCAGGAATCTCAACACCACCGGCGCCAACATGGAGCCGCATTTTCTTTAGCTACGAGCCCGATTCCCTAATGATCGGTCTATTAATTACTGCAGTTGCCTTGTATGTAAAGGGGGTAGTGGTTTTAACTCGCCGTGGTGATAAGTGGCCAGTAGGACGAACCATTTCCTTCGCACTGGGAGTTTCTGCGATTGATTTTGCAACAAGTGGCGGACTTGGTTTATATGCACACTTTTCCTTTTCATATCACATGATTGCGCACATGATTTTAGGAATGATCGCACCGATTGGAATCGTGCTCGGTGCACCCATCACCCTTGCACTACGCACATTGCCTCAAGGTCGCAATAAAGATGAAAGGGGTGTACGTGGAACACTTTTAGCGGCGCTGCACTCTAAATTAGCAGTTTTTTACACGAATCCAATCGTCGCTCTCGCTTTCTTTGATGGATCTTTATTCGCTCTCTACTTCACAGGCCTCTTCGGATCGATGATGCAGAGCCACGCAGGACACCTGTTTATGAATATCCATTTTATTCTTACGGGGATTCTTTTCTTCCATGTCATCATCGGTATTGATCCAAATCCGCGCAGGATTCCGCACTTGGTTCGTATCGTTGTTGTATTTGCAGCCATGAGTATTCACGCATTCTTCTCGGTAGCATTGATGTCATCAACGACCCTGATCGATAAGGGCTATTTCGCATCACTTAAAACGCCATGGCTCACTGATTTATTGGCAGATCAGCAGCTGGGTGGATCAATCGGCTGGGCTATGGGAGAGATTCCAATCCTGTTGGCACTGATTGTAACTTTCATTAGTTGGGTCAAAGATGATTCTCGTGAAGTAATGCGCATCGATCGCAATGTTGCTCGGGCCGCTGCTATGGGGCAGCCCGATGACTTAGCCGAATACAATCAATATCTGCAAGAGCTAGCTAAACGTGATAGAAAAGAACCCTAATGGATAATCTATTTGACTTACCGAGTGAATATAAAGAGTTACGCGCTAGCGTGCGTGCACTGTCGGAGAAAGAGATTGCCCCATTTGCACAATCTGTTGATGAAGATCACCGCTTTCCGCAAGAGGCCGCGAACGCATTACAAAAGGCGGGTTTAAGCGCTGCCCATGTTCCAACACAGTACGGTGGAGATGGAGCAGATGCGCTAGCAACAGTGATCATTATTGAAGAGGTCGCCCGTGTTTGCGGTGCATCTTCACTTATTCCTGCAGTCAATAAACTCGGTTCACTGCCCTTAATTCTGGGCGGTAACGAAGAGCAGAAACAACGCTGGCTACCGCAGTTAGTTTCAGGAAAAGGCTTCTCTTACGCTCTCTCTGAATCTGAAGCTGGCTCAGATGCATCGGCACTGCGTACAAAGGTCGAACGCGATGGTGATGGTTGGATTCTTAATGGTAGTAAAAAGTGGATCTCCAACGCCGGTGTCTCTGAGTTTTATACCGTTGTTGCACAAGGTGATCCAACACTTGGATCAAAGGGAATCACTGCCTTCATTGTTGAAAAATCCGATCCCGGATTATCTTTTGGCGCACCTGAAAAGAAGTTGGGCTTCAGAGGTTCACCGACACGCGAGCTCTATTTTGATAATATAAAACTCGGCGATGATCGCAGAATTAGTGAGGTCGGTGCAGGTTTTGCTCTGGCCATGAATACTTTAGACCACACACGGATAACAATTGCAGCACAGGCATTGGGGTTGGCCCAGGGTGCACTCGATGTTGCGGCGAAATATTCCCATGAGCGCAAACAGTTTGGTAAAGAGATCTTTGATTTTCAAGGTGTCCAGTTTATGTTGGCTGATATGGCAATGAATATAGAGGCAGCCCGCCAACTCACATATGCCGCAGCGGTAAAAAGTGAGAACAATGAAAAAGATCTTCGTTTCTTCTCAGCTGCCAGTAAGTGTTTCGCTAGCGATATGGCTATGCGAATCACGCAAGATGCGATTCAAATTCTGGGTGGTTATGGATATGTAAGTGATTATCCCGTCGAGCGGATGATGAGAGATGCGAAGTTAACTCAGATCTATGAGGGAACGAATCAGATTCAGCGCATTGTTATGGCGCGCAGTCTCCCAGGTTCCTAAGATTTAAAGCGCACAATAATCGAGGGTGTGGCTGCGGCATCTAAAGCGATGTCATGTGCCTCTCGTGGCAAATCTTGGCTTGATAGTTCGCCTGCATGGACTAAACCGATTTTCCATCCTAGAAGTTGTGCAAGAGCGCGATCGTAATAACCACCACCTTGTCCGAGGCGATAGCCGTTCTGATCGATATGTAATGCAGGCACCACAATTACATCAATCAAATTCAGATCAGTGACAGGCATGCCAATCGGCTCAGAGAGATTTTTTGTCACCTTGAGTTTGCTTTCATCACCATTCCATTCAATCCAGTCGAGATGCACTCCATTTATCCGTGGCAATAACAAGCGCTTACCGGCTTTGAGTAGCGCCTGATTAATCTCGGTGGTGCTTGGTTCTACACCATATGAAAAATATGTAGCAATGGTCGATGCCGTCATTATTTCTGGTGACTTCAAAATAAGATTGAAATTCGAAGGAATGAATTTTTGGCTCCGCTCACGGCGCAACCGCTCACGGAGCTCTTTCTTAACTGTGTTCTGATTCATGTCTTATCTCCCAGTAATTCGCAGGGCTAAATCCCAAAGAAAGCGCGGCCCAACAAGTATGGTGTGATTATGGCAGAGCACACGCGAGTAGATGGTTTTCTTAGCTCCCTTCTTGCGATCTGCAAGCCGCTGGAATCTTTTGAAATGCCGCTTCTAGATGCACACGGGGCAACGCTCTCAGAGGATATCTACGCTGGTGAGCGCCTTGTTATGCGCGCAGGCAGTCGTATCCGCTCGACACAGATTGGACTTGCAGCATCTATTGGTCGAGATCATCTACCTACGCGTCCACACCCACGCGTTGTAGTCCTCTCAGCTGGTCCAGATCTTGTCGAGCCTGGTACGGCACTAAGTGGCGACGAAGAGTATGAAACGAATTCATGGCTACTCACAACTGCGGTGCGCGAAGTTGGCGCAGTTGCATATCGAGTACATTCGATTCCAGATGATGAGGATGAGCTGCAAAGCGTTATTGAAGATCAACTGGTCAGAGCAGATTTAATTATCATTAGTGGCGAGCGAAACGATGACTCATTTGATTTAATTACCCGCACACTTTTACGCCTTGGCGAAATAACTACCGTTGATTTAGCCATTGAAATGAGTGGGCGCCATAACTATGGTCAGATCGGCCCAGATAAGACTCCGGTAGTAACGCTCCCAGGTGATCCGATAGCGGCCTACATCTCATTCGAACTCTTCGTGCGGCCCATGATTCGAACAATGCTGGGTGCTACAAATATTCATCGCCCATCAGTGAAAGCGAAGTTAGAGAAGGCCATTGAATCAGCTCCTGGAGTGCGCTCTTATATCCGAGCCACGCTAGCCGAAGATGCAAAGTCAGTAATGCCACTTAATGAGCAAGAGGAGTTTTCAACGCTCTCTGATGCGACGGCCTTTATTGCAGTTGGTGAAAATGAAACGCATTTATCGGCTGGAGATCAAGTCACGGTTGTCATTCTTGAACGTAGATACATTTAAGTAAGCCATGAGCGAGCGCTGGCCCATAGTAATTTCGGGAGATTCAATATTTCTGCGGCCACTTAGATTTCGCGATCGCAGTCAATGGAACGCACTCCGTGCCGAGAATCGCACATGGCTGGCACCATGGGAGGCAACAATTCCGGTGCTCAACTCAGATGGAGAGCACCAACACTTGCCCTCCTACTTCGCCATGGTCCGAACCCTGAATCAAGAGGCCCGCCATGGTCGCTCATTCTCATTTGCTATCTGGCACAACCACAATCTGGTCGGGCAAATCTCCCTCGGCGGAGTAATTTATGGAGCACTACGTGGTGGGCATATCGGTTATTGGATAGACCGCAACTATGCAAATAAAGGCTATACAACAATGGCTGTGGAGCTTTTAACCCAATATGCATTTACATCTCTATCACTGCATCGCCTTGAGATAAATCTGCGCCCAGAAAATGAAGCCTCTCGAAAAGTTGCGCAGAAAGCTGGCTATATTTTCGAAGGAGAGCGGGCCAAATACCTACATATTGATGGAGACTGGCGAGACCATATCTGCTTCGTGAAGGAAAATCCTTCGATTAAGTAGCGCCTAAATCCCCGAAAAGTAATCCCTCCTCCTTTATCTTTATACATCATGGCTTCTGGACTTATATATATTGCGATCATCGGCATGTGGGTCGCATATTTTGCACCCCGCTGGATCCATGACCGTAACGAGTTTTCTGGAAAATCAGTTGAGCGTTTTAAAGTTGCACTCAGTGTTGTTGCTAACTCTTCACCACACACGAATCATGAGAGCGGCCTTCATCATATTGATTTAGATCGCGAAGCAAAGATTGCACAGCTATTAATGCGCAGACGTATAATTTTTGTAGTACTAACTTTTTCTCTAACGACAACTCTTGTAGGTGGGTTTATGAATACAATGCCATTCTTATATGTACTAGTCCCTGCAAGTGGAATCTTGATCTACATTGCACATGTACGACGTCAAACCATCGCCGAGCGAATTCAACACCGCCGTATTCAACAGTTGCACCGCCGCACTGCAGGAGTATCTGCAACTAATCTCGTCGAAGTTGTGACACCAAAGCAGTCACAAGAGCATTGGATCCCATTATCTGAACGTGAACTCAAGGGTGTAGTCCTCTTGCCGCAAGGCACAGCAAGTGTTCGCAACGCTTGGCAGCCAGCTGATGTTCCTGTTCCAACATATGTCAGTGCACCGAAGGCCATTGTTCCAAAACGAGTTATTGATTTAACAACACCAGGTGCTTGGAGTGATGACCAAGAGCGCCTTGAACTTGAAGCACTCGCGGCGAGCTCACCTTCGCGCGATCAAATCTTTGATCAACAACTGGCAGATGAGGCAGTTGCACGTCTGAACCAATCTCGAGCCTCTAACGAATAGTTAGATCCACGAACTCATCCACATTCGCTTTAACCAGTCGGAGTAATTAATAACTTCTCCTGTGAAGAGTGGCAGGAAGTAGATAAAGTTAAGAAAAATGAGCACGATTAGCCCTGCAACAATAGTTACGGAAACACCAGGATTGATTGCGTTATCCAAGAGAAGTTTTGCGCAGTAAATAATCGCAAGTAGCATAAATGGCTCAAAAATCACGGCGTAAAAAGTGAAGACTGTGCGTTCTTGAAAGAAGAACCACGGTAGATAGCCAGCACTAATGCCCAGCACGATAATAGTAAGAGAGCTATCAAATCTCTTAGTAACCAGTGCGCGAAAGAAGAAACCAAAGGCAATTGCGATTGCAAGGGTTCCAATCCACCAGAGAATCGGCGTTCCAATAGCTAAAACCTCTTGTGCACAGTTTTTTGAGCTACATCCCTTGGGTGATTCGTAAAAAAACGATGTTGGACGAGCCATTATCAACCAGCTCCAAGGATTTGCCTGGTAGGAGTGTTGCTCGGTTAGGCCCAGATGGAAACCCAACATCTCTGAGTGATAGTGCCACCATGATGCAAAAATATTTGATGACCATTGGCGATCCCAGCCGCGCTTACTTAAAAACCAACCCGTCCATGTACCGATGTAAACCACTAGTGGCAAGAATCCATATTGTAAAGATTTTATAAACGTTGGTTTAATAAGATTGCGCCCAGAGTAGGAGGTAAAAACTCTGTAGATGGAAACAAAGGCGATAGCGACTAAGAAATACAATGCGCTCCATTTTGTACCCATCGCTAATCCCATTGCAATGGCTGCATACCAATGTCGTTGACGGTGCCACAAGTAAACAGCTAATAAGAGAAAGAAAGTTAAAAATAAATCTAGGAGCGCAGTCCGTGAATGCACGAGCATCATTCCATCCATTGCCATAAGAGCTGCTGCCATCGCAGTCAGTAAGGGCGAGAAGAAGAGAACGTGGACTAAGCGTGCAAAGAGCAGAATGAGTGCAACACCAATAATTGCAGTTGCAAATCTCCATCCAAACTCGTTATCTCCAAATATTTTCATTCCACTTGCTATAAGCCACTTGCCGACAGGTGGATGGACTATGAACTCAGGCGCATTTGCTGTGACCTCAACGCCATACTTTAAAAAATCTCGAGCCCCATCGACGTAGTAAACCTCATCAAAGACATAACCTTTAGGCGTAGATAGATTAATTAATCGAAGCGCCAAAGAGATGATTGCAATAACGATGGGAGCAAGCGCGGCGAGCATGTGTGTAATCGTATGGGCTTAAATGGGTGAAATTACTGAGATGATGGACCTATGGCTCTCATATTGGCAGCGACCCCGCTCGGAAACCCTGGGGATGCAAGCCCGCGCCTAAAAGCTGCGATCGAGAGTGCATCGATTATCGCCGCCGAAGACTCGCGCAGATTCCATCGCCTGTGTTCAGATATCGAGGTTACTTTCACTGCCCGAGTACTTTCATTCTTTGAGGGCAACGAAGAAGACCGCACCCGCGAATTATTGGGCGAACTTCAAAGCGGTGCGAGTGTCCTTGTTGTATCAGATGCTGGAATGCCAACTATTAGTGATCCAGGTTTTCGTTTAATGCGAGATGCAATTCAATGTGGAATCGAAGTTCATGTTATTCCGGGGCCAAGTGCGGTAACAATGGCAGTTGCATTATCTGGTCTACCAACTGACCGCTTTACCTTTGAAGGCTTTCCTCCCCGTGCATCGGGTGCGCGCTTGGCAAGCTTTGAAAAACTTCGACACGAAGAGCGCACAATGGTCTTCTTTGAGGCACCACATCGCATAGGTGATTCTTTAGGCGATGCCGTTGCTGTTTTTGGTGCACAACGCAGAGCCGCGATCTGTCGCGAAATGACCAAGCGCTATGAAGAAACTATCCGAGGCACTTTGGCCGAACTTTCATCATGGGCAGATTCCAATGAGGTCCTCGGTGAAATCACTCTGGTAGTCGAGGGTGCATCCACGGATTCGGCGTCAATGTCGGCCGATGAAATGGTTGCGCGAGTGCGCGAGTTTGAAGGCGCTGGAATGGATCGAAAGGCGGCGATTGCATCTGTAGCCCAAGAGTTCGGTATTGCAAAGCGTCTTGTTTATGCCGCGGTGGTCGATGCGAATAAGATGAGCACGTGAGCAAATCCTTTTATCTAACGACGCCGATTTATTACGTCAACGATGCGCCCCATATTGGACATGCATACACAACTGTTGCCGGTGATGTTCTGACTCGTTGGCACCGTCAAAAAGGTGAGTCTGTCTGGTTTTTAACTGGAACCGATGAACACGGACAAAAAGTTATGCGCACCGCCCAAGAAAATAAAACCGCTCCGCAGGACTGGGTAGATCGTCTGGTGCAGAGTGCCTGGAAGCCCAACTGGGCCGCCCTAAATATCGCTAACGATGATTTCATCCGCACAACCGAAGAGCGCCACACAGTGCGCGTGCAAAGATTCTTGCAATCTCTTAAAGACTCAGGACATATCTATGCCGGCAAATACGAAGGTCCGTACTGTGTTGGCTGCGAAGAGTTTAAACTGCCTGGCGATCTCATTGAGATAGACAACCAAAAATGCTGTCCCATCCATAGCAAGCCAATCGAGTTAGTCAATGAAAATAACTGGTTCTTTAAACTCTCTGCCTTTACCGATCAGTTACTCGAGCACTATCGCAAGAACCCTGATGCCTGCCAACCCGAGAGTGCACGCAATGAAGTTCTTTCATTTTTAGAGGGCGGAGTTTCAGATTTATCAATTTCACGCTCGACCTTTGATTGGGGAATCCCAGTTCCGTGGGATACCGATCAAGTTGTCTATGTGTGGTTTGATGCGCTCCTAAATTATGCAACTGCCGTTGGCCTAACGGATGCACCCGATAGTGAGGGTGGCAAAAAATTTGCAAGCACATGGCCTGCCGATGTTCACTTAGTAGGTAAAGATATTTTGCGCTTCCACGCAGTAATTTGGCCAGCGATGTTAATGGCAGCGGGTCTAGATGTGCCGAAGAAAGTATTTGCACATGGTTGGCTATTAGTTGGTGGCGAAAAGATGAGTAAGAGTAAGTTGACTGGAATCGCACCCAAGGACATCACTGATCACTTCGGCGTCGATGCATTTCGCTATTACTTCTTACGTGCAATTCCATTTGGTACCGATGGCTCATTCTCCTGGGAAGACATGTCTGCGCGCTATACATCAGAGCTGGCCAATGACTTTGGCAATCTAGCATCGCGCTCTGCGGCAATGATTGAAAAATACTGCGGCGGAGTTCTACCTGCACTGAGCCATGATGCCGATTTAGAAGCGGCGTTGAGCAGTGCGGTTACAAAGGCCGATTCTGCAATGTGTGAACTAGATTTCCAGGGCGGAATCCTTGCGATCATGGAGTTTTGTAAGAGAGTCAATGGTTATGTCACCGAGCAAGAGCCTTGGATTCTGGCTAAAGACTCGGCAAATCAGCTTGCCCTTGAGGGTATTTTGTACAACACCGCCGAATCACTACGTGCTCTTTCCGTTTTGCTGCATCCAGTAATGCCGGCAACGTGCGAAATCTTGTGGCAAAGCTTGGGTGCACAGGACAAGCTAGGTGATTTATCTGCACAGAAAATTAGCGATGTTGCAACATGGGGTCAGCTTCCTGCAGGTGCAAGGATTACTAAGACACCAGTGCTATTTCCGCGCTTAGAGACGAGCGCATAAGAGATATGGCCGATCGTCACAACCGCGATATTGATCGCCCACGTGCGCCGTTACCAGAGCCTCTACCCGTTGCAACAGTTGATTCGCATGCGCACATGGAGATGATCACCGACGCGGCGCCTGATTCACAAGAGGTTGCAGATGTAATTAGCGAAGCACGATCAGTTAACGTTGATCGCATTGTCCAAGTCGGATACTCTGCCGAACAATCTAAATGGTGCGTCGCGGCGGCAGAGAAATGGAACACATCGGTTTTAGCTGCAGTTGCTCTGCATCCAAACGAGGCACCCGTTGTCGCCGATCTCGAGGCCGACTGGGCAGTTATTGCCAAGTTAGCCGAACATCCACGTGTGCGCGCAATTGGAGAGACAGGTCTAGATTATTTTCGAACTCCACCAGAGCTACGCGGGCGCCAGCAGGAGTCTTTCAAATGGCATATTGAGTTAGCAAAGAAAACAAAAAAAGCTTTAGTGATTCACGATCGAGATTCTCATGATGATGTCTTATCGGTGCTGCTTGAAGTTGGTGCTCCAGAAAAGACTATCTTTCACTGTTTTTCTGGCGATACTGCAATGGCTAAAACCTGTATCGATCGCGGTTATACACTCTCATTTGCCGGCACACTAACCTTTAAGAACGCACCCGGGCTTCGCGAAGCGCTCACACTTGTCCCTATCGATCAGTTATTAGTTGAAACTGATTCACCATTTTTGGCCCCGATGCCACACCGAGGTGCCGGTAACACTCCTGCCCAAATTGCAACAATCGTGAGAGCGATGGCTACTGAGCGCAAAAGCGATCTTGGCGAACTCGCCTTTGCATTAAGTAAAAACGCCGAACGCTTATTTGGCAGCTTCGCACCATGAAACTGCTTGGTGCAGCCCAGATTCGCGAACTTGCAGCGGCTCTAGATTTAAAACCATCAAAATCGCTAGGACAGAACTTCGTCATTGATTCGAATATCTGTACCAAGATTGTGCGCACAGCAGGTGTAACAAAAGATGACATCGCTTTAGAAATCGGCCCAGGTCTAGGTTCATTAACCTTGGCCTTACTACATAGTGCGGCATCGGTAGTTGCAGTTGAAATTGATCACCGCCTTGCAACACAACTTCCGATTACTGTCGCAGAACACTACGAACACCCCGAAAACTTAACGGTGATTAAGGGTGATGCATTGACATTGGTAGATTTACCGGTGCAGCCAACTGTTTTAGTAGCTAACCTGCCCTACAACGTCTCTGTTCCAGTGCTCCTACATTTGTTAGAGAGATTTCCAACCTTGCGCACCGGAGTTGTTATGGTTCAAGCCGAGGTTGCAGATCGATTAGCTGGTAGCCCCGGCACAAAGGAGTATGGAGTTCCATCGGTAAAGGCTGCTTGGTGGGCAGAGGTTAAAGGGGCGGGATCAGTATCGAGATCGGTTTTTTGGCCAGCTCCAAACGTTGATTCAAAGCTCGTATCTTTTACACGCCGTGCAACACCCGGTGATGAGATATTGCGTAAGAAAACCTTTGCAATTATCGATGGCGCATTTGCCCAACGCCGCAAGATGTTGCGATCGGCGCTCTCCTCCCTCTATGGCTCATCTTCGGCGGCCGAAGAGATTCTTCAACGCGCAGGAATAGATCCGACGCTTCGTGGAGAGGCCTTAGAGATTTCAAGTTTTTGCGCCATCGCCGCAGTTGCACCTGACATTTTCTAATCAAGGCAATAGGGTCAATTCATGTCAGTAAAGAGTGTGACCGTGCGCGTACCGGCAAAGGTCAATCTTCAACTATCAGTTGGTCCACGAGAGGCTGATGGCTTTCATAATCTCGTAACTGTTTTTCAAGCTATCTCAATTTTTGATGATGTCACGGTAACTTTTGGTCCCCCAAAGAGCGGGCTTAGTATCTCAATTACTGGTGATCAAAGACATGGAGTTCCGGCAGATGATAGTAATTTGGCCATCAAGGCGATTGCTTTAATAGCCAAAGAGTACGACTTAGAGATCGATGCCCATGTTGAGATTAAGAAATTAATTCCAGTTGCCGGTGGCATGGCAGGTGGAAGCGCAGATGCGGCTGCGGCTATCGTTGCAATTGATTATTTATACTCACTCGGAATGAGCCGGGAAGAGATGACTGAAATCGCTGCACAGTTAGGTAGCGATGTTCCATTTATGTTAAGCGGTGGAACAGCAATTGGTACGGGCCACGGTGATCAGCTAACTGCAGCCCTATCGCGCGGTACCTATCACTGGGTATTAGCCCTATCGAGTATTGGTTTATCGACCCCTGCCATATATAGCGAGTGTGATCGTCTGCGTTCAGAGTCTGAAATCGCAGAGCCGCAGACAAATGAACAGTTAATGCAGGCACTACTGGCTGCAGATCCAAAGTCAGTTGGTGCACATTTAGTAAATGATTTGCAGGCGGCGGCATGTTCATTGCGTCCTGCACTGCGATTGGTTCTAGATGTTGGCCAAGAGTATGGGGCACTCGGTGCGTTAGTTTCAGGCTCTGGTCCAACCGTTGCATTTTTAGTTAGCGATGAAGAGGCGGGCCTTGATTTAGCGGTAGCGCTAACTGCAAGTGGCGTCGTCGGAAGCGTTGCACGCGCATATGGACCAGTTGCTGGGGCGAAAGTTCTTACCTAATTACCTGCGCTAATGGTCACGAGCACCACCCTTTATAAGGGAGAATATGGGTTCCGCCATTGTGTAGTGGCTAGCACATGGGCCTTTGAAGCCCAGGGTCCAGGATCGATACCTGGTGGCGGAGCGATAGACTTCACTCGTGGCCTTAGAAACCGTGATTATTCTCGCAGCAGGCGACGGAACACGGATGAAATCAAGCCAAGCAAAAGTTCTTCATAGCGTTGCAGGACGTTCATTACTTGGACATGTACTTGCCGCAGTTGCTCACCTAAATCCAGCACAGATTCGCATCGTTGTTGGCGCTAATCGCATAGGCGTTGAGGCACATATCGCCGAGATTTCACCATCTGCAACAACTGTCTACCAAGAAAAGCGTAGCGGCACTGGCCACGCTACTCAGCTAGCGCTCGCAGGTAATACCCCACGTGGCACCGTCTTAGTTTTAGCTGGTGATACCCCGATGCTGACAGGTCAATCATTGGCAACGTTTTTAGATGCGCATAGCGCAGGAAAATTCGCAGCATCGGTACTAACTGCAGAACACCCCGATCCATCGGGTTATGGACGCATTATTCGTGATGCTAACGATGAGCTTTTGAGCATTGTTGAAGAGCGCGATGCTAGCGAAAAAGAGAAGTTTATTTTTGAGATTAACTCAGGCGTGTATGCCTTTGATGGCGCAAAGTTAGCTGGTGCGATTGGGCAGATTACGGATTCAAATTCGCAGGGGGAGCTTTATTTAACCGATGTGATTGGAATCTTAAAAAACGCGGGCGAATCAATCGCCGCAATAATAATCGAAGATTTCACCGAGATTTTAGGTGTTAATGATCGTGTCCAACTGGCTGAAAGTGCAGCGCTTCTGCGCGATCGAATCAATGATCAATGGATGCGCGAAGGTGTCACGATTATTGATCCAACTACAACATGGATTGATGCAACAGCGACTCTGGCCAAAGATGTCACATTGCATCCAGGTAGCGCGATTTTGGGGCTAACAACTATTGCATCTGGCGCCGTTATTGGCCCGCGTACAACGCTGACAAACTGTGTAGTAAAAGAGAGCGCATCAGTTCTTGAATCTATAGCCACAGATACTGTTATTGGCCAGGCCGCAACTGTCGGACCATTTACATATCTACGCAGTGGAACAGTGCTTGGCGATAGCGCAAAGGCGGGGGCCTTCGTCGAGATGAAAAACTCAAGCCTAGGCACTGGCTCAAAAGTTCCGCACCTTTCATATGTCGGAGATGCAACTATCGGCGAGGGCAGCAATATCGGTGCAGCGACAATCTTTGTGAACTACGACGGCGTTGAGAAGCATCACACAACGGTCGGTGATCATGTGCGCATCGGCAGCGACACAATGCTGATAGCACCTGTATCTATTGGCGATGGTGCGTATACGGCCGCTGGATCTGTGATTACAGAAGATGTTCCAGCAGGCGCGATTGGAGTTGGCAGAGCTAAGCAGAGAAATGTATTAGATTGGGTCCTGCGTAAGCGCGTAGGCAGTAAATCTGCGCAAGCAGCCGAGGCAAGCGATAAGAAGGGCTAAACATGGGAGAGATCCGGTTATCTTCTGAAAAACGACTACGTTTATTTTCAGGACGCGGATACCCCGAACTAGCCGATGATGTGGCATCTGAACTCGGTGTTGAGTTAACCCCAACCTCGGCTTACGACTTTTCTAATGGTGAAATCTTTGTTCGCTTCGAAGAATCAGTTCGTGGGTGTGATGCATTTGTTCTGCAAAGCCACACTGCACCGGTCAACAAGCAGATTATGGAACAGCTCATCATGGTCGATGCACTCAAGCGCGCATCAGCTAAGCGAATTACAGTTGTCACACCCTTTTATGGTTATGCACGTCAAGATAAGAAACATCGCGGACGCGAACCAATCTCTGCACGTCTAATGGCCGATCTCTTTAAAACAGCTGGTGCTGATCGTTTAATGGTTGTAGATCTTCACGCTTCACAGATTCAAGGCTTCTTTGATGGCCCAGTAGATCACCTCTTTGCTCTACCAATGCTTGCAAACTATGTTGGTAGCAAAGTTGATCGCAGCCGTTTAACAATCGTCTCTCCAGACTCTGGTCGCGTACGTGTTGCCGAGCGCTGGTCAGATCTCTTAGGTGGCTGCCCAATTGCATTTATTCATAAGACACGTGATCCTCGAGTGCCTAATGAGGCCGTTGTCGGTCGCGTTGTTGGTGATGTACAAGGTCAGACATGCGTAGTTATCGATGACATGATCGATACAGCGGGCACAATTGCAAAGGCGGTAGAAGCCTTATTTGAAGCTGGCGCAAAAGATGTCATCGTCGCTGCAACTCACGGAGTCTTTTCTGGCCCAGCCATTGAGCGCCTGCGCGATTGCAAAGCATCAGAAGTTGTTATTACAAATACGCTTCCGATATCAGAGGAGCAGAAGTTCGAGGGACTTACAGTCCTCTCGATTGCACCGCTTCTAGCTCGGGCAATCCGCGAAGTCTTTGAAGATGGCTCAGTAACAAGCCTCTTTGACGGCCACTCATAAGCCTAATTTGCACAATCTCGTCTGCACAGGCTAATCTTTGGGCTGTTCCGGCGAGGGTATGAATTTATTTCCGTAATCGACGGTTTAGGATTTAAATCCTTACTGGAACTTTGTGTTCAAACCGAAGTTTTCACTAGAGGAGTAATTCAAAATGGCAGAGATCACTATCAACGGTGTTGTTCGTACCGAATTTGGTAAGGGCGCATCACGTCGTGCA
>CANJTH010000016.1:0-17835 GCA_947477185.1 Actinomycetota bacterium
ACCCGATGATGCGCATGCACCCATCGCAAGTACCCACTTAGGGGCCGACATTTGATCATAAATCTGACGCAGGACTGGTGCCATCTTGTTAGAGACGCGACCTGCAACAATCATTAAATCTGCCTGACGCGGAGATGCACGAAAGACCTCCATACCAAAGCGTGAAATATCATATTTAGCGGCAGAGCCAACGGCCATCATCTCAATTGCACAGCATGCAAGACCAAAAGTTGCTGGCCACAATGAGTTCTTGCGCATATAGCCGGCGAGTTTTTCAACTGTCGTTAATAGAAAACCACTCGGAATCTTTTCCTCTAATCCCATTTTAATCCCACTCCAATCCGCCGCGGCGCCAGACATAGGCATATGCAACAAAGACAGTCCCGATAAAGATCGCCATTTCAACTAAACCAAAGAGTCCTAACTGATCAAAGCTCACGGCCCATGGATAGAGAAAAACAATTTCAATATCAAAGATAATAAAAAGCATCGCAGTTAAGAAATATTTAACTGGAAAGCGGCCCCCCTCGGCAGCTTGTGGTGATGGTTCGATTCCACACTCATACGCTTCCAACTTTGCTCTGTTGTATCGAGCTGGTCCTGCCAAAGCTCCTGCTGCAACCGAGAAGATCGCAAAGCCAAAGCCGATAGCCCCTAGCACCAGAATCGGCACGTATGGATTCGATGTGGATATCACGTACGAAATCTTAAAGTGTTTAGGCCTGTTCCAATGACCGCTATCCCTTTATCCCGCTGTGAACTGAAACAACTCCGAAAGTGAGGTTTTTCCATGTAACCGAGCCCCAGCCGGCAGCCTCCATTGCCCCGGCTAACTGGCGCTGATCGGGCCAGGCCCTAATGGACTCGGCTAAGTAGATATAGGCATCGGGATTTGAGGCCGTCTTTCGAGCGATTACTGGCAGGGCGCGCATGAGATAGCCCAGATACAGGCTGCGAAACGGGGCCCAGGTTGGGTGGGAGAACTCGACGACGACTATCCGGCCGCCGGCCTTAGTTACTCGTAGCGCCTCGGCAAGCGCCTTGGGGTAGTCAACGGTATTTCTAAGGCCAAAGGAGATTGTTGTGAGATCAAAGCTATCTGCCTCAAAGGGAAGATTGAGGGCATCGGCCTTTGAAAAGTTCAGGTATGGGCGTGATTTGCGGCCCTGGGCCAACATCCCTTCAGAGAAGTCGGTAGAAAATACGGTAGCTCCAGCCTTGTGTAACGGCTCCGATGATGAGCCAGGTCCGGCCGCTAGATCCAGAATCTTCATGCCTGGGGCCGGAGCGATGATCTGTGTTGCCGCTCTGCGCCACGCCTTGGTCTGGCCCAGAGATAGGAGATCGTTAACGATGTCATATCGCTTGGCTACTCCATCGAACATTGCCGCTACTTCTTCTGGATCTTTACCGAGATTGGCGCGGGACATAGTGACATTCTCCCTTGAAGTAGGCTCATCCACAACTTCATCGCTCAAGGAGGTCCACCGATGTCATTTCCTGCTACCTCTCTTCGCTCTACGGTGCTCCCACATAGCTCGATGCTTAGTACTGCTGCATTAACTGCAGGCGGCGTTCTCTTTCTTGCGGCGATGGCACAGATTGCAATCCCAGTTCCTGGATCACCCGTGCCTGTTACAGGTCAAACTTTAGGTGTTCTCTTAATCGGAACAACGTATGGATCGGGGCTTGGTTTAGCTACCTTTGCTATGTACTTGCTTGCTGGAATTGCAGGGGCACCCGTATTTGCTGGAGCAAGTTTTGGAGTTGAAAAAATCACTGGTGCAACTGGTGGTTATTTAATTGGAATGATGGTTGCGACTTATCTCTTAGGGCTTCTCGCTAACCGCAGATTAGATCAGAGATTTCTTACATCTCTTCCCTCAATGTTATTTGGCACTCTCATTATTTTTTCATTTGGTCTTCTTTGGTTACACCATTTCACTGGTAAAGATTGGGCTTGGACTATCGCCGCTGGGTTGACACCATTTATTGTTGGAGAGGCGATAAAAATCGCTATCGCAGGAACTTCTCTCCCAATTCTCTGGCGATTAATTCATCCTAAGAAGCGCTGATAACCCACCTATGCCTTCCCTGATTCCGGTTACAACCACGCACTGTGGCGAGCATCTTCCACTGCTTGATCTACTGCCTGATTCAAATCCAGTGGCCTGGCTGCGTGCAGGTGAGGGCTTAGTTGGTTGGGGTAGTTTTGCAACAACGACAGTAAGTGGGCCAGAACGCTTTGCCGATGCCCGTAAATGGTGGCTCAAACAACTCGAAAGTTTTGCCATTACTAACTCTGTTCATGGAAACGGTACAGGACCAGTGCTGTTTGCATCTTTTTCTTTTTCACCCGATGAGGAATCAGTTTTAATAATTCCTCAAGTCATTGTCGGTAAAAAAGGCGATAAATCATGGATTACTTGGATTGGTTCATCATCCCAACCAGATTTAAATGTAACGCCGCCAGATTTAATTCATAATTCAATTACATGGGATAGCGATGAGCATGCAGATGATGCCTGGAAGTCACGTGTATCTACCGCCGTCGATAGAATCCAAAGTGGAAAGCTCGATAAAGTTGTGCTGGCACGGGATTTCACAGGACATGCAGATCAAGATATTGAGCCCCGTACAATTTTAAAGAAGTTAGCCGCCGAATATCCCTCGACATGGAACTTCTCAGTGGCTGGCCTTGTTGGTGCAACACCCGAGTTACTACTGCGCTTATCGCGCAAGATGGTTACATCACGCGTTTTAGCTGGAACGATTAGCAAAACTGGTAATGACGAGCGAGATTTAGCACTTGCTGCATCTCTTGCGCGATCATCAAAGGATCTAGAAGAGCATCTATATGCAGTGAAATCTGTAGCCGATGCACTTGAACCTTTTTGCACATCGACAAATGTCCCTGATGCCCCTTATGTATTGCACTTAGCAAATGTTATGCACTTAGCAACCGATGTGACTGGGGCGATCGCTGAAAAATTAGCACACGTAGATGCATTTACGATTCTCGAACAACTCCATCCCTCGGCCGCTGTTTGTGGCACACCGCGTGAGCAGGCGGGCCAACTCATTACTGAAATCGAATCCATGTCACGAGGCCGATACGCAGGCCCAGTTGGTTGGATCGATGCCGCCGGTGATGGCGAACTCGGAATCGCACTGCGATGCGGACAAATTAATGGGGATTCAATACGGATTTTTGCCGGTTGCGGGATCGTTGCAGGCTCTGATCCCGATAAAGAGTTAGCAGAAAGTGTGGCCAAGTTAGTTCCCATGCGCAGTGCACTGGCTTAAATAGAGTTCATCTTTTCATAAATAGATTTTAAGTTATCGGCATTTGCTTCACGCGATTGAACCTTTGCAACAACTACAGAGATTCCCTTAATGGGTGCTGATAACTCTCGCTTTAGCTGCGCGATACTAGAGATAGTTGATGCTGGGATACCAAAGGAGCTGGCAATAGCGGCAGGATCTAAACCATGTGGAGTTCCAAAGACTGTTTCAAATCCCTCAGACCCACGCTGTGGCAGAGTTGAAAATATTCCACCTCCATCGTTATTAATAACGATAAATCTGCAGTTGATGTTTTCTTGTGTAATCAAACCTGTAATGTCATGTAGGAAAGCTAAATCACCTAGTACTGCAAATGTCTGAGTATGGCCCGATGCAACTCCTAGCGCTGTAGATATGTTGCCATCAATTCCAGCTAACCCACGGTTGGCATATGTTCTGACTCCGCTACGTGGTGTTGCAAATCCTTCGAGGTCACGAATCGGGCGCGATGATGAAACAAAGAGAGCTGCGCCATCTGGAATCCCCGCTGCGATCTCTTTAGCTATCGATGCCTCGTTCCAACCATCGAGTTCGGTAATTACCTTTGCGCAACGTTGTGAGTATTTTGCCCACTGCGAAATCCAATCATCGGATGCCATAACGCAATCTAGGCTTGGAATCTCAGTAAAACGTTTATCTGCCGCACGATCGCCATCAACGGTTGCAATACGTGGATCAATCACATACGTCACTGGTGCTAACCCGATAAGAGCGTTAACCGATCTGGAAAGCGTGGTGCGGCCAAAAACTATTGCAGCCTGAGGGGCTAAGACACTTCGTACTGCAGGTGAGGTTAAGAGAATTGATGCATGTGCAACTGCATCTGGAAAGGAAAGTGGATCCTCGGCGATAATGGGCCAGTTAAGTTTTTTAGCAAACTTCGTAACTGCCTCAACGCTTAACCCCCCGCGATCATGGCCAATCACCAGTACACCGCGGCTAGCTTGAATCTTTAAAACCGCTGTCTTTGTGCGCGCTTTGAATGTAATCGGAGCGGGCTTTATCTCATCCAACCACTGCGATGAGGCATCAGGCAGTAGTGGCTCATCAAACTGTAGATTTAAATGCACAGGTCCAAAACGCAGACTATCTAGCGGTAGCTCCATCGGAAAAACTGGCCCATCAATATCGGCGAAGTATCTAACGGCCTTACCAAAGATTCGAGCCTGCTCTGTTGTTTGATTTGCGCCCGTGCGCCGAAGCATCGCAGGGCGATCGGCAGTTAAAACTAGAAGCGCTGCATTGGTGTGGTTAGCCTCTAAAACAGCTGGATGGTAATTTGCTACGGCCGTACCACTTGTACACACAACTGGTACTGGTCGCCCAGTTGATTTAACTAATCCCAGTGCAAAAAATGCAGCTGTGCGCTCATCGATTCGTATGTGAACTGTAATGAGCTTTTTCGCAGCTGCAGCGTTAAATGCCAGAGACAGTGGTGCATTTCGAGATCCAGGAGAGATAACTACATCGGTAATGCCGGCCTCAATAATCTGGCGGACAATTGTGCGCGCTAAAGATGTTGATGCGCTCATACGGTCCACCCTCTCTCCTTTGCAATGACCTGCGCGCCAGCGCTCCATGTCATTCGAATCCGATTCTTCCACCAGTTTAGGCGCTCATTGGAGGCTGCGTACTTAATAAGAGCACCAGCATCAGGTGCTATATCTCTAACCTCAATAGCTCCATTAATAATTGGAAGTGCTGCTACATCAACTGCGAGCAATGCTCCAGTGCCAAGACCGCATGCGAAATCTAAATGTGGAAGGGCTGCGGCGAGCTTTAATCCATGTGAGATTCCAACTGCGCTCTCTAGTGCACTTGAAACTGCGACAGGGAGTTGATGATGCTGCGCGATTTCAATCGCGCGATTTATTCCACCAAGGGGTGCAACTTTTAACATAAGAATATCAATGGCACCAGAGAGATCTATCGCAAATGGATCTTTAGCTTTTCTAATTATTTCATCGCCTGCGATTTTTACTGCCATTCGCTTTTTGAGTTCTCGAAGCTCTTGAATCGTCGAACATGGTTGCTCAACATATTCAATCTCACCGACTTGATCTAAAAATGCATGCGCTTGATCGACGCTCCATAAACCATTGACATCGATCCTGATCCGCGCATCTGGGCGTAGCTCTCGTACGCAAGCGATACGTGCTAAATCGGCCGTGGTATCGCCACCTACTTTGATCTTTACGACTGTAGCCCCGTGAAAAGCACTCAGAATCTGCGCGATTTCATCTGGATTATCGATCGCCGGCATCGTTGCATTAACTTCGATAACGCTTCTATTAATCGGTGGCGTTTTACTATATGCCGCTTCTATCCCACTTAGAAACCACGGTATCGACTCTTCATAACTATATTCAAGAAATGGTGAAAACTCTCCCCAACCCATAGGACCTTCAAAGAGTGCAACCTCGCGCGAGGTGACCGAGCGAAAGTCGGTCTTCGTCGCAAGTGCAACAACTTTGAGTGAACCTAGGATTGAATCAAGCATTGCTTATGGGCGCTTTGGAAATTTCTTAAAATCAGGAGAGCGCTTTTCCATATAAGCATCGCGGCCTTCTTGGCCTTCTTCACTCATATAAAATAGCAGTGTTGCATCACCAGCTAACTGTTGTACTCCAGCTAAACCATCATCGGCAGCGTTTAAACTAGATTTCAATAGACGAAGTGCAAGAGGTGAGTTATGAAGCATTTCGCGACACCATGAAACTGTTTCAGCCTCTAGTTCGGCAACTGGAACAACGGTATTGACCAAGCCCATATCTAAAGCCTCTTGTGCATCGTATTGACGGGTCATAAACCAGATCTCGCGTGCCTTTTTCTGACCAACATGTGCAGCTAATAAGCCGGCACCATAGCCACCGTCGAATGAACCGACCATTGGACCCGTCTGACCAAACTTTGCATTATCGGCAGCAATTGTTAAATCACAGACAACATGTAAAACATGTCCCCCGCCAATCGCCCAACCAGCAACCATTGCAACAACTGGCTTAGGTGTACGGCGAATCTGCACTTGCAGATCTAAAACATTTAATCGACCGATACCTTTTTTCGAGAGTTTGTCATCACCAAGATATCCATCATCACCGCGAACGCTAATATCTCCACCTGAGCAGAAGGCCTTTGTGCCTTCGCCAGTTAAAATTATTACCCCAACCTCTTCATTATCGCGCGCTAGATAAAAAGCCTCAATCAACTCGATAATTGTCTGCGGGCGAAATGCGTTGTGCAGCTCGGGACGGTTAATGGTGATTTTGGCCATGCCATCACTCATCTGATATTTAATATCGGTGAAGCTCTCTCCACCTGGGGCTACTACCCAACTAGGGATCTCACGGCTACCAAACTCGCGATTAATCGGCTTGCTCACATTTCCTCCAATATCGTTGCTAGCGATAGCCTACGGCTGCAATGGACATGTCGTCACAACGAGAGTTACTACGAGCCAGCCCTACCTGTGAAATCACGCAGTTAGCGGTGCAGATCACGGCCGCCCTGGTTGGGAACGGCCCTGCCCTTAGCTTCGGTGAGGTTCGGTCTAAATTGGCTGCAAAAAATATCGCCATCGTTGTTGGCACAAGTGGAAGCACAGGATTAATCAAAGAGGTCGCATTTACACCTGATGCACTCATCGCATCGGCGCAGGCATCTAACGCCTTTATTGGTGCTATTGCCGGTGCGCAGTGGTCACTTCTTCTCCCAGTTACCCATATCGCTGCAGTAAATGTAATTATCCGTTCGATAGAAGTAGGCACGATTCCACTTGATCTACGAAACTTCGAAGGTGAGTATCCGAAAGTTGATTTCACATCGATTGTTCCGACCCAGTTATTTAGAGCTCTTAATTCAGATGAGCGATTACTGCGTCACTTGCAAGCTGCGCAAGCTGTTTTAGTTGGTGGCGCAGCACTTGCTCCAACACTTCGCACTCAAGCTCAATCTGCTGGAATTAAAGTTGTTGAAACATATGGAATGACTGAAACATGTGGAGGTTGTGTCTATGAGGGGCAGGGATTACTTGGTGTTGAGTTTGCAATATCAGAAAAAGGTGTAATTAAAATTCGTGGTTCGGTATTAGCAACTAACTACTTAAACTCCCCTGATCTCTTCCAACTACAAGATGGTTGGTTTCTAACTAATGATCTTGGAGAGATTAAGGATGGACGCCTGCGTGTCCTTGGTCGCGCCGATGATGTAATTATTACTGGTGGGGAAAATCTCTCACTGACTTCTATTGAGGCCACACTTTCGGTTCGTTATCCCGATCTTGAGTGCGCTGCATTTGCTATCAGTGATCGGCAGTGGGGACAGGCTCTTCACTTAGCAATTGTCGGGGAGATTAATGAGACTGAGATTTCACATTACTTAGAGGCAGCACTCGGTGATATCGCTAAGCCAAAGGGAATCCACATCCTAGAGTCACTACCATTACTCGGTATCGGCAAAGTAGATCGCGCCGCATTAGCAAAGATGGTGGCGCATGAATAAATGGATTCTCGGGGCACGTCCACGCACTCTTGCCGCAGCAATTGCGCCGGTCTTAGTTGGTTCGGCACTTGCAGGGGTCGATTTCAACTGGTTGCGCGCAGCGCTTGCCCTCAATGTTTCTCTCTGGCTACAAATCGGTGTCAACTTTGCTAATGATTACTCTGATGGCATTAAAGGAAGTGATCACCATCGCATTGGTCCAACACGTTTAGTGGGTAGTGGTTTGGCAACTGCGCACAGCGTTAAAGCCGCCGCTTTTATCTCATTTGGAATCGCCTCAATATCTGGCCTGTGGTTATCGTTATTAACCTCGCCAATACTTATCGCCATCGGAGCTATCGCCATCGGAGCGGCGTGGAGCTATACCGGTGGCCGCAAACCATATGGCTACAGTGGCTTCGGTGAGATATCAGTCTTTGTATTCTTTGGTTTAGTTGCAACTGTCGGAACTTTCTATGTGCAGACTGAGAGCATCACAGTTATGAGTTTTATCGTTGCGATACCTATGGGTGCGCTCTCGTGTGCAATTCTTGAAATTAATAATCTTCGAGATTTAGCTCAAGATGCAGCCGTTGGTAAGAAAACCTTGGCTGTACGGATGGGTGATTTAGCGGCCCGTCGCTTCTTTGTTGCCCTGCTTGTAATGGCCCACACCGCAGCAATCGCTACTTTCAAACCAGCGGCGCTCTTAACACTCCTTGTGACACCACTTACATTCTCGTTGGCCCGAAACGTCATGGGCGGAACAAGTGGGGCGGCTTTGATTCCACTCTTAGGAAAGACTGGAAAACTTCAAATTATCTTTTCAGCCCTCTTTGCAGTGGCACTAGGGATATAATTTAGCCATGACCACAGTGCTCCCCTTAGTTCTAATCTTTGGTCTAACCATCTACGCACTCATCGATTGTGCCCGTGCCGATGAGTCACAGATTAAGAACCTCCCAAAGTGGGGTTGGCTGCTTTTAATTATTCTTCTAGGGCCTGGAACCTTTGCAATTGGGCCAATCGCTTACTTAATCGCTGGTAGAAATAAACCTAAGGGTTTCAGACAGCCAAAGCGTCGTGTGCTGCCGCCAGATGATGATCCCGATTTCTTAAGAAGGCTTTAAAGCCCCGAATACGTGTGTTTTCCGCTGCCCCAGATATTGACATAGACATAGTTAAATAAAAATGTAGAGCCTGCAAATAAACATAGCCATGCTGCACGCCTACCACGCCAACCAATCGTTACTCGCGCATGCAAATATGCCGCATATGCAACCCATGTAATAAATGCCCAGGTCTCTTTTGGATCCCAACCCCAATAACGTCCCCATGCACTCTCTGCCCAGATCGCTCCAGCGATAACTGCAAATGTCCATAAAGGAAAGACAAATGCAACCAAGCGATATGAGAGTTGATCTAGATACTCAAGAGAGGGTAGTCGCTTTGCCCATGTAGTGCGCTCACCCTTTGACTCCATCGAATCTAAGTACAGATACGCAGCCGCAATTGCATTTGCGAGTAAAAATACCCCACCTGAAATAATCGCCGCCGAAACGTGAATGACCAACCATGTTGACTTAAGGGCTGGAACAAGTGGGGCACTTGGTCGATAAAGAACTGCAACAGCGGTGCCAAGTGTGAGTAAAACTGCAAATGAAACCAGTAACCCCAGCCAACGTAGATCGAATGTGCGAAGAGCGCCAAGGTAGGCGGCAGAAAAAGCTAAGGCGCCCGTAATTGAAAACTCATACATGTTGCCCCAGGGGACACGTCCAGCAGATAAACCTCGAGTAATTACTCCTGCAAAGAGAAGTAGGGTGCCCAAAATCATCATCGCAGTTGCTATGCGTGCAAGCTTTTCAGTGCGTTTGTAATCAAGCGTCTTGACGGTAGTTGCATTGGGAATCTTTACCGCCCATGCTGTTTCAAATGCGTGAGCAAAGAATGCGAGAGTAAAGACGGCCATCGATGAATAAATCAAATAATTAGAGATATAGGCCCATGTACTTGACATCTATCTCTCCCCTTTCAAAGCCCCGACAAAACCGGCTATCTCTTGCTCTAGGCCAGGTGCGGCATTCTTGGCAAGACCTGCGACTTCAACTACATCTCCCACGCGAATCCAGATTCTACGACGGCGCGTGAACAGTGATGCCAGTAGTCCAAGGATTGCAACAATAGCGCCGAGCAGTGCAAAGTTCTTGCCGGGATCATCGACGATTTGAAGGTTGACCCACTGCACATATCCTTCAAAGGTTATAGAGCCACCCGGATAAGCAAAGATCTCACCTGGCTTCAATGACTTCAAACCAATCTGTGACATAGATGACGTATCGATTCGATAAACCGATTGTGGAATACCGTCATCTAAACCCAGGTCACCACTCCAGACCGATAATAATAAACGCGGGTCAAGGGCTTGAGGAAATGCGCTGACCGCCCCACCGCTGCCACTGCGTTGATAGGTTGGCACAAAAGATCCTACAAAGCCAACTTGTGGATCTGCATCTGGTGCCTTAATCGCTCCGATCGAACGCAGATTTGAATCCTGCGGCAAAAATGGGACTGCACCTTGCAGTGCGACATTTCCCTTTGAGTCTCGCACTGTCACAACTGGTGAATAACCATTTGCTTGCAGATAAATCTTAGTGCTTCCTATGGCAAGTGGTGAATTAACCTTAATAACTCGCTTTTCACTCGTTGTTAAATCACCGCGCCTTACAGTGACGTTAAGGGTGTAATCCTCAGGAGCGCTAGTCACAAGATTATATGTTGCATCAAACTTATCAACGTTGATTATAAACTTGTCTAACTTGCCATCTTCAAATAGCTTTCCATAAGCTAAAAAGTCATAGCTTGTGGGCGTATTAACAAAGCGTTCGCCAACATTAAGAATCGCATCACCGCGCATACCAAAGAGAGATGAAGCAGAGATTCCGAGTAAGACCAAAATTAACGCCAAGTGAAAAAATAGATTTCCAGTCTCACGCAAAAAGCCCTTCTCGGCCGAGAGTGTTCCATCTTTTTCTAAGACTCTAAATCTCTTTGACTTTAACCACACCTGAGCGATCTCTATCTCATTGCCCTGTGTTGGCCACGTTGTATAAAACTCCATTCGATTAAGGTTTTTCGGAGTTGCAGGAGGCAGGGCGCGCCCGGCGTGAAAGTGCTCGATAGTACGTGGCAGCACACAACCGATGAGTGAGATAAAGAGAAGAATGTAGATAGCACTAAACCAAGGAGAGCCATAGACATCAAAGAGATAGAAGCGGTCCATCCACTGTGAGAGTTCAGGTGAGCTTTTAAAAGATGCACTTACTGCCATGGGATTTTGAGTGCGTTGTGGAAATATCGAGCCTGGTATAGATGCAATGCCCAGCAACATCAGCAGAATGAGTGCGGTGCGCATACTTGTTAACTGGCGCCAGATATAGCGCAGTAAGCCCACACTGCCAATCTCTGGAATCTGAATCTCTTGGCTCATTTATATGACCGGAATGAAATCTGAGATCATCGAACGCGATAGATTCATAATCTGGCCCCACAGGCCAGTAACCTGCAAGAGACCGATTGCTATAAGAAATAGGCCGCCAATCTTTGAGATTAAATCTCCGCGGCGAAGAAGATACTTGCGCAGCTTCTCTGAGCGATCAAGAAAAAGCCCCGATGTAATGAATGGAAGACCTAGGCCTAGGCAATAACCTAATGAGAGAACGGCACCTCGCATCGCACTCGACTCTTGGAAAGCTAAAGTTTGTACCGCGGCAAGGGCTGGCCCAATACATGGCGTCCAACCGACTCCAAATAAAAATCCAAGCAATGGTGCACCGATTAAGCCACCTGTTGTCTTCATGCGTGGACGAAGAGTGGGCGACATTGGGAACTTACCCAGAAAGATAAGGCCTAAAAATATCGTCAGCACACCAAGGAGACGAGAAATTAGCTCTTCATTGGCGGCAAGTTGATTTCCTAAACCACCAAAGATTGCTCCATATGAGATAAATACAACTGAGAATCCACTCACAAAGAGCAGTGAGCCTAAAAAGAGTTTGCCTCTATTGGCCGAAAACCCTGCAGCAAATGAGAGATATCCGGGCACGAGTGGCAAAACACAGGGAGATAGAAATGAGATTACACCTGCAATAAAAGCCACTGGAAAGGCTGTAACTAAAAAGCCACTCATTATCTGTTCTACGAAAAAATCTTTCATTCTGAACTCACTCGCTCGATTAATTTAGATAGGGATGCAACAGTGACTTCTCCCAAAATTCGCCCAGCGACCTTGCCGTTTTTGTCGATTACAGCCGTGGATGGAATCGCATTTGCAGGCAGTGAGTCTCTAAAGCCAAGCAGAATTGAGTCATCTATGAGAGTGGGATAGGGGATTGCAAATCTACGCGCAAAAGCCTCGGCCGCTGGCGGCATATCACGGGTGAGAACTCCAAGGAATGTGACCTGTGTATATTTCTTAGAGAGGTCAATAAGTGTTGGGATTTCAGATCGGCAGGGTGAGCACCATGATGCCCAAACATTTACAACCGTCACTCGCCCAATTGTATAAGCGTAGTTCGTGCCAGTAAGGGTCATGCCAGCCATTGCTGGTGCATCGATGCGATCGGCTGGATTAATAAAGGTGACTGAGCCATCACCTGATACATAACTCTCTTCTGTATTTGAAGATACCCCGCTGCTACATGCACTTAAAGTGATTGCTACGAGTATTGACCCAATTGTTATTTGTAAACGCTTCATATTTACTTATCTGGCAAGAGATGGCGTGCGGGTTCGGAGTATGTAAGTCCAGAGATAAGCCCATCCTCGTCGAAATGAACACTAGTCACTGAGGCTAATGAGCATTCACGTTTACGGGGATCATGCAGAAGTCGACGGCTTTCAATGGCACTTCTTAAAATCCAGATTGGGAGTTGGTGAGATACACAGATTGCATCTTTGCCTTGAGCGGCATCGCGTGCGGCAAAGATAGCTGCCAGCATTCGTGTTACCTGTTCATCGTATGGCTCACCCCATGATGGTTTCCACGGATTCCATAAGTGTCGCCATGATGCTGGATGACGCAAGACTCCGTCACCGACACCGAATGGTTTTCCCTCAAATACATTTGCAGCTTCGATTAAACGCTCATCAGTTGTGATTGACAAGTTATGTGCTGCTGCAATGGGAGCTGCTGTTTCTTGGGCTCGCTGCAGTGGAGAAACATGTAGCGCACCTAGATTAAGTGATTTAGACCAATCACCAAGGGTGGTAGCCATATCTAAACCACGCTTTGATAATCTCCATCCGGGTTGGCGGCCATAGAGAATTTTCCCTGGGTTTTCTACTTCGCCGTGACGAATCACATGGACCGTTGAACTCATTGACTAAGCATAAAGCGTCCCAATTGGGCCGAGTTCGTTAGGCTAGTGACATGGCACTCACGGCGAAGCGAGCAGCCTTTTTCGATGTCGATAACACGCTGATTCGTGGCTCAACGATCTACTTTCTAGGTCGAGGCATGTACCAGCGGGGCTACTTCACGAAAAAGGACATTTCCCGCTTTGTTCTGGCCAATCTGAGATTTCGCTTAACAGGAAAAGAAAATAAAGAAGAGATTGCACGTTTTCAAAAATCAGCAACTGATTTTATCGGTGGTCATAGTGTTAAAGATATAGAAGCAATTGCACAAGAGATTTACGATGAGTTTGTCTCCCCTGCAATCTGGCAGGGCACAATAGATATTGCGCAAAAACATCTCTTGAATCAAGAGGAGGTCTGGTTAGTAACGGCGGCTCCTGAAGATATGGCAGTACTCATTGCCAACCGATTAGGTTTTACTGGAGCACTCGGAAGTAAAGCCGAGATTAAAAATGGTTCCTACACTGGTGCAATGTCAGGTGCGCTCTTACATGGAAAAGAGAAAGCAGTTGCCGTGCGAGATTTAGCACAACGCAGTGGATTGAACCTAGCCAATTGTTATGCATATTCTGATAGCAATAATGATCTGCCGCTTTTACAGTGCGTTGGGAATCCATCGGCAATTAATCCCGATGCGATTTTAGGTCTTCGAGCTATGGCTGAGGGTTGGCCGATTCATGATTTTCGTCGAGCACGTTTTATTGGACGAGCTATTTCACCCGTAGTGGTGCGCTTTGCAGCCCTTGCGACATGGCTGACCCCACGTGGAAAGCGCCACTGATTACGCAATAAGTAGTAAAGCCCAGTAATGTTAGCAAGTTATGGAAATGCGATCATTCTCCGACTACTTACGTAGTATTGATGACGCTGCCTTCTTATCCTTATTCAGTGCCCGCCCCGATCTAGTAACACCCGTACCCCCCGATATCGCCTCTCTTGCAGTACGCGCATGTTCTGCGCCAAGTTTGGCGCGGGCCATTGACTCACTTAATCAGTGGCAGTTTCAAGTCTTAGAGGCGGCTTGCACACTCACCGAGCCATTCACCCTTAAATCACTCGTTGCACTAACCGATAAAGCAGCAGCTGTAGCACTTGAGTATTTAATTTCTGTGGGACTTATCTATCCATCCGATGATGGCATGCGTCTTCCAACACAATTACGCGATGTAATTGGTAACGAACCTGCAGGCCTTGGCCCTGTTTCGATAGCAAAACTTAAGCTCACCGAACTAGATAATGCTCCACTTGATGCAAAGAAAGTATTAGAGCGTCTCATTTGGGGACCACCACGTGGCAGTATTGGAGATATTAAGAATCCAGGGCCAGGTGTTACGTGGCTACTCGAGCGAAAGTTTTTGGTTCCACTCGATCAAAGAACGGTTATCTTGCCCCGTGAAGTAGCTATTTATCTGCGCGGCGGTAAAACACATAGAGAAAACTCAATCAATCCCCCAGTTTTAGCTGGTACTAAGCGGGACGAGCGCCAAGTAAACCTTGCAGCGATTGCAAATATCTCGACGGTACTGCGTTGGGTTGAAGAGCTATTAAATTTCTGGGCCGAGGAGCCGGCAGATGCCCTGCGCGCTGGTGGATTAGGTGTGCGAGATCTTAAAATAATCTCCAATCACCTTGGTGTAGATGAAACATGCACCGCCTTTATTACTGAGTTGGCATATCTGACATCGCTCATCAGTGTCGATTCCGATGAGCGCATAATGCCTAGCAATAAGTTTGATATCTGGCTCATGCAGACACCAGCCGATCGTTGGCAGGTATTGGCATCGGCTTGGTTGATTACATCTCGCGTAAGCGGCTTAGTTGGTAGGGCGCAGGCAAAGAACGTTGCAGCATTAGGTCCTGAGCTCGACCGAGTCAACGCCTCACGTGTTCGGGCATTGACGCTTTCAATTCTGAATGAGAATCAATCTATTGCACCAGATGCGCCATCATTTATCGCACTCATGAACTGGCGAGCACCGGTTAGACGCAACTCATCTCTGCAAGAAGAGCTCGCTACATGGACTCTGCGTGAGGCTGAGTGGTTGGGCATAAGCGGACAGGGCGCAATCTCTAAATACGGAGTTGGCTTCTTAAATGGCGATGATCTCAACCTAATAAATGATGACCTGCCTAAAACCGTCGACCATATTCTTATTCAGAGCGATAACACTGCAATTGCACCAGGGCCACTTGAGCATGAGATTTCCCAGCAGTTAGCGATCATGGCAGAGATTGAAAGCCGTGGTGGTGCAACGGTTTATCGCTTTAGCGAAGCGACAATCCGTCGCGCGCTAGATCATGGCAAGACGGGCGATGAGATTAAGGCATTCCTTATCAAGACATCTAAAACGCCAATGCCACAGCCCCTTGAGTATTTAATCGCCGATGTTGCAAAGAAGCATGGCAAGTTACGTGTTGGAAATACCTCCTCATTTATTCGCTGTGAAGACACGGCACTTATCGCACAGATCATGAACGATAAAAAGTTAGAGGTGCTCGCACTTCGCCGTATCGCACCGGAAGTTGTTATCTGCGATCACGATGCCGCCGATACTATGCGAATTTTACGAGAATCTGGATACCTGCCAGCCGCCGAATCCGCTAACGGCTTAATGCTCAGCGGCCCGCGTAAAAATCGTGCGCTAACTAAGCCACGGCCTCCACGTGTTATTGGTGAGATTGAAGTTCCGAGTGAAGATTTATTCAACGCAGCAATCCGTGCTATTCGTACTGGTGAAAAATCTAGTCATAAGCAGACACGTTTGCGCCAGGTTGCAAGTGAGGCACTTGGCGCATTGCCACGCACCACCGCCAATGAAACTATGGATTTAGTAAATAGATTTATTCAAGAGGAGAAATCACTCTCGATTGGATACGCCGATAATAATGGCTCGGTCACGCATCGAATTATCGATCCAATTCGGGTCAGCGCAGGGGCTTTAATAGCCCGCGATCATGCAACGGGTGAAGTTCAATCCTTCCGAATTCCACGCATCACCGGCGTAGCACCGTTATAGGATTAGCCCATGTTGTCAGCGCTAGAAAAACTCGTCAGGTTGGAATCACCCACTGAAGATCTAGATGCGTGCCGCGCTGTAATTGAGCTAGCAAGCCAGATCGCACTCGATGTTCTTGGAACTCCCGCACAGATTCGTGAAGTAAATGGTCGCCCAGTTTTCTGGTGGGGGGCGCAGAATCCTGATGTCATTGTTCTTGCACATCTAGATACCGTCTGGCCCAAGGGCTCTTTCCAATCTTTATGGAGTATCAAAGAGAACGTTGCTAGCGGCCCTGGCATCTTCGATATGAAGGCCGGTTTTATTCAAGGCCTCTTTGCAATGAAGGGTATCGATGGCTCGGTAGCACTTGTTGCAACGAGTGATGAGGAGACAGGTAGCACAACGAGTAAAGAGTTTATTAAAGAGATCTCGGCAAAGGCTAAGGCTGTTTTAGTTGTAGAGGCCACCCTCAATGGCAAAGTAAAGACTGGTCGCAAAGGAACTGCGATGTATCAAGTAAAGATTCATGGCAAGGCATCACATGCAGGCCTAGAGCCAGAAAAGGGAGTTAACGCCACCGTAGAAATGGGCCATGCAATCCTTGCTATATCAGGCTTTGAAAATAAAGAGTTGGGCACAACCGTTGTGCCAACGATGCTGCGTTCGGGCAATACGACAAACACTGTTCCGGATTTAGCTGTACTCGATATCGATGTCCGTTCATTTTCTATGGCCGAACTACAGCGCGTAGATGCTGCCCTTCGAAATTTATCTGCAGTAAATTCTTCAGCAAGATACGAGATCACGGGAGGATTTAATCGTCCACCTCTTGAGACAACATCCACAATGGCCTTGTACGAGCGAGCAGAGAGAGTCGCAAAAGCTTTAGGTATGCCACCACTTGGCCATGCATCAGTCGGTGGTGCAAGTGATGGCAACTTCGCAGCTGCCGCTGGCGCACAGGTTCTAGATGGCTTAGGTGCAGTTGGAGATGGTGCACACGCTGCACATGAGTGGGTGGATATCACAACTCTTGAAAACCGTAGCGCGCTTTTACACGCACTCATCAGAGATATTCTCAATGACTGATGGCCCGTTAATCGTTCAAAGCGATAAGACTTTACTGCTCGATATCGATCACCCGCTTTCGACAGAGTGCCGTCGCGCAATCGCACCCTTTGCAGAGCTCGAGCGATCACCTGAGCATATTCACACCTATCGTTTAACCCCACTTGGATTATGGAATGCACGCGCTGCAGGCCACGATGCAGAACAAGTAATTGACACACTTATCAAATACTCGCGATATGCAGTACCGCACTCAATCTTGATCGATGTCGCCGAAACAATGTCACGCTATGGCCGTCTGCGATTAGAGGCTGATCCAGTACATGGTTTGATCCTTGTTACAACTGATACTGCAGTTTTAGAAGAGGTTATCCGTGCTCGCAAGATTGCACCTCTACTCGGTGCGCGTATCGATGCCGAAACAATTGCGGTACTACCGAGCCAACGTGGTGCGATTAAGCAATCATTACTGCGCTTAGGGTGGCCGGCCGAAGATTTTGCAGGCTACGTCGATGGTCAAGCACAT
>CANJTH010000017.1:0-17064 GCA_947477185.1 Actinomycetota bacterium
CATGCTCGATTCGTACTTTAAAATCTCTGAACGTGGCTCAACCGTAGGGCGTGAAGTACGTGGCGGAGTCGTCACATTCTTTACGATGGCATACATCGTTGCACTCAATCCACTCATCATCGGTCTTTCAAAGGATGGCGATGGAAAGTACCTCGGTGGCGGAGATGCTCCAAATCTAGCTGCTGTAGCGGCTATGACAGCATTAGTTGCTGGCATCTTAACAATACTCATGGGAGTAGTTGGAAATTATCCAATGGCACTTGCGACAGGCCTTGGCCTGAACACATTTGTAGCTGTTGGTATCGCCTCGAAGATGTCATGGGCAGATGCAATGGGCTTAGTTGTTATTGAAGGCATCATTATCACTGTTCTCGTTTTGACAGGCTTTAGAACCGCTGTATTTAAGGCTGTACCTGCACAGTTAAAGATTGCGGTCTCAGTTGGTATCGGTCTATTTATCGCACTTATTGGTCTAGTCGATGCAGGCTTTGTTCGTAAAACAGGTTCAGGTCCCGTACCTGTAACTCTTGGCGATAACGGAACCCTTGTTGGATGGCCGATAGTTGTCTTCGCCTGTGGACTCGCATTAATGATTATCTTGATGGTTAAGAAAGTCAAGGGAGCCCTCCTGATTGGTATCGCTTCAGCTACAGTCTTTGCAATTGTTATCGAATCTGCATTAAAGATCGGACCTGGATTTAACGGTGCAACAGGTGCTGTTAATCCAAAAGGTTGGGGACTCAATGTCCCAGCAGTTCCTAGCACTGTTGTAGCTACACCTGATTTTAGTCTCTTTGGAAGCTTCAACCTCTTGGGATCTTTTGATCGCATCCCATTAATTGCTGCGATTCTCTTCATCTTTACACTACTTCTCTCTGACTTCTTTGACACTGTTGGTACTGTTACCGCCATTGGTCACGAAGCTGGACTTGTTGATAAAGATGGAAATATTCCAAATAACGACCGCATTCTTCTTGTCGATTCATTGGCTGCAGTTGCAGGTGGTGCCGGTAGCATCTCCTCAAACACCAGCTACATCGAATCTGCAGCAGGTGTTGGTGAAGGCGCACGAACTGGCCTTGCCTCAGTTGTAACTGGAGTTATGTTCCTCCTTACAACCTTCTTCGCACCATTGGTAGCTGTCATCCCTTACGAGGCTGCAACTCCTGCCCTTGTAATCGTTGGCTTCCTCATGATGACTCAAATCAAGCATATTGATTGGGCTGATTACGGAATAGCGATTCCTGCATTCCTTACAATCATTCTGATGCCATTTACTTACAATATCTCCGTAGGTATCGGTGCTGGCTTTATCACTCACGTTGGAATTCGTTTGGTGCAAGGTCGTCGCAAAGAGGTCCATCCTTTGCTCCAACTTGTTTCCTTACTCTTCCTCGTGTACTTCCTGATGTCGCCAATTAATGCCTTGATTAGCTAGCTAGTTTCATAGAAATACTAAGGGCCCTACAGATTCTGTGGGGCTCTTAGTATTTCTACCACCGTATTGCTGGCAATCCGATCGACTCTAAAAGCTGATTTGTTTGAGAGAAGGGTTTGGATCCAAAAAAACCGCGATAGGCCGATAAGGGACTGGGATGAGCTGATGTAATTGTGAGCCCAGGATCAAAGAGGTGTGATAGTTCTTGTGCGTTTTTCCCCCAAAGAATGGCTACAACAGATCTTTGACCAAGCGTTCTGGCGATCTCATTGGTTATCTCCTGCCACCCAAGTAACTCATGTTTGAGTGAGTAGCCAGATTTGGTTGTGAGAATTCGATTCAGAAGGAGTACTCCCTGCTCCGCCCAGCGTGAGAGATCACCATTTGCGCTCATGGGAATACCTACATCACTCTCTAACTCCAAAAAGATATTGCGCAGTGAGGCCGGCAAGGGTGTGACACTGCTTGAGACAGAGAAGGCCAAGCCATGTGCATGTCCCGGCGTTGGATATGGATCTTGTCCGATTATGACAACACTAATTGATTCAATAGAAACGCTTAGTGCACGCATAACGTTCTCATACTCAGGTGCTACATCAGAGGTCTGCAACTTAGAATCAATTAAATCTATCTGGCCTCGTAGTTCACTCAGCGCCTCTTGCCAGTCGGGGTGTAACTGGTCGAACAGGCTCACACTATTTCCAAGCTCGTGCGAAAAATCGACCTGATACCCAACTTACCTCAATTGGAGTATCGAAAATTGCTGAGATATGTTCACTAGTAATCACTTGATCCACCGGACCTGACACCGCAATCAAACCATTTTTAAGTAGGAGTGCGTGTGTCGTGCCAACTGGAATCTCTTCTATGTGATGAGTTACTAAAACTGTAGCTGGCGCGGTGGGATCGGCCGAGAAATCAGCGAACCTGCGTAGTAAATCCTCTCGGCCACCGACATCTAAACCACCTGCCGGTTCATCAAGTAGCAAGAGTTCGGGATCAGTCATGAGTGCACGAGCGATTTGTACGCGCTTTCGTTCCCCCTCGCTCAATGTTGAATAAAAGCGATCACCTAAATCGCGCACGCCGAATGTAGTGAGTAACGCTATGGCCCGTGATTCATCCCAAAGATCATAAACTTCATTCCAGCGACCAAGAATTGCGTACGCTGCAGTTAAAACGACATCACGGACTTTCTCATCACCTGGGATATCCTCTGCGACGATAGCACCACACAGGCCAATACGTGTGCGCAGCTCGAATAGATCTACCTGACCCATTGCTTTGTCCAAGATCTTTACAGTTCCAGTTGTTGGAAATATCTTCGTTGCAAGGATTTGGAGCAGCGTTGATTTGCCAGCACCATTTGGTCCAAGAACTACCCAGCGCTCCCCTGTGTGTACCGTGAAATTAATTGGTCCCAGAATAGTTTTCTCGCCGCGGCGAACCGAGATATCGGCGACTTCTAAGACAGTGGTACTACTCATAGAGCGAAAAGATACTGCGTAAATCTGCCAGGAGAGCTCTTTATGGCCGATGACGCTACGTGATTCGCGATAAACTCAGCCCTCTCATGGCATCTGTAATCGAAAATGAACAGTTCACTGGCCTGATCCTTCTCAGTGGCATCGATAGGCCCGGAATCACCGAAGCGCTCTTTACTACCTTGGCTCCATTTTCAATAACAATCCTAGATATCGAGCAAGTCATCATCAGCAATCGTCTGATTCTCACAGTTCTTATCGCCCTTAACCCAGCTCATGAAAAAGCGCTTGAAGATGATCTCTTAGGGTGCGCATCAGAACTAGATGTCGACATTGCAACTCTATTCTCAAAGACTACTAAGTCGAGCATTGCTACCAAGAAGGGCCTGCTGCACGTTGTGATTTTATGTAGCAAACTGATTCCACAATCGATCGCTGCTATTGCAGGTGCAATCGCTGCATCTGGCGGCAATATCGAACGTGCCTCACGAACGGCTTCCACGCCAGTGACTGCAATCGAGTTTGTAGTCTCTGGAGTTAGCCAGCAGATCTTATCCGCCGCTCTTGCGCCGATAGCTACAGCACAGGATGTTGATGTCGCAGTACAACCAGGTGGACACATGCGATTTGCGAAGAAGTTAGTTCAGTTAGATGTTGATTCAACTCTGATTACGCAAGAGGTAATCGAACTTCTTGCCGCTAAGGCTGGTGTAGGCGAGGAGGTCAAGAGAATTACTGAATCGGCTATGCGCGGTGAGATTGACTTCGAGCAATCTCTACGAGCCCGAGTACACCTGCTCAAGGGAGTTCCAGAGTCAGTTATCGCAGAAGTTCAGGCAGAGATTGTTCTGACACCAGGTGCTAGAACACTGATCAAAACATTACATCGTTTAGGCCATACCGTCTCAGTTGTCTCAGGGGGATTTATTCAAGTTATCGCGCCTCTTATCGCAGAGCTAGGTATTACACACTTTCGGGCCAACACGCTAGGTATTAATAACGGTGTACTAACAGGTGAGGTTGTGGGCCCAGTCATTGATCGTGCCGCTAAGGCGATTGCACTACGTGAATTTGCAGAGATTGAATCCATTTCGATGGATCAAACTGTGGCGATCGGAGATGGGGCAAATGATTTAGACATGATCGCAGCAGCTGGATTAGGTATCGCATTTAATGCAAGGCCAGTAGTAAAAGCGGCGGCCGATAGTAGTGTGAGTGCGCCGTATCTCGACTCTGTTTTATATCTGCTCGGGATTCCACGCGAGGCTATAGAAGAGGATTAATCCTTACAATCTGCAGGCGTGAATATCAGTCACAAGAATCCCGCGCGCACCAACACTCCATAGCTCATCCATCACTCTATTTGTGTCTTTGCGCAAGACCATGGCCCGCACCGCTACCCAATCCGCCTTTTGTAACGGTGAAATCGTGGGTGACTCTAAGCCCGGTGTGATTGCACAGGCGGCATCGATGTTGATTTTTTCGATATCGTAATCAAGCAAAACATATCTGCGGGCAGTAACAACTCCTTGCAGGCGACGGATGAGAATCTCTAATTCAGCTGGGATATCAAAGCCTTTGCGAGCGATAACTATCGCCTCACTTGTCAAAATTGGATCACCAAAAATCTTTAGACCAGCCTGGCGCAGTGTGTTGCCCGTGCTCACAACGTCGGCGATAAGATCGGCTACACCCAGACGCACACTGCTCTCTACCGCACCATCTAAACGCACAACATCGGCCGATACCTTCAGCGAATTCAGATATGCGCCGACTAAACCTGGATATGCGGTGGCCACGCGTTTTCCCGAAATATCGCTCACACTCCAGTCGCGATCGATGGGGGCTGCGAATCGAAAAGTTGAAGCGCCAAAATCAAGTGAAATGAGCTCACTAGCAGGGGCTCCAGAATCAATGAGAAGATCTCGTCCAGTAATTCCTGCTTCAAGCTCACCAGAGCCAACATAGATAGCGATGTCGCGTGGACGCAGATAATAAAACTCAACGCCATTTTCGTTATCAATCAGAATTAAATCACGGCTATCGCTACGCTGTTTATAGCCAGCCTCCCTCAATATGGCAATTGATTCCTCAGCTAGAGAGCCTTTATTAGGAACAGCGATTCTCAACATCTCTTACTCGATTCTCTTAAAGAAATTTGTAGATATCATCTGGGGTCAATCCACGTGCCAACATCATTGTTTGCAGGCGATAAAGCAACTGACTAATCTCCTGGGCTAAGGCTTCATTTGATTCGTGCTCACCAGCCAACCAAACCTCTCCAGCCTCTTCTAAAATCTTCTTTCCAATCTCATGAACCCCGGCATCCACGGCCGCAACTGTCCCTGAACCCTCTGGCCGCGTCACTATCGCCTCGGCAAGTTCTGCCCAGAGATCATCAAAGGATTTCATAGAGCTAACTTTACTATGAAGGGTGAGCGAGGGGTTGACTATTAACTTCAACGGCTGATTTACGAAGCTGAGATTGCTAGATTGCGCAACGAAAGGATCATCGCAGCTGGATCATCGGCATTAAATACTGCGCTACCGGCGACAAATACATCTGCTCCAGCCTCACTTGCCTGGCCGATTGTCTCCATTGAGACTCCCCCATCTACCTGTAGCCAGATAGGACGATCTCCAATTATCTCTCGTGTGCGCTTAACTTTTTCCATCATCTCGTGCATAAACTTTTGACCTCCAAAGCCTGGCTCCACTGTCATGATTAAAAACATATCTACCTCATCCAGACAATCTGCATAGGCCTCTATAGATGTCACTGGTTTGAGTCCAAGGCCAGCACGCGCTCCAGCTTTACGTATTGCTCGAAGAGTCGATGTGATATCTCTCGTTGCTTCGGCATGGATTGTCACACTGCTACATCCCACCTCAGCATAGGCAGGGGCTATTGCATCGACATCGGCCACCATCAAGTGCGCGTCGACTGCGATCGGGCACTCTTTAATGATCTGACTGGCACGCTCAAAATCAAATGTAAAATTTGGTACGAAAATATTATCCATCACGTCTAAATGGATGAGATCTGATTCGGCAGCTATTCGCCCAATCTCATACCCAAGATTTGTGAGATCTGCATTTAAAATACTTGGGGTGATTTTTATCTCGCGCGACATGTGATTACCTTAACTTTTCTTTCTCAGTACAGCCAAGTACATGGCATCTGTGCCGTGTCGATGTGTCCATAGCGCCATCGCTGCATCCCTAGTTGCATCTGTCAATGTATCTGGAAGGTATGGAGCTAAATCAACGAGCTCCATCGCTGGGTAATGCTTTAAAATATCATTTACCTGCACAGTGGTTTCAGCTAAATGGGGTGAACAGGTTGCATAGCCAAGAACGCCTCCATTATTGAGTGAGCCAATCGCAGATTTCACGAGCTCTCGCTGCAACTGCGTTAGTTCGCGCAGATCCGTTAATGTTCGCCGCCAACGTACTTCAGGCCGTCGTCGTAATGCACCAAGACCGGTACACGGTGCATCGATCAAAATCGCATCGAAGCTCTCATTGTGTATAGCTATCTCTCTTCCATCACCTGTCCAAACGCGGGCACCATGTACAACACGCTTCACGAGCTCGGATCGAGGAGTTGAAATCTCATTTGCAGTAAATGCGACACCACGCTGGGCCGCAATCGATGAGAGAAGTGCCGCCTTTCCTCCGGGACCTGCGCATAGATCGAGCCATGCACTCCCACCTGCAACAGATGCAAAAACAGTTGCCACTAATTGTGAGCCCTCATCCTGGACGCCGGCTAATCTATGACGAATCAATTCGAGGGAGCCAGGGTTGCCTTTCCATCTTGCACCAAGTTGCGAATATGTCGTTGCCTCCGCACCTAGCGCAATCAGATCACTCTGCGTTGAGTATCCAGGCCAGGCCACAAGTGTCGGACGAGCAGGTATGTTATTGATAGCAAGTGCGGCCTCAACCTGATCCCAATCTTTTAAGAGATCGTAATATGCCGAGATGATCCATTCTGGGTGTGAAAATTGAATCGACATTCGCACCACTGGATCTTTTATCTCTGCTAACGGTGCAAACCAATCATCTATCGATCGTCGAGCCACGCTACGAAGTAGTGCGTTGACAAAGCTCGCCTTTGATTCACCAACTCGTTTGCGTGCAACTTCTACAGTGGCAGCAACTGCGGCATGATCTGGGATGCGCATCTCGTGAATCTGATGCACACCAAGTCGGGCCACATCAATAATGCCAGGATCTACTTCCCCCCATGGTCGATCACTAATCTGGGCTAGAACCCAATCGTGTTTACCTTGCATACGTAGCGTTCCATAGACAAGCTCTGTAACGAGATTGCGATCTCGCTCTTCCAAGCTGCTAGAGGTCAGAGCTTGAGGCAGGAGAAGATTTGAATATCCTTCATTTCTATTGACCTCTGTGATTAAATCAAAGGCTAATAAACGTGGAGCATCGGGCTTTGGAGATTTAAAGGTATTGCGGCGCGCTTCAACCAAAGTGGGCACCTGGTGATAGGCGTGCTCCTCGTGCCCAGTCCCCTGCCTTCATCTCTTTTTTTCCGGCCGGGACTACCGTGAGCAATGAAAGGGCGGTCTTTGATCCACAGCCCACAACTACATCGCCATCGATAATCGCAATCTCACCAATCGATAGCTCACCCTGTGAGATCTTGGCGCGCGTGAGTTTAAAGCCGGCGCCATCCCATGTACTCCAAGCACCAGGTGCTGGATAAAAAGCACGAACTTTGCGCAAAATCTCATCTGCGCTCTGACTCCAATTAATCTCTGCCTCTTTCTTGGAGATCTTGGGAGCAGCTGAGCTGATGCCCACTTGTTTCTGTGGCGACACACCATTAGCAATTGCAGTCAGTGCAGCCTCAACTACATCTGGGCCCATCTGTGCAAGTGCCTCCATTAACTCACCTGTTCGCCATGTGGGATCGATTGCTAACTGCGCACTGGTATAGATAGGTCCAGTATCCATCCCCTTATCAAGTGCAAAAACGGTGACTCCTGTGATCGTTTCACCATTTTCTATCGCCCGTTGCACAGGGGCTGCACCTCGGTAAGCGGGAAGTAATGAGAAATGCAGATTTAGAAAACCTTGGCGAGGAAGTGTGAGAATCTCTTCGGGTAGCAAGATGCCGTAGCCGATTGTAATAACACAGTCGAGATCCTCTACGTGGCCAACGAGATCATGTGGTGACTCGGGGCGAAGAAGGTGGGTTCCATTCTCAATCGCCCATTTGGCAACGGGTGAGGCCGAGATCTCTTGGCCACGACCAGAGGGACGATCGGGCTGTGTGATCACGCAGGCTATTTCATGAGAGGAAGAGGCAAGCCAATTAAGTACCGGTAGCGCAACGCTCGGAGTAGCCGCTACTCCGATGCGCATTATGTGCTCCGTCCGAAAATACTATGTGGTGAAGTTTTAATTGTGATATCTCTTGTTGACTCATTAAACCAATCAGACTCACGGATATCCTTCATCGCGATTTTGCGATCGGCCTTACTCATGCGATCGATAAATAAAATTCCATCTAAGTGATCGTTCTCATGTTGTAGTGCACGTGCTAGCAGCTCTGATCCATCGACTTCAATAGGCTCTCCAAACATGTTGAAGCCACGTGCTACTGCACGCAAGGATCGAGGCGTTGGATAGGTCAGATCGGGGAAGGATAGGCAGCCCTCTTCATCGATTTCGATCTCTCCGCTCATAACTAAAGTGGGATTAATGAGATGGCCTAATACGTCATCTACATGCCAGACAAAAGCCCTCAACGAGACACCAATCTGGGGAGCTGCCAATCCGGCTCCAGGGGCGTTGAGCATAGTTTCAGTTAAATCGGCGATCAAGGTTCGAATCTCTTTATCAAAATCGACAACTAAGGCCGCTGGGGTAATAAGAACTGGGTCACCGAAGTGGCGAATCTCCTGCAAACTCATTTGGCAATCCTATCAAAGTGTTACAGTGAATATGGATCAATTCTTATCCTCAGATAATCCTTCTTCGCAATACTGCGCTTGCGGGCTAACTCATGCAGAAAAATAGTTAAGGTTTTTGCGTCCTGCTGTGGACAGTACAACACAATCTTTGCCTCTCCCTTTCCAATATCACTTGGACCAAAAACCCGAACCGATGAAGGTATACGTTCATCGATAATCGCTTTACGAAATCCGCCAGCCAAGGAAGTGAACTCTTTAGCGCTACCACTAATAACGAAACTAGAGACAAATGGCGGCAGTGGAATCTCTAAACGCTCACCTAGCTCTCGACGAATCATTGCCCCTGGATTCCATCTAGCCACCGATGAAACAATCGGATGCACCTCATCTATGCATAGTAAGACCGCACCCTTTGGAGTAATCATCGCTGCAGTTTCAAAGATAAGTTCGCGTGCACGCTCTTGGGCACGTAAATCTGAATGTGCAAAAAACTTCAGAGCCTCAAGCACTACGACTGCGGCATATCCCCCCTCGACTTTAGGAGCTGCCCCAGGAGTTGCTATAACTATCGCAGATCGATTCTCAATCTGAGCCTTGATGACATCGCCGTAGGAGAGAATAATCGGAACACCAGCAAATGCCCGTGAGATCTCCTCTCCTGCTCTTTCTATTCCGCGTCCGCCAATATATTGCTTATTACGCTGGCACCAAGAGCATGACCATTCAGGAAAGGTAGATTGGCAGACTGTGCAGGAGGGCGCTGAACTCTTTGAGGCAACAATTAGACGCCCGCCGCAACTACACATTGCTAAATTCTTACAGTGAGCACAGAGTATTGCGTTTCCATATCCTTTTCGTGCAATCATAAATAGGACGGGTCCTTTAGTAAGTGCGCTACGGATATCTGTGAAGATTCGCCCCGGTAAAATTGATCCGTCGTCAGATGAAAAAGCCTTCACTGCTAAACGATGGGAGTGCGTGATATATGTCAATCGCTTAGCATCGATGAGGGCTGATAGTTCAAGTGATGGAACATATCCAGTAAAGATCAGATCAAACTTCTCGATATTACGGCGAAGAGACAGGATTTCGCGTACGTTCCAACCAGGGCTACGAATTTCATAATGCTCGTGTGATGACTCCTTATAAACAATAACCGTTGATAGATCGGCTATGGGCAAAAATACTGAGCTACGCGCTCCGACGATCAATGTATTTTGCGCGTTCATAGCATGCAAATAGTTTTCATAGCGCTGGGCCCGAGAGATTGAACTATCAAGGCGTAGATATGTTAAATTCTTTAATTCGGCACTACGGCAGATTTCATCAATATCGCGCTCATCAGGTGCTATAACTAGAACTGAGCCATCTCTGAGTGCTCGATTGGCCAGCAGGATTACCTCATCGGCGGGATTAACATAGGGTTCAAAGGCGATAAATGAATAGATTCCGGTTGAGTTCTTATCTCTGAGCTTTGGAATATTCTGCGTGGCAAACTTCTTATCGACATGTGCAACTCTTGCAGGTATCGCCGTTCGCAGAATATCAAAGGCATTGGTAGCCCAATACGCAGATACAGCGTCGATAAGTTGAATTGAGAGTTGAGTTGCAACCGGATGCGGTGATAAAACCTTAGTTATTGGTTTTATTGCGCCAGGTGTCTTAGATGTATCAAATCGCTCAAGAACGAGCGCCTCTACTTCACGACCATTGAATGGAACCTGTACGCGCACGCCAACTTGAACTAAATCCGAGAGCGCCTCTGGGACGCTGTAGTCGAAGCTTTGATCAAGATGAAAGACGCCTGTATCAACCCACGTTCGAACAAAGGGTCTATCGAGGGCGGGTGATTCGGGCCGAGCAATAATCTGCGATTTTAAGCGCAGGCGGCCCGGCGTTGCCACACTCTACTTAATTGCACTTTGTAGTGCGTTAACCCGATCAGTGCGCTCCCAGGCAAACTCTGGAAGTTCGCGACCGAAGTGGCCATAGGCACTTGTTAATTTATATATTGGACGCAAGAGCTCGAGATCTCTAATAATTGCAGCTGGTCGCAGATCAAAGGTCGCAAGAACTGCATCTTGGATCTTTGCAACTGGAACTGTTTCAGTACCGAATGTCTCTACGAAGAGTCCAACTGGTTGGGCCTTGCCAATTGCATAAGCAACCTGTACTTCACAGCGACGTGCAAGTCCTGCAGCAACAACGTTTTTGGCAACCCAGCGCATGGCATAGGCGGCAGATCTATCTACCTTTGATGGATCTTTTCCACTAAATGCTCCCCCACCGTGACGGGCCATTCCACCGTATGTATCGACGATAATTTTGCGACCAGTCAAACCAGCATCGCCCATTGGCCCACCGATAACAAAGCGGCCAGTTGGATTGATAAGAGTTTTAAGATCTTTTCGTGGAAGATCAATCGTCGACAGGATTGGTTCGATTACATATTCGATAATCTCTGGAGTTAACTTCGATGCCACATCCACATCTTCGGCATGCTGGCTAGAGATTACCACGGTATTGAGGGCAACTGCACGGTCGCCATCGTATTCGATAGTCACTTGTGTCTTACCATCGGGGCGAAGATAGGGCAGCGCGCCAGATTTGCGCACTTTGGAGAGCTGGGCAGCTAGGGCATGTGCTAGCCAGATTGGTAGTGGCATCAGCTCTTTAGTGTCATCGCATGCATAGCCAAACATCAAACCTTGATCACCTGCTCCTTGCAAATCTAATGGATCGGCACCTGCTGCTACGCGGTGCTCGTATGCATCATTAACGCCCTGAGCAATATCTTGGGACTGAGCTCCGATTGATATTGATACTCCACAACTATTTCCATCAAAGCCCTTCTCTGATGAGTCGTATCCAATATTTAAAACAGTATCGCGAACAATTGTGTTGACATCGGCATAGCCATCGGTTGTTACTTCACCGGCTACGTGAACCTGACCCGTTGTAATCAAGGTTTCAACGGCTACTCGACTTTTAGGATCCTGGGTTAGAAGTGAGTCAAGAACGGCATCCGAGATCGCATCTGCGATCTTGTCTGGATGTCCTTCAGTTACAGATTCTGAGGTAAAGAGGCGTTTTGACATATTTTTAGCCTAACTGCCGGATGGCGTGATCAAGAAGAAGATTTGCTAGAGCGTCTTTGGAGACTTCCTTGAGCGCTATATCCGCACCAGTGCGTGTGAGAATCATACCCGAAGTCGTATCTTTTCCAAAGATTGCGCCGTTGCTCACGTCGTTGACATAAATAATATCTAAGCCCTTAGACACCAATTTAGCTCGAGCCGACTCAACAAGATTACTAGTCTCAGCGGCAAAGCCAATCATGACCTGCGCCGCTTTTCGCGCTCCGAGCTCGGCTAATAGATCTGGATTCGGCTCTAATTCAATCGATGTAAAGAGGGATTTCTTAATCTTTTCAACAACACTGCGTACTGGTTTTGCATCAGCAACTGCTGCGCACATGATAAGAACATCACACGAATCAAAGGCATCGGCTAAGCCCACGCGCATGTCGGCGGCGCTTTCAACGTGAGTAACGGTGAGCCCCTGCAAGGTTGATGTATCCATGTTGGCGGCAACTAAGTGGACCTCGGCTCCTCGCAGCAGCGCAGCTTTAGCTATGGCTATCGACTGCTTTCCCGATGAGCGGTTGCCTATAAAACGCACTGGGTCGATCGCCTCACGTGTGCCACCACCAGAGATTAAAATCTTTCTGCCCTTGAAATCTTGAAGATTTCCTGTCATTGAATCAAATTTCTCAATGATCGCTGAAACCTCTGGAAATCTTCCCTGCCCGGAATCACTGCCGGTCAAACGCCCAACCTCGGGTTCCATGACTACATAGCCACGAGCGCGCAGCACCTCAACATTTGTAACCGTTGCTGCGTCGTTCCACATCTGTGGATGCATTGCAGGAACGATCATGATTGGCACATTCGATGCTAAGACCAAGTTGGTCAGCAGATCATCTGCGCGTCCTGCAGCAATTCGTGCGATTAAATCCGCTGTTGCTGGGGCAATAAGAAAGAAATCGCTGCGCTCGGCAATTGAGATATGTGAGACCTCATGAGTATTTTCCCAAACGTGACTCATCACTGGGCGCCCCGATAACGCTGCCCACGTAGCTGCACCAACAAAGTTAAGAGATGAGGGTGTCGGTACTACTGTTATTACATATCCGCGATCTTGCAGGCGACGCAGAAGATCACATGCTTTATAGGCCGCGATTCCCGCTCCAACTCCGAGAACAACCTCACGAGTGCCGGCAGACATATGTAGGAAAGAGGCTATTTAAGCCGTTGGTTCGAGATTTTCAATAGTGAGTAAGCCTTCATTGATCTCGCGTAGTGCGATAGATAGCGGCTTCTCATGTACATGTGTCTCAACGAGAGGCCCAACATACTCAAGCAGGCCTTCTCCGAGCTGTGAATAATATGCATTGATCTGACGTGCTCGCTTTGCAGCATAGAGAACAAGGCTGTACTTAGAGCCACTCTTGTCTAGGAGTTCATCAATCGGTGGATTTGTAATGCCATCCATGCTTTTTCCCCGCTCATATCGCACTGCAACCATGTGGTTAAGAGGTCAATCCTATCAGTTGTTCTACGACCCTCTCGACCCGATCATTAACGATAACGAGGTCAAAGAAGGGGGCAGCGGCCAGCTCATCTTGGGCTAACTGCAACCTCTCGGCTCGGCGCTCGGGATTATCTGTACCGCGACCTTCCAGGCGGGCTACTAACTCCTCCCATGTTGGAGGCTCTAAAAAGACAAGCAGGCAAGAGGGAAGGTGTGACTTGACTTGCCTAGCGCCATCGATCTCAATCTCAAGCAGGACGTTTCGACCTGCAAGGAGAGCCTCTTCAACTGCTGAACTGGGCGTGCCATATCTATTTCCAGCAAACTCTGCCCACTCTAAAAACTCATCGTTGCGAACTCTTCGAGAAAACTCTTCATCGCTAATAAAGAAATAATCGACACCGTCATGTTCATTAGCGCGTGGTGATCTAGTTGTTGCTGAAACGCTCACCCAGAAATCTCCAGAGGCGCGTAATCTGGCGGCCACAGTACTTTTGCCGACCCCACCAGGACCCGAGAGAACAAGGAGTTTGCCTGGCTTTGGCGCATGAGAGGATTTCATAAACTCGTTCCGTAACTCTTTAATCTGATGGCGACCTAATCCGGCAATTCTACGCGTTGGTGAGATATTTAATCGCTCCATCAAGGCACTAGCACGTACCTTTCCAACACCACTTAATGCCTCTAAGAGTTCACGCACTCTCATCTTGGCCACAGCATCTTCATTTGCCGCTATCTCTAGCACTGTATCGATAGAGAACTCGCCGCTTTTAATCTTGGACTTGATATCGGCCCTGCGCTTTCGCGATTGACTTGCCTTTAATAGTGCAGCCGCACGCTCTTCGGCAGTGAGTATCGGAGGTGCGCCCATGATGGAAATCTAGTCCAATGGCGATCAGATTAGAGAATCTGAGAGCAGATGAGCTCAGTGCGCTCACGCATCGCCGATACGCCTTCACTCCAAACCGAGGTAATTGGCCTTCCTATAACAACGAGATTTGCGCCTCTATCTATCGCCTCACGTGGTGTCATAGTCCTGCTCTGATCATCGCTGGATGAGAACTCTGGCGGTCGAACACCTGGTGTAATGATTGTTATCTCTGGGCCAACACTTTGACGGATAGCAAGAATTTCAAGTGGAGAGCAGACAATTGCCCGCGCCCCACCGCCAACTGCAACTTTAGATAGAACAACTGCGCTATCCAGGGCGTTTTCCTTAAACCCAATATCTGCTACATCATTTTCAGAAAGCGAGGTTAAAATCGTAACACCAGTTACAAAAGTGGAGGGTACTGCCTCTACCGCAGCGGCAATCATCGCACTGCCCCCAGATGCATGCACTGTTAAATACTTTGGGCGAAGTGAAGATATCGCACGTGCGGCACCGCTAACTGTGTGAGGGATATCGTGGAGTTTTAAATCAAGAAAAATATCGCTATCGGTCTCACTTGTAATAGCGCGAACACCCTCATGGCCAAAAGTTAAGAAAAACTCTAATCCTAATTTGTAGACAGATACCAAACCTTGTGTTGCCTTTACCCATTCAATCGCAATCGATAAATCTGAGGTATCCACGGCTAGAACAACAGGTGCCTTCATTGTCATCTTATTGAGCCGTCTCAATACGGTGAGCAAAGCCGATGGCATCTCGCAGTGACGTAAAACCTTTTGCACTTAAAAGATCTTTCAACTCTTGGGCTGTAGAGATTAAGGCCATGGGATTACCGAAGCTGGCAGTACCAATAGAAACACCAGAGGCGCCGGCGGCAATCATCTCAAGTGCATCTCGACCGTTAGTGATTCCGCCCATTCCGAGGATGGGAACTTTAGGCATAGCTTCGTGGACTTGATAGACGGCACGAACGGCTATCGGTCGTATAGCAGGACCTGACAAACCACCTGTTTTACCACCCAGATGTGGGCGCATCGTGTCAAGGTTAATTACCATTCCAAGCACGGTGTTTATCAGCGCCAATGCATCGGCTCCGGCATCGATAACACCTCGAGCAATTGAGACTAAATCCGTTACATCAGGAGATAGCTTTGCAATGATTGGTAGCTCGCCCCCAATAGTTCGACGCACGCCATCGATAACACGACGTGATGCATCGGGATCACAAGCAAATACCAGTCCACGATTTTCAACATTCGGACATGAAATATTTACTTCAATTGCGCTAATACCAGAAACGGAGAGAAGCTTTCGGGCCAGAGTTGAATACTCTTCAATCGTCTCCCCCGCAATTGAAACGATAATGCGGGCCTTCTGCTCGATTAAATAGGGGATATCTTTAGCGATAAAGGCATCGATTCCTGGGCCCTGAAGTCCGATTGAGTTAAGCATGCCGCTAGGAGTTTCAGCCATACGTGGTGTGGGACGGCCAGTACGCGCCTTGCTCATCACCGATTTTGTTACAACACCGCCAAGATCATGCAGAGGGAAAAACTGTGCGAGTTCACGGCCAGAGCTTGCGCATCCACTTGCTGTAAAGATCGGATTTGGAAACCAAGCATTTCCAATTGTCGTTGAGAGATCAACACTCGTCATAAAACTTGACCTACTTTGTCCCACTGAACATAGGCACCATCCATGACTGGACCGTCGATGCATGAGCGCAGCATTGACACGGCGCCAGTTTCATCGGCGACGGGAAGTACACATGTCATACAGATACCAATTCCACAGGCCATCGACTCTTCAACTGCACATTGGTGAATGACATCGCTTTGTGATGTGATCGCATTGATTGCCGAGAGCATCGCCATTGGTCCACAGGAGTAAATAACTGCGATATCCATATCATTAATTAATGAGGCGATGGGATCTGTAACTCGACCCATCTGACCCATTGAACCATCCTCGGTATAAATCCGAAGAGAGTTAACTGCGCGCTTACCCTCCATGGGTGCATAAATCTTTCCAGCCGTACTTGCACCCAGCAACATATCAACTCGACAGCCACGGGCATTGAGAACTTCAGCTAATCCAAATAGAGGCGCTGAGCCATATCCCCCACCGACAAGCAAAACTTGTACTGGCTCTGTTGGAATACCAAAAGCAGTTCCAAGTGGAACGACGAGATTTAGCGTTGCGCCCTCTAGCTGGGCACATAACCATCGACTGCCCTGGCCGTGTGCTGCAACGATGAGCTCCATAGTCCCACCAAAATTGGTACTAGTAGATACACGTGAGATAGCAAAAGCACGTCGCAGGACCATACCCGATGTCTCACCACCGACACTTATCGCAACAAAGTTGCCTGGTTTACATAACTGTGCAAGATCGCCGATATTTATTATTAACTGGTGGTATTGGCCAACACGTTTGTTACTTACTAGCGTGGCACTAATCTGTGCGGCATTTTTATTAATCAGCGCCATCTCTAAGCCAGCCACTCTTGCAGTGACTTAATTGATAACTCGTGTGATTGTAGGAAACGAATTCCTTCTACGGCTGCATTAAAGCCGGCAGTAGTAGTAATAATTGGAATCGATCGCTGCACTGCAGCGGTGCGAATGAGCCAGCCATCGGCTCGAACGCCCCGTCCTACTGGTGTATTAATCACTAAATCAATATCCCCCGAGTTAATTATCTCTACGATCG
>CANJTH010000018.1:0-16972 GCA_947477185.1 Actinomycetota bacterium
ATGCATCTCTGCATGAGGTTTCATCACACTTGGCAAGCTACAACATGCTCTCGCTACCTGTAGTTGATGCCAACAATCGCTTGCTAGGTGCGATAACCGTCGATGACGTTCTCGATCACTTACTGCCAGATAACTGGAGACATGATCATCGCGAGAAATCCCCCGTTGAATATAAGGAGGGTTAGTCATGGCGCGTAGCTTCGGTTTAGATACACCACGTGATACCCGACGGACTTTGCGACCAAACTTTGATCCTGAAACATTTGGGCGCTTATCAGAGCGCTTCGCACGCTTCTTAGGTACTGCACGCTTTTTGGTCTACATGAGCGTCTTTGTTCTTACTTGGGTTGCTTGGAACTTTATTGCGCCTAAAGATCTGCGCTTTGATGACTATCCATTTATCTTCTTAACACTCATTCTTTCGCTGCAAGCATCATATGCAGCTCCATTGATTTTGCTGGCGCAGAATCGACAGGCCGACCGCGATCGAATTCAGCTCAATGAGGACCGCGCACGTAACGAGCGCAGTATCGCCGATGCCGAATACTTAACGCGTGAAATCGCAGCGCTTCGAATCTCACTTGGTGAAGTTGCTACTCGCGATTTTGTACGCGGTGAGCTTTCAGATTTAGCCAAAGAGGTTATTACCGAACTACGTAGCGATTCCCAATCGGACTCCGAGTAAAGACTTACTTCGCTTTATTAGCTTTTCAGTAATCTCAAAGAGGGCTTTTGCACTAGCTGATTCCGGGTCAGAGATTACAACTGGAACGCCAGCATCTCCGCCTAAGCGAAGATCAACACTAAATGGGATCTTGCCGAGCAGTGCAACATCGCTTCCGACTAACTGCGATAACCGCTTAGCTGTCTCTTCTCCGCCACCGTTTCCAAAGAGTGAAACGAGCGCCCCAGTTGCTGGATCTATGTACTCAGACATATTTTCAACGACACCGATTACTTGCTGATGAATCTGGTGTGCGATTCGACCTGCACGTTCAGCAACTTCAGCGGCTGCAACTTGAGGGGTAGTCACAACCAAGATTTCAGAGGTTGGAATTAACTGACCGAGAGAGATTGCAAGATCTCCGGTGCCAGGTGGTAAATCGATCAGTAATAGATCTAAATCGCCCCAATAGGCATCGGATAAGAGTTGCTCAAGGACTCGGTGCAGTAGTGGCCCGCGATAGGCAACGGCATCACTGCGCTCTGGCTTAAACATCTCCATTGAGACGGCTTTGACGCCAAAGGATTCGAGCGGGATAAACATTTGATCGATCGCCGTTGGACGTTGGCCCATAAGGCCCATTAAGCGCGGAATCGAGTGGCCATACACATCGGCATCGAGGATTCCAACGCGCAAGCCCTTGAGAGCGGCGGCAACTGCAAGGTTTACAGTGACTGAGGATTTTCCAACTCCACCTTTTCCTGATGCGATTCCGATTACTCGCGTCAATGAATCTGGCTGGGCAAATGGAATAAACTTTTCACGACCATTGCGCATTATCTTCTTTACATTATCGCGCTGTTCTTGTGACATAACACCAAATGTTAATTCAACAGATGTAACACCATCAATGGCTGAAACTGCGCCAGTAATATCAGTGCGCAAACGATCCTGCATTGGGCAGCCCGATATCGTTAAGAGAATCGAAAGAGAGACTTTGCCATTGTCCTCACTAACCCCATCGACCATTCCTAATTCGGTAATCGATCGGTGAAGTTCGGGATCTTGCACGGCCGTTAATGCAACGGTTATTTGATCGATCATACTCATATGAGATCTGGGTCAATCCGCGCCTCGGGACGCTTCGGTGTTGTCACAGGTTTATCTTCCATAAGATCGGCTAACTGCTTCTTCACAAATGTCTTTGGGTGAAGATCGGCGGGCTGTAGATTTTCAAAACCCGGTCCTAAATTCTCTTTTAACTCCGCCGTTGCCGTTTGTGAAAAAGCACGTAACTTCTTTAGCATCTTGGCAGCCTCTACTGCCACCTTTGGTAGGCGCTCTGGTCCAACTAAAAGCATCGCCAAAACAGCAAGGCCCAAGAGTTCTCCTGCACCGATATCAAAGAACATGCGCTTAGCCTACCTGCAATGAGGTAGTTAGTCTTTTGCTGCAATTAAGGACAATGTGGCTGAATACTCTTTGCCATCACGCACATATGTAATCATGACGCGATCTCCGACGTTCTTAGATCGAACGGCGACGATGAGCTCTTCGGCGGCATTTATCTCGCGATCTTCAAATTTAATAATAATGTCACCTGGCTTTAAGCCCGCCTTTTGAGCTGGCCCACCCAACATAATTCCGGTGCTGGATTTGGCAATGAGTGCACCCATACCCGTGAAGTTCATATTTAATGAGACACCTAAGATTGGATATGTGGCTTTGCCGTTCTTAATTAATTGATCGGCGGTTTTACGCGCTTGATTAATTGGAATCGCAAAGCCTAAACCGATTGAACCTGTCTGCGAGGTTGAACCCAGAGATGCGATTGCAGAGTTAACACCAATCACAGCTCCCGTTGCATCAACGAGTGGGCCTCCAGAGTTGCCAGGATTAATTGCAGCATCGGTTTGAAGGGCGTTAATAAATGAATTTTCACTCCGTGAGCCACCCGCAGTAACGGGACGGTTTTTAGCACTAATAATTCCTAGCGTTACAGTCCCAGAAAGTCCAAGAGGTGAGCCAATTGCAATTACTGGATCTCCAACGGCGACCATATCGCTATCACCAAACTGAAGCGCCGATAAGTTTGCTGCAGCAATCTTTAATACAGCTAAGTCATAAGAGGCGTCGCGACCCACGATTTTTGCATTATAAACATCACCATTATTGAGTGTTACACGTAGGGTGCCACCTGATTGTGCTACCGAGGCAATAACGTGATTGTTAGTCAAGATATATCCTCCACTATCGATAATAAAGCCAGAGCCTGTGCCACCACCAACACTTGTACGAGTGTTGATTGAAACAACCGATGGAAGAACTCGTGCGGCTATTCCGGCGACAGAGTCTGGTGCTCTTTCAATAACACTCGAAGAGGAAACTAAATTTGCTTGCCTAAATAATGTGCCGCCCGTTGCAGTAACACCTAAGAATCCACCAACACTGCCGGCGAGTAGCGCAACTAAAAGGACGGTGCCCCGTGTGTTTTTTCTAGAGTTTGAACTTTCCCACCACGGTGGAGCAACGTGTGTCCTCTTTGTACGGGGAAATATCATGGCTGTATTTTGCTACAACTTAGTCGCGACTAACAAACCATCGCCCGATGCAATCAAGGCACACACCCAATGCTCTGAACCGTTTTTAATGATTTTCCCAGCATCGCGCAGCGAAACTGTCTTTGGATCGCGCTGGGCTGGATCACAGACTTTAGATCCCCCAAAGAAGTTATCGATTACTAGAGCCCCGCCACTTCGCAAAATGCGGTGTGCCTCACCGATCACAAAGGTTAAATCCTCTGGGTTATGGCGCAGAACAACGAGGTCATATGCGCGATCAGTAAGTTTTGAGATTACATCCAGAACTGAGTTAGTAATGAGGCGATATCGCGTCTGGGCAATATCGGCATCATTAAAGGCCATCTTTGCAATACGGGTGTGTTCCATCTCATCATCGATCGATGTCAGTGTTCCGCTATTGAGCATTCCATCGAGCAACCACAGGCTTCCAACACCTGAGCCCGTACCCACTTCTACCACTGACTGCGCCGATAATGTAAAGGCTAAGTGGCGAAGATAGGCACCGGCACCGGGTGTTACATCTACCGCTCCGAGCTCGATGCCACGTGCACGTGCCTGTGATTTGAAGTGATCTTCAACGATAAAGTTTTCAGCATACGAGTGTGGATCGGTTTTCATCACAGAGACATGATCCATTGAGTTAATAAGCGAACTCCATAACCTGTACCGCCTTTTGGATTTTCCCCTGCATCGACTTCACTACGACCGGTACCAGCGATATCTAGATGCAACCAGCGGCGCTTTCCTGCGAAGTGTTCTAGAAATAGCGCAGCAGTTACTGATCCCGCTGAATAACTGGCATAACTGGCATTGTGATTAAAATCTGCAACATCACTTTCCAGCGAATCCTTATAATCATCAATAAGTGGCATGCGCCAAACACGATCTCCTGAATCTGTGCCAGCCTTTACAAACTGGGCTGCAAGCTTGTCATCACGTGTATACATTGCAGCAAACTGTCGACCAAGTCCTAAAGTTGCCGAACCTGTCAGCGTTGCAATATCGATTAAATAATCGGGATCTAAATTAATGTCGGCATATGCCAGGCCATCGGCAAGGACTAAGCGGCCCTCTGCATCGGTATTGATCACCTCAACAGTTGTTCCTCCATAATGTTTAATCACATCACTAGGGCGCTGAGCAGTAGCCGAGATAGCGTTTTCAGCACACATCATGAGAGCGGTAACACGCACATTGGGTTGTAACTCTTCAAGGGCTGTAAGGGTTGCAAGTATTGCTGCAGCACCTGCCATATCTGACTTCATGGCAATCATTGATTCGTATGGGCGCTTTAGAGAGACTCCCCCAGTATCAAAGGTGATTCCCTTACCAACTAAAACAACGTGAGGGAGTGCTGCAACTGAGTTTTTCCTATTTTTAGGGGCATAGCTCACCTCGATAAAGCGTGGGCCTGGATCTGGTGATGAGTTACCGACAGCACGAAGGCCCCCAAAATCTTTAAGTGCTTTGCCGCTGAGAACACTTACCTTTAGTCCATTTGATTTGGCGAGGGCTTGGGCTTGTGTAGCCATCCACGCAGGAGTCTTAATATTAGAAGGCGTATGGACCATATCGCGAGCGCGCGCAACTGCTTTCGCATAAACATGAGCAGCATTAACAATCTCCTTATCATCACTTGCAACTAAGAAAGTAGGAACATCGGCAGGTTTTCCACTCTTTAAACTCCAAAGGTAGGCACCCATGGTTAGTGAGATTGCATGTGCGGCAATATCAGTTTTATTTACTGCACATGCCGAATAAACCGTTGAATTTTTTCCTCGAACCTTTCGAGCGATTGCTGTTGCAGCAATACGAAAGGCAGGAGTCGTTGCATCGCCAATTGCTGTTAAATAAATCCGCTCGGTCACACAGTTTTGTGCACTAACCGGAATTTCAAATATCTCACCGGGCTTTCCAGTAGGTGAAAAAAATGAGAGCTCATCTAGCAAATTGATTTCAAAGCACTTCTGAATATCTTCGATGATTGTGCCCGGGCCCTGAAAAACAAAATTCTCAGCACCATCACTTACATATGCCAGTGCAATTACATGGGCCGACGTAGCGGCGTTGAGTTTTACTGGTGCGCTGGCAAGTGTTGAAGACATGCGTTGAAGGCTATCGCCTAGAAATGCTTTACTTCTTAACTAAAGCGACCGCGGCATGAAGTGCGGCGCTGAGATTATTTGCTTCCTCTGGGTTGAGCTCGACCACTAGGCGCCCACCGCCCTCGAGAGGGATTCGCATGACCAGGGAGCGCGCCTCCTTGGTAACCTCCATGGGACCATCACCTGTGCGTGGTTTCATGGCTGCCATGGGAAGACTCCTCTAAAAGATTGGGCGGAAATACAAGGGGGTAAGTATCTCGTATTTATCACGCTGGTGGGAAATCGGATTTATAGCCCCAGAAGCCCGCTTAACCGTGCCTTTCCCGTAGTGATAACTGCATCCACGGCACGTACTGGTACCGATAAGAGCTCGGCGATCTCATTCGAGGACATGGATCGCAGATAGTGCATGCTCAAGATGAAGCGCTCCTCTTCGGGCAGGGATGCCAACACCTCTGCCAAAGTTGTGGGCGCACTCATGGCCTAAGGCTATCGCTGGATGGATGGAGCTTGCTTGAAGCCTTGGGGCCGTTGTATTTAGCGAAATGATCGAGCAAAGCGCGCCAGTGAGAGGCGAACACCGAGATAGAGCCCGGGAGAGATGAGAATGAAAACCGCACGTGGGGCAAGAACTTCTTCTGACCAATCAAATCGTGTCTGGCCTTCATGTATCTGGTGTAACTCAAAGCGTCCACTGCCTTTAATGATTGGCCCCGTGTGAATCACATCGCACAAATACGGCGGAGCCCATGCACTTACTCTCATTGTGTCTAGTATTCCAAATGATCTAATGCCAGTAAAGGCGCTGATGCAGGTACCAATACCATCACGTGTCTGTGATGTCACAGAAACTTTTGTCTGTAACATCCAATCGCCTTGTTTCTCCCAATCAACAAGTGAATCCCAAACCTGTTGGATCGGTGCATCGATTGTGAGCGAAATTGCAATGTGATTACTTCTCATTGACCACATACCGCCAGTGCATCCTCGATAGTTGTGGTCCATGAGATTAAATCACGCATTCCTGGCTTAATAAAATTTTCAGACTCTAAATGCAGAACCAACTCATGGAGCGGGTCATAGATGCCAAATGGATCAAGAATAACAACTGGCTTATTGTGAAACTTTAAATAACGCCCAACCCAGATTTCAAAGAACTCCTCAAGCGTGCCGGCACCTCCGGGTAAGGTAATAAAGGCATCGGAGATATCTGTAATCATCGCTTTGCGCTCGCCCATTGTCTCTACGACATGAAGTTCGTCATTGTCATGATCTGCAAACTCAATATCAACGAGTGCTTGTGGAATCACTCCAACGGTTCGGCCATTGGCTGCGCGCGCACCACGCGAAACAGCGCCCATCATTGAAATATGGCCACCACCTGTAACTAGCTCCCAGGAAGCAGAGCCGATGCCTTCGCCTAATTGATAGGCAAGATCTACATATTTTGGGTCGATAGTTGGTGAGGATGAGCAAAAGACTGCGATACGCATGTGAGAAAGAATAGGGGTTAGGCTTAGCACATGGAGACCATTGCATCTGGCCACGCAATTACCACGATGTCAGGTGGCATTCTTCTTGATGCTTGGTTTCCAGCACCAACCTTAACCGCTCTGAGCTCTACAATTCCGGCCGAACTCAAAGCGCTAGTGGGAGCAGATAGTGTGCGCGGAGTAAGCCGCGAAATCGCAAGTATTGAGATTGATATTTCAATTGCTCCAGCTTCGGCACTCGATGCATATCTGCGTTTACATCTCCTATCGCATCGATTAATAAAGCCACATGGAGCAAACCTTGATGGCATCTTTGGACTACTTACCAACGTTGTATGGACATCGGCTGGCCCATGTGCAGTTGAGAATTTTGAGCTCACACGCGCACGATTGAAGGCAGCACATGGTCATGTCACTGTGTTCTCAATCGATAAGTTTCCCCGAATGGTCGATTACGTAGTTCCAAGTGGTGTGCGAATCGCAGATGCCGATCGCGTCCGATTAGGTGCTCACTTAGCTCCAGGCACAACAATCATGCATGAAGGCTTCGTTAACTTTAACGCCGGAACCTTGGGCACTTCGATGGTCGAGGGACGTATATCAGCCGGTGTAGTTGTTGGAGATGGCAGTGACATTGGCGGTGGTGCATCAATCATGGGCACATTAAGTGGTGGCGGAAAACAAGTTATCTCAATCGGTGAAAAAACTCTGCTCGGTGCAAACTCTGGCTGTGGAATCTGCCTTGGAGATAACTGCGTTATTGAAGCAGGAACATATATAACTGCAGCATCAAAGCTTCGTCTGCCCGATGGTGAGATCGTAAAGGCTGCAACACTATCGGGTGCTCATAATCTATTGTTCCGTCGCAATTCGCTAGATGGCGCACTTGAAGTAGTAAGTCGTACTGGTACATGGGGTGGACTTAACTCAATTCTGCACGCCAACTAAATCAAAGTATGCAGATGGAATCTTTGTCCGACTTCTAAATGTTTCACCACGAATCGTAAACTGCACTCCAGTACTAGATGTGGCACGGATTTGACCTACCGTTCCACTCTCATTGCGTGTGAGTACTTCTAGCGTTAGAACATCGGGCAGTAAAAATGCAGCTGCAATGACTGACTGCGCAACCGTGCGATCCCATGTAACAAATCGTGGGTTCAGAGCTATATCTAAACTCCCAGGATCATCGACAATCTGCGTAAAGGCTCTGGCGCTACCCCAAGCATTCAGCGCGAGCTCTGTTTTGCCCCCCGAAGATGAGAAGAAGTAGGCGGTAATTGGTAAGCCTGCCTGCGTGATGACCGATCCTGCAGTTTCTATGACGCTCTGTTTCCACACGAGGCCGTATTTGAACTCCAACTCTTTGGCATAGCCTAAAAAGAGCTGATCTGAAATCTCACCATATAGATCACAATCACAAGCAGCCCTATAAATTCCCGCTTTGCTGAGCGCATATGTGCGTGATGCAATCGCCTGTGCCTGCAGCGCGGCTAATGGCCAATACGAAGGCATCTCACTTATGCCCCATAGATACTCATCACCAAGGCGCAGTGAATTTGTGAGCTCTAAGCGATATCCCAGTACCGCATCTTTTACTGCGCGTATCTGCATCTGCCCATAACGATACTTTCTTGTTGTTCCATTGTGACTAACCGAGATTAGGGCATCGCTTCCAGATAAATATCGAGTACCACTCCAGCGAACTGTGAAGTTACGGCTCTTAGTAAAACTGGTTATTTTCTTACCTATGCTCACACTTGGTACAACGCTAGCGCCCAATACTGAGAGGTTTAGCGAGGCCTTACTTGAAAACACAGCGATTGGAACTGCATCAACTTGATCACCGATGTCACCACTAAAGAGTTGGACAAGTCCACCCTCAGTATTTGTCGAAATCTTTGTACTTGTGAGCAAGTGACCGATATTTACTCGCAGGATCTTAGAATCAACCACTGGTTCAATCGCAACATCTTTATAAAAATATTTAAGAATCTCCTCTGATGTTCGGCCAGCTAGCGCCATAGACCTGGCACCCATCTGAGACATGCCAACTCCATGACCGTAACCTGATCCATGGAATGAAAAGTTTGACGGGACATCAATCGCCGAAGCAGGAGTTATGGAGAATGGAAGGAGAAGTAGAAGTGCAAGAAGTTTTCTAGACATCCTCATCGATGGCTGCACTCTTTCCGACCTGTAAAAACTCTTGGTATGCATCAATCGTCGCATCGGGGGCGCCGCGTTGAACCAACGTGCCCTTGTGTAACCACGCAACGTCGTTGCAAACATCCCGCAGAGTGGCCATTGCATGGCTAACAAGAATCAAGGCTCGATCATCACTGCGCAGCTCTTTGATGCGGTTAAGTGACTTCTCTTTAAACTGTGCATCTCCCGTGCTCAGTGCCTCATCGACGATCAAGATATCTGGGCGCACGGTAGCTGCCACTGAAAATGCTAGACGCGAGAACATTCCCGATGAATATGTGCGCATCGGTGCATCGATCGCCTCTCCTAGTTCAGAAAAATCGGCAATCTCTTGAAAATGGCTTTCGATCTCATCTCGCGACATGCCAGCAGCTAATCCGCCAAGAAATACATTGTCGCGACCAGACATCGATGGATTAAAGCCAACGCCTAAAGCCAGCAATGTGCTGACGCTGCCAAAGACTTCTATGCGACCTTGCGAGGGAGGAATAATTCCGGCGATAACGCGCATCATTGAGGATTTGCCAGCACCATTTGTTCCAATAACACCTAAAACTTGGCCATATTCGACATCGAGATTTACATTATCGAGAGCTCGAATCACGCGCGTATGTTTTGATCCACGTCCTAAAGATTTAACACGTGCCTTTAACGTGGGTCTTCGATCGATGGCAGTTGTGTATGTAAGACCTAGACCGCGAACTGAAACTGCAATCTCATTGGTCTTGTGCGCATTAGAGACGGACGGCAAATTCACGCTCCCTTGAAAGGAAGAAATAAGTACCAATTAAAAATATTCCACTCGCCCATGCCAAGCCAGCTAGCAAACTAGATGAGTGTGGGGCCTGCCCATGTACTACTGCACGAGACCAACTATCGAGAATTGGAAAGAGTGGATTGAGAACTTCTATCGCCTTTAACTGTGGTTTGAGCGAGGATGCCTCATAAAGAATCGGCGAAAGATAGAGAAGCGTACGAGTTAAGTAAGGCAGGAAGCTGGCGATATCGCGGAAGTAGACATTGATGCACGAGATTGTAATCGCAAGGCCTAGTGCAAGTAACATGGCAATCAATAGGACTGGAAAAGCCCAGAGCATCTGCCAAGAAAAGGGCAGACCTAAAACACTGCGGATGATTACAAAGATCGCAAGTGTTGGAAGAAACTTAAATACAGCGATAACAACTGCAGAGATTGGAAGCATAATTCTTGGAAATGCAGTGTTAAGAATGAGGCGCTGGCCAGCGGTGATTGATTTAACCCCACCTGTCAGTGAGTTTGCAACGAGATAAAAGAGAAATAGTGTCGCCGTTAGATGGGCATAGCGGGTGCTATCTGATGAGCCCCCAATAATGATGATTAAGAGGAAATACACGGCTGAGAGCAGAAGTGGATTTAGTACCAGCCATAGTTGGCCAAAGGCTGAGTCAAAGTGTTGTTCGCGAAGTTCTGAGCGCGAGTACTCAGAGATGAATGTTCGACGCGACCAGAGTGATTTCCAGTATTGAATTAGCGGTGGCAGACCGGCCTTGAATGGCTCATAGACCTGCAACGGTGCGCTCACGGTCGTAAGGCTACCTTACGGTGCAAGCGACTTAGGCGAAGTGAGGAAGCCCGTCCCCCAACACATATGCATAGTCAGAAGAATGAGCGGTAAAGAGATGATTTCGCCCAAAGATTTTCCGATCACAATCGATGCCAGCAGAATAAAGAGTGCATAGACAAGGGCCGGAAGAAGAAAGATTGTCGATATGAAAGTACCAAGAATTATTGATAGCGCAGATACTAAAACTGTAAAAGGTGGAGCTAAATATCTATAGTTAATTGTTCCTTCATGGCAACGTGAAACTACACGTCGCCAACGACCATACTCAAAGTATTGACGTGCAAGTGCGCTCACTGTTGAACGGGGACGATAAGTAGCAACTAAGCGGGGATCAAAGTAAATCAGACCGCCTACAGAACGCAGACGAAAATTTAACTCCCAATCCTGAGCGCGTGTAAAGCGTTCATCAAAACCACCGACTGCAAGTAAAGCCTCTTTTCTAAAGGCTCCTAAGTAAACAGTATCGACGGCACCTGCAGCGCCGCCTGTATGAAAGCGTGAGACCCCGACTCCAAGTGGACTTCGCATCGCACGTGCAACTGCCCGCTCAAATACACTCTTACCTGTCGCAGCCATGACACCGCCAACATTAACTGCCCCGCTCTGTGTGAGAATTTCTAGAACTAAAGACAAGTAGTTCTGCGGAATCTCTGAGTGGCCATCGACGCGCACAATATTTGCATACTGCGAACTCTTAACTGCAAGATTTAATCCCGCTGCAGTGCGGCCTGTAGGATTTTCAACAATTACTACTCGTGAATCTGCCTGTGCCAAAGTGCGCGCAATGGCCTCAGTTCCATCCGAAGATGGTCCAATCGCTAAAACCACTTCGAATAGCCCGTGAAAATCCTGTGACAAAATTGCGTGCACAGAGTCGGCTAAGTGGGCAGCTTCATTGCGCACCGGAAGAATTACTGAGATTTCACGCTTCGGTGAGCCATATAACTCATTTGCTGATGTCGGCATAACCCCACCACCGTATCGCTGAAGTAGTCTTCGCCTGTGAAAGCGACGCGACCTATTCGGATTATTACCTCACTCTCCCTCGCCGTCGTTGCGATCTCAGCCGTTGCATGGCTGGGTCTAGGTCAGGTGAGCGGGGCAATTGACCGCATCGATGTCTTTAGCTCACTTGGTAAGCGCCCAGATAATCCATCGACTGCTCTTAATTATTTACTTGTTGGCTCTGATACTCGCGAAGGTCTAACAAAAGAACAGTCCAAACTCTTGCGTGTTGGAACAACTAAAGCCGCTGCCGGCGCACGCTCTGACACCATGCTCTTAGTACACATCAGTAAATCGCGGGATAAGGCAACGATTATTTCGATTCCGCGTGATTCGCTCGTAACAATTCCAGAGCACAAATCATCTATCTATAAAGATCGAACCGTTGCCGCGGCTAAAGGTAAAATTAACTCTGCTTTTGCATGGGGCGGTGCACCGCTACTTATTCAAACAATTGAAGATGAGACTGGTGTTCGCATCGACCATTATGTTGAAATCGGCTTTGCAGGATTTGCCGGAATGGTTGATTCACTCGGTGGAATCGAAGTCTGTTCCAAAAAAGATATTGATGATCCTAATAGCCATTTAGTGATGAGTGCAGGTGTGCATACCCTTGATGGAATAGAGGCACTTAAATATGTGCGTACTCGTGACTTCGATGGAATGGGTGACTTGGGCCGTATGCAACGTCAGCAGCAGTTCATGAGCGCTGTTCTGCGCAAAGTTACGAGCACTGGCGTACTGCTCAATCCTGTTAAGTTAGTGAGCTTCTTTAATGCTGCAATAGCAACCGTTAAAACCGATTCACAGCTCGATAGCAGTGATTTAATCACTCTTGCTAAACAGCTAAAGAATCTCTCTGCGAGCAAGGTTCGCACTCTCACAATTCCGCTGGGTAATGCCAATGCCCGCGTGCCAGGTCTCGGTTCGGTTGTTATATGGGACAAGGTTTTAGCCCCCGATCTATTTAATCGTCTACGTGAAGATCTAGCTCTGGTTGATGAGCTCACACCTTCGCCATCGGCATCATCTAGCGCCTCTGCCACACCGACAATCGTCGATAAATTCAAGACGCGAACCGCCGATGAAAATCCATGCGGAGCGCTGAAGTAAACTCATGTCCATGAAATCAACGCTCTCGGTTATTGGCTGCGGATATTTAGGTGCAACACATGCAGCCTGTATGTCATCCCTTGGTTTCACCGTCATTGGTGTTGACACAGATCCAGTTAAGGTTGCGATGCTCTCGCGCGGTGAGCTCCCCTTTTATGAGCCCGGCCTAGATACCTTATTAGCCCAAGAGATTAAATCCGGACGCTTAACATTTACAACTGATTTTTCTGCTATCGCCGATGCCGACATTCACTTTGTCTGTGTTGGTACACCCCAGAGCAAAGATGGATTAGCCGCTGATCTGACTTACGTGAAATCGGCAGTTACTGCCATTGCACCTCATTTAAAAGAGGGTGCACTCGTAGTTGGAAAATCAACGGTCCCAGTTGGAACGGCCCAATCTCTACGCGAAGAGCTTGCACAGATAGCGCCACAGGCCGACCTTGCATGGAATCCAGAGTTTTTACGTGAGGGCTTTGCCGTTGAAGATACATTGACACCTAACCGCCTTGTTGTTGGTGTTGCTAATGATCGCGCCGAGCAGATTCTCAAAGATGTCTATGCACCTATCCTGGCCCTTGGTACTCCTTGGATTCGCGCCGATCTTCCAACTGCCGAACTCGTTAAGGTAGCTGCGAACTCATTTCTTGCAACAAAGATCTCATTTATTAATGCAATGGCTGAAGTTTGTGAAGCCGCTGGCGGAGATGTCACTGTTCTTGCAAAGGCAATCGGTTATGACCCACGTATCGGTAGCCGCTTCTTACAAGCAGGAATTGGTTTCGGTGGTGGCTGTCTACCTAAAGATATCCGTGCATTTATGGCGCGCGCCGAAGAGCTTGGTGCCAAGCAGGCACTTGAATTCTTGCGAGAGATTGATGCAATTAATTTACGTGCCCGCCAGCGTGTGATCGATGTTGTGCGCAGTGATTTATCGGAGGATTTAACGCAGTACACAATCGCAGTGCTAGGTGCGACCTTTAAACCAGATAGTGATGATGTGCGCGACTCCCCAGCACTCGATATCGCCGTGCAGTTGCACGCCGCCGGCGCCACTGTTGTTGTGCACGATCCCAAAGGTATTGAGCCCGCCCGCAAACGCTTCCCTACCCTCACCTTTGCCGAATCTGTGAGCGATTGCGTGAAAGGTGCTGATTTAATTCTGCACTTAACTGAGTGGAAAGAGTATCGAGCCCTCGATCCTTTAGTAATCGGAAAATTAGTTAAAAACAAGATGATTATCGATGGACGCAACGCCCTTGATCGCGAACTATGGAGAAGTGCGGGTTGGAAGTTCCACGCATTAGGACGCAGCGATTAACGAGAGCGAAGTAATCGACGCACTCCTTGCAATGAAGGTGTGGGCCGTCGTCGGTCTTGGTAATAATCCAGATCGCGCAGCCTTTGGTGTTGCCAAACTATTACAGGACAAGGGTCACCAGATTATTCCGGTCTATCCACGCGCCGAAGTCGTACATGGGCAGATTGGTTATAAGGCACTAAGTGAGATTCCAGTACAGGTTGATGTCGTTGACTGCTTTGTGAACTCATCCATAGTGGGAAAGGTTGTCGATGAGGCGATTGCAATCGGTGCAAAGGCCGTTTGGCTTCAGTTAGATGTTATCGATGAATCTGCAGTTGCTCGGGCACAGGCCGCGGGATTATTGACGGTCATGAATCGTTGTCCAGCAATTGAATATCGAAGCCGCTAACTAAAATCCAGTTTTTTGATTTCGACGCGATGTTAAGTTGGCAGCCTTTGCCTTTGCTTCGACGTTAATATCTTTCAGAGCTTGAGCTACCTTGGCTGAGATTGCAGCATCTGAGGCTCCTAAAATGCGAGCAGCAAGTAGCGCGGCATTCTTAGCATTTCCTACACCTACCGTTGCAACTGGGATTCCTGCAGGCATCTGCACAATAGAGAGTAATGAGTCCATTCCATCTAAGTTTTTTAGGGCAATTGGAACACCGATGACTGGCAGCGTAGTAAGAGATGCAACCATGCCTGGCAGATGTGCGGCCCCGCCTGCACCAGCGATAATTACTTTGTAGCCTTTAGCGGCAGCGTTCTGTGCAAACTCCACCATTTCAACTGGCATGCGATGAGCCGATACAACATCGGCATCGTAGGAGATTCCGAGTTCATCTAAAGTTTTGGCAGCCTCTTCCATGATGGGCCAGTCAGAGTCTGATCCCATGATTAGTGCAACATCACTCATCGATTTCTCCGCTCATGTAATCAAGGGCGTGCTGGACTTCGTGGCTTAATTCTACGGCGTCATTGCCTAAGAGAGTTACATGACCAATCTTGCGACCTGGGCGCACATCTTTCTTATAGTGATGGAACTTTAAGCCTGGATTTCTTGCCATCAGGTGCAGATATGGTCGATACATATCTGTTTTACTCGAGCCAAGGATATTTCCCATAACGGCAACAGGTGCACTCATCGATGTATCCCCAAGTGGTAAATCTAAAACCGCGCGCAGATGCTGCTCGAACTGTGATGTCACCGAACCTTCGATAGTCCAGTGGCCCGAATTATGGGGGCGCATAGCAAGCTCATTAATAAATAGTTGATCACCTTTAACAAACATCTCAACTGCCATCACTCCAATAAGGCTGATCTCCTGTGCAATATCTAGCGCCAATTTCTGCGCCATTGCGCTCATCTCTGCATTCAACTGTGGTGCTGGCGTAAGAGTCATTGTGCAGATTCCATCAACCTGCACAGTTTGTGTAGGCGCCCATGTGCTTGCCTGGCCGTGAGGTGAGCGGGCAACCATTACAGCGATCTCATAGTCAAATTCGACGAGCTCTTCGATCAAAACCTTTCCTACCTCTGCGATGAGTGCACTTAACTCTTTCTCAGAGTTAATTTTCCATACTCCGCGGCCGTCATACCCACCTGAAATAGCCTTTGCTATCAATGGATATCCGGTAACACCGTGTGCTGTTGTTACAACGCTAGATTTTGGCGATGGAAAGTTGCTCAACCGTTGGCGCATCTGCGCCTTATCTTGTGAGTAAATAAATGCACTAGAGCTCGGTCTTACAACAACTCCTGCCGCTTCAAGGGCCTTAATGACGCTCAGTGGAATTAGCTCATGTTCAAAAGTTACGACATCACATCTCTTGGCAAACTCAAGGACCGTATCGACATCTGCATAATTACCAACAACATGATGGGCAATGTGTGCACCACTGTCTTTAGAACTCTGCGCTAATAAGAGGAGATTAATGCCGAGGTCGATTGCCGGTGCAACGCTCATTCGGGCGAGCTGACCGGCACCTATGATGCCAACTGTAGGGAAGGAATCGCTCACTGGCTTATCGTAGATGAACTATGTCAGCGGCTTGAACGTGGGCTCCAGTATCTAATACCAACTCGCCTCGTCCGCTTATGGATACAGCTATTGCGCTTTCTATCTGGCCATCTGGATACTCCACTCGAACCTTGCGCCCAATCGTGGCGCTCATCTGGCCATAGGTAGCCATTATCTCATCGCTGCCAGAATCCCAATTTATAAAGTTGGTTTCAAAGATTTTTAGTAGATCGGATAGTAATTGGTTTCGATTCAGAGATTGCGCACCTTCGATAAAAATCGATGTAGCCGTTGGCACTGGAAGCTCTGAAGGCTGCATGGCAACATTTATTCCGATACCTATAACCACGCCATTACCAACGAGCTCGGCAATAAGCCCCGATACTTTTTTATCTTTTATTAAAATATCGTTGGGCCACTTTACTTGTGCGTTGTACTGAGAAAGTTTCTGCGCAACACTGACACCAGCAATCAGCGGAATCCATCCCCAATCATCGCGATTTCTTTGTGGCTCGATATAGATAGAAAATAAAAGAGCACTAGACTTTGGCGCATCAAAAGTTCGCGCTAAGCGTCCACGTCCACCACTTTGATATTCGGCGGCAATAACATCACCTGCGCGAGCATCACCGGCTCGCACGCACGCGACTAAATCGCTCTGTGTAGATGCCGTGAGTTCAACCACGCTTACTCGCCAGTACTGCGTCACTGCAGCATTGATTATCGAACTATCGAGGGGCGTGCTTAGCATTTCTCTCTCCACGCCTAGTACCGTAGGGGCATGAGCCGTGATATGCATACAACTGCCGGAAAAATCGAAGATCTACGCGCACGAGTCGAGGAAGCGGTCCACGCTGGTTCGGCACGTGCAGTA
>CANJTH010000019.1:0-16090 GCA_947477185.1 Actinomycetota bacterium
CGCTGCAACTGAGATGACATAGACGGCGGCATCATCGGCTGGTTGATCACTCTTTACATCATCGCTCATGCTTTGGCCTTTGTTACTAAATCTGCCCGCACATCTTCATGCGCAGTCTCCTCTGCAAATACCCTCAACGCATCTAGCGCTTTACCATCAACGCGCTGTGGTACTTGAACATCAACAGTGACAAGTAAATCACCAGTCGTTGCTCCCTTAGTGATTCCGCGTCCCTTAACTCGTAGTGTGCGACCATTAGATGTACCAGGGGCTATGCGCACCGTGACATCATCACCACTCATCGTCGGAACTTTTATGTCTGCGCCAAGTGCCGCTTCGGTGAATGTAACTGGCAGAGTCAACGTTAAGTTTTCGCCCTTGCGCCCAAAGATTGCATGGGGCTTAACGTGCAACATGATGAATAAGTCACCTGGGCCAGCCTCTCCGGCCGCTCCCTTGCCTTTAACGCGAATCTTTGCGCCATCATTTACACCTGCCGGTACACGAGCCGTAATGTTTTGTGCAGCTCCTCGATCGGTGGCAAGACGTAGATCTAAATGCGTACCAACAATAGATTCGCGAAATGTAATTGTGGCCTCGGTCTGTAAATCCTGGCCTTTACGTGGTCCGCGGCGACCGCCACCAAATAAATTAGCAAAGATATCTTGTGGGTTACCGCCGCCAAAAATGTCATTGAAATCCCCACCTGCTTGGCCACCCCCCATCGGTGCGCGAAAGCCACCACGTTCATAGAGTGAACGTGCCTCATCGTATTCGGCGCGTTTTTTAGCATCAGATAAAATCTCATAGGCCTCTGAGATACCTTTGAACTTCTCTTCCTTTGCCGCATCACCCTTATTTTTATCGGGGTGTAATTCGCGCGCTAATGTGCGGTACTTCTTCTTAATCTCATCGGCACCAGCTTTTTTATCTACACCCAGGACTTTATAGAAATCCTTCTCATATAAGTCTTTGGCTGCCATGTGAAATTACTCTGTCGCTGGATCGGTCACGGATACACGGGCAGGGCGCAAAATGCGCTCTTTGTATTTATATCCGGGCTGTAAAATCTTTGTAGCTGTTGGCACTGCCACATCGATCGATGTCTCATGCATCAGCGCTTCGTGAATCTGTGGATCAAAGGCTTCGCCTTCGCTGCCGTATTTTTCAAGACCAATGCGCGATGTAATCGCATTGAGTTGATCAGATACTGCTTTAAACCCACCCGTTACCTCACCATGTTGTTCGGCCAGATCAACGGCATCAAGGAGTGCCAGGAGTTCAGTTAAAACTGCGCCGATAGCCATTTCATGTGCCACTAAACGATCGCGCTCTATGCGCTTTCGATAGTTTGCATATTCGGCCTGAAGTCGTTGTAAATCATTGGTGAGAGTAGCTACCGGATCAATGACAGGTTCCGGTGCTACCTCTTCAACTACTAACTCTTCAGCCGAAGCAGAACTTTCAGTAGTCACTTATTTAGACCAATTCCAATACTCGACATTTTTATGTCTCATTTCGCTGGCTCTTCGTCGATTACTTCAGCATCTTCGACACCATCTTCACTTGGTGAAGCTTCGCCTTCAGCACCCGCGGCAGCTGCTCCTGCATAAAGTGCTGCACCAAGTGCTTGGCTAACAGTTGCAACCTTTTCAGTTGCACTCTTAATCATCTCGAAGTTAGAGCCACCGAGAGCGGTTTGCAGTTCGGTAAGTGCTGCCTCGGTCTCAACCTTCTTTCCAAGTGAATCACCTTCACTCAGTTTTTCCTCATTATCTTTAATGAACTTCTGAGTTGAGTAGAGAAGTGAGTCACCAGCGTTACGGATCTCGGCCTCTTCTTTGCGCTGGCGATCTTCTTCAGCATGTGATTCGGCATCCTCCATCATGCGTGCGATGTCATCTTTTGAAAGTGCAGATCCGCCAGTGATGGTCATGCTCTGCTCTTTACCTGTACCTAGATCTTTAGCCGAAACATGAACGATTCCATTTGCATCAATATCGAATGTCACTTCGATCTGTGGAATTCCACGTGGTGCAGGTGGAAGACCGGTGAGTTCGAACATACCTAGCTTCTTGTTATAAGCCGCCATCTCACGCTCGCCCTGATAGGCCTGAATCTGTACCGCTGGCTGATTATCATCGGCAGTTGTAAATACTTCACTGCGCTTTGTAGGGATCGTTGTATTGCGCTCGATTAAACGAGTCATCACGCCACCCTTAGTTTCAATACCAAGAGATAGTGGGGTTACATCAAGGAGTAGAACATCCTTGACTTCACCCTTTAAAACACCGGCTTGAAGAGAGGCTCCAAGGGCAACAACCTCATCAGGGTTTACGCCCTTATTTGGCTCTTTGCCCCCGGTCAACTCTTTGACGAGATCAACGACAGCTGGCATACGAGTTGATCCACCAACTAGTACAACGCTTTGAATCTTGCTAATTGGAATTCCGGCATCTTTTAATACTGCCTGGAAAGGCTTCTTACAACGATCAAGTAGCGCACCAGTTAACTGTTGGAACTGTGCGCGCGTAATTGTCTCATCCATAAACAGTGGATTCTTTTCAGCATCTACTGTGATGTATGGAAGATTAATAGATGCGGATTGTGAAGATGAGAGTTCAATCTTCGCTTTTTCTGCAGCTTCGCGGATCCGTTGCATCGCCATCTTGTCTTTAGTTAAGTCGATTCCGTTTTGTGAACCAAAGTTCTGAACTAAGAAATCAACAAGTGCTTGATCCCAGTCATCTCCACCTAAGTGGTTATCGCCATTAGTTGCCTTGACTTCAACAACGCCATCACCGATTTCAAGAAGTGATACGTCGAAAGTTCCGCCACCTAAGTCAAAGACAAGAATCGTCTGCTCTTGATCGGCCTTATCAAGACCGTAGGCGAGCGCAGCAGCTGTTGGCTCGTTGATGATGCGCAGAACATTTAGGCCTGCAATTTCGCCGGCCTCTTTTGTTGCTTGGCGTTGTGCATCATTGAAATATGCGGGGACGGTAATAACAGCATCCGTTACCGTCTCACCTAAGTAAGCCTCTGCATCGCGCTTTAACTTCTGCAATACACGGGCTGAGATCTCTTGTGCTGTGTACTTCTTGCCATCGATATCGATTGACCAGTCTGTGCCCATGTGGCGCTTAACTGAGCGGATCGTGCGATCGACGTTAGTGACCGATTGGCGCTTTGCCACCTCACCGACGAGGACCTCGCCATTTTTTGCAAAGGCCACAATCGACGGTGTCGTGCGGGCGCCTTCAGCATTGGCGATAACGGTGGCTTCGCCACCCTCTAGGACCGATACGCAACTATTTGTTGTTCCAAGGTCGATTCCAACTGCTCTAGCCATTTTTAACGCTCCTTATTATTGTCACTCGCACCTGGGGTAGGGTCGAGGTCTGCTTCAAACCTGAGTCCATCCTACCCGAAAGGTTGAGTCGATACGACTCAGGTCTGTTGATTATGTAAACCTAGCTGCGCTCTGACTTATTCCCGCTCCCCGTCTACCCTCTGCATATGAACCTCCTCTTTGTAGTTATTGCCTATGGAATCACCGCTGTAGCCCTTGCTCTCATGGCAGTGAGGACCAGACAGTTAATAGGTATTTACAAGAAGGGGCAGCCCGATCCAACGCGAAGCAATGATCGTGGCAAGCGCCTGCGGATGGCTGCTGGGGAGATCTTTGGTCACACCAAGATGTTTAACTTCACCATTGTAGGTTTTGCCCACTGGTTTGTGATGATCGGTTTTGGTGCACTCTTTGGAACTTTAGTTACGGCTTATGGTCAACTCATTAAGCCAGAGTTCGCACTTCCAGTTATTGGACATTTATGGCCTTACGAATATTTCACTGAACTCATTGCATGGGCAACTGGTGTTGGAATTGTTGCCTTAATTGGTATTCGACAGGTGACGCGTATTGTTAAAAAGGGGCGCACTTCACGCTTTTATGGCTCTGGAATGGCTAAAGGTTATTACGTTGAGGCGACAATCCTTGTCATTATTTTCTGTGTCCTCGCCCTTCGTGGTTTAGAGGGTGCATTATCTGATGAAGTTGCTTGGAACCGTCATTACGTAACAACATGGTTTATCGCATCGATATTTAAGTCGTGGACCCTCGGCCAACTTATTTCAACTGTTCAACTAGTCGCAACAATTAAAATTGTTGTTTCAATGCTTTGGTTTATTGTTATCGCAAGTAACTTAACAATGGGCGTTGCATGGCACCGATTCTTAGCACCCTTTAATATCTACTTTCGCCGCAATGCCGATGGCAAATCATCACTTGGACCATTGCCTGCGATGCTCTCACATGGTGAGGTTATTAACTTTGAAGATCCGAAAGATGATGATGTCTTTGGACTTGGTACTCGCGCCGATATAACCTGGAAGGGTTTGTTGGATATGACTTCATGCACCGAGTGCGGTCGCTGTCAATCGCAGTGCCCTGCCTGGCACACTGATAAGCCACTATCTCCAAAGCTTTTAATCATGGCCATGCGCGATCACGCCTTCGCTAAAACCGTTGAAAATGAGGCTATGGCAGGCGTTGGCGCACCTATTTCACTCGATGTTTTGTGGTCATGCACGACGTGTGGTGCCTGTGTTAATGAATGCCCGGTCGATATCGAGCATATTGATCACATCGTTAATATGCGCCGTTTCCAAGTTTTAGTTGAGTCAAACTTTCCTAGCGAACTCGGTGGAACTTTCCGTAACTTAGAACAAACTGGTAATCCATGGGGTGCAAATAAGAATGACCGCGAGGCGTGGATCGCTGAGTGCGATTTCCCGATCCGTGTTGTTGAGGGAACCCTACCGGATGAGGTTGAGTACTTGTTCTGGGTTGGCTGCGCCGGTGCATACGATGAGCGCGCAAAGAAAACAACTAAAGCAGTTGCAGAGCTTTTACATATGGCCGGAGTTAACTTTGCAGTTCTTGGTAAGAAAGAGACGTGCACGGGAGATCCTGCGCGTCGTGCCGGTAATGAATTTCTCTATCAGATTTTAGCCGCTGAAAACATTGAGACATTTAAAGAGGTCTTTGCCGGACGTAGCAAAGGAACAAAGAAAGTTGTTGTTACCTGCCCGCACTGCTTTACAACTATTGGTCGTGACTATGCACAAAGTGGTTTTGAGTTAGAGATGCTTCACCACACGCAGTTACTCAATCAACTACTACGTGATAAAAAATTACTACCAATAAAGATGAGTCATACTGCTATGACCTATCACGATCCTTGTTACCTAGGCCGTCACAATGAGATTTATCAACCTCCGCGTGAATTACTTGAGGCAACAGGTGCGCAAATTTCAGAGATGCCGCGCAATAAAGAGCGCTCATTTTGTTGTGGCGCAGGTGGTGGCCGCATGTGGATGGAGGAGAAATTAGGTACCCAGATCAACCTCAACCGCGTCGATGAGGCGATTGCAACGGGTGCTAAAGAGTTAGCCGTTGCCTGTCCTTTCTGCCGTGTTATGACCAGCGATGGCATGACGGCCCGAGCCTCCGATGTTGAGGTCTTAGATGTTGCCCAGGTACTGCTGCGCTCTGTAAAAGAGTAGTTAGTTAAGCGATTCCATCGCCTTTAATACCGCAATACGCTCGGCGATCGGTGGATGTGTAGAGAAAAGACGTGAGACGGCCTTGCCATCTAGCGGTGATTCAATCCAGATATGTGCAACCGATGTGGATTTCTGTTGGACAACGGTTGAGTCTCGCTCTAAGACCTCTAGCGCGCTTCGAAGTCCGGCAGGGTTTCGTGTAAAGGCAACTGCAGTTGCATCGGCTAAGGATTCACGTTTGCGAGAGATTGCAGATTTTAAAAGGATCGCCGCAAGTGGGGCCAAGATAAGAATAAGAAGTGAGACGACGAGCAAAATTGGATTGCCGTTGTTACTACGATCACGCCGCCCGCCCCCAAAGAACATCATGCGGGTCATCATGTCACTAAGGATTGCAATCGCACCAGCTGTCGTTGCAGCTACTGCAGATACCAAAGTATCTCGGTTTGCAACGTGTGCCAGCTCGTGTGCAATGACGCCCTGCAGTTGATCTCTATCCATTGCATCTAAAATCCCAGTAGTAAAGGCAATCAGTGCGTGCTCAGGGTTACGACCAGTTGCAAAAGCGTTAGGTGCACTATCAACAACGATTGCAACCTTTGGCATTGGCAGTCCACTTGCAATTATTACCTCTTGAATCAGTCCAAATAACTTTGGATTATCGGACTCTTGAATTAACTTAGCCCCAGTCATTGTTATGACTAATTTATCGGCGCCGTAGTACGAGCCCCAGACTGAAATCAGTGCGATACCAACTGCTATGGGGACTATGCCGGCAGTAGATGTGCCAAAGTATGTAAGGGCTGCATAGACAACGAGCCACACAAGTACGGCCATTCCAACCAGTAAGCCGATTGTTTTACGCTTATTTGCCGCCTGTTGTGTTCTAAAGTTCATTGATATTAAAAGGTGACTTTTGGAACGTTGCGATCCTGTGGATCTTCAAGCTCATAAAACTCGCGCTCTGTAACCTTTGCAAAGCCGGCAAAGAAGTTAGTGGGTACTGTCTTTACAGCGGTATTGAGCGAGCGCACATTATCGTTATAGAACTGGCGGCTAAATGCAACTTTGTTTTCAGTAGTTGCAAGCTCATCTTGTAAGGATAAAAAGTTTGCCGATGCCTTTAAATCTGGATAAGCCTCGGCAACTGCAAGTAATCCGCGCAAGGCCTGTGTCAGCATTCCATCGGCGGCGGCAACATCGGCCACACTTGATGCACTCGTTGCCTTTGCACGCGCAGTAACAACTGCATCGAAAGTTGACTGTTCGTGCTTGGCATATCCCTTAACGCTTTCAACTAAGTTAGGGATTAAATCTGCACGTCGCTTTAACTGAACCTCAATCTGGGCCCATGCCTCATTGACACTAATATTAAGGCGAATAAGACGGTTATATTGGGCGATGAAAAATAGGACGATAAGAGCGATGACACCAAGTACGATGATTGTTTCCATGGTTAATTAAACCGCCTTTTAGGCCGATTCATTCCTGCCAATTTACTGAATCTTTGATTTGTGGAAGTTTAAGAATGAACGGCTAGCCGTTGGTCCGCGCTGACCCTGATATCTAGAGCCATATTTTTCGCTGCCATATGGGTGCTCGGCAGGAGATGAGAGTTTAATGAGACAGAGTTGACCGATCTTCATGCCGGGAAATAACTTAACGGGCAGGTTGGCAACGTTTGAGAGCTCCAACGTAATGTGACCGCTAAAGCCAGGGTCGATAAAGCCGGCAGTGGAGTGCGTGAGTAAGCCAAGGCGACCTAATGAGGATTTACCTTCCAAGCGCCCTGCTATGTCATCGGGCAGGGTAATGACTTCGTAGGTGCTGGCTAAAACAAACTCGCCTGGGTGCAGGATGAATGGCTCATCGCCCTCGGCGATAACTTCACGGGTGAGATCTGGCTGCTCCATAGATGGATCGATCACGCTGTATTTGTGGTTTTCAAAGACGCGGAAGAACTTATCCAGCCGCACGTCAACAGATGATGGCTGGATCATGGACTCGGTAAAGGGCTCACAGCCCACCCGTCCTGCGGCGATTTCGGCGCGGATATCGCGATCACTTAGTAGCACGCGCAGAACCCTATCCCGTTCTAGCGCCTACGCGGGGCAACGAAATCGCAGGCCAGCCTTGCGGCTTGCATAAGTTACTGGCGGGTAGCATTATTTGCCCATGAGCCATTACACAGCCAATCTGCGCGATATCGAATTCTGCCTCTTTGATCTTCTAGGGCGCGAGAAAATACTCGGTACCTCTGTCTATGCCGATATTGATCGCGAGACTGCAATGGGGATGCTGGAAGAGATAAAGCGTCTTGCTGAAAATGACTTAGCAGAGAGTTTTGTTGAAGGCGATCGTGTTGGAACAACATTTAACAAAGCAACGGGTGATGTGACTGTGCCAGAATCCTTTGCAAAGTCATATCGCGCCTGGATGGATAACGAGTGGTGGCGCATTGATGCACCTGTCGAACTTGGTGGTACAAAGATTCCTCAGTCGATTCGCTGGGCAATCGCTGAAATGGTTTTGGGTTCAAACCCTGGTGTGCACTTATATGCATCGGGTACAGCATTTGCCCATGTTGCATATTATTTAGGAAATGCCCAGCAGAAAAAGATAGCAAAGTTTATGGTCGATAAAGAGTGGGGCGCGACCATGCAGCTAACTGAACCCGATGCCGGCTCTGATGTTGGTGCCGGACGCAGCAAAGCTGTAGAGCAGGCCGATGGAACTTGGCACATTACTGGGACAAAACGTTTTATTACATCTGGGGATGCAGCAAACATCTACCCCAATGTTATGCACTTTGTTTTAGCGCGCCGCGAAGGAGGAGGACCGGGCACTAAGGGCTTATCACTATTTTTAATTCCAAAAACTATGTTTGATTTAGAGACCGGCGAGCTTGGAAAGCGAAATGGCGTATATGTAACTAATGTTGAAAAGAAGATGGGCTTAAATATCTCTGCAACGTGTGAAATAAACTTAGGTGAACATGAGCCCGCCGTTGGATATTTATTGGGCGATGTCCATCAAGGTATCGCACAGATGTTTAAGGTTATTGAGTTTGCTCGCATGATGGTTGGCACTAAAGCGATTGCAACGTTATCTGCCGGCTACCAACAGGCTCTGAGTTATGCCAAAGTCCGTGTGCAGGGCGGTGATATGAAGGTAATGAACGATAAGGCCAGCCCACGTGTCACGATTATTCATCACCCCGATGTGCGCCGATCCTTAATGGTCCAAAAGTCATACTCCGAAGGCATGCGCGCATTAGTGCTATATACCGCATCGATTCAAGATGAGGTTGAGTTGGCCGAAAAGGCAGGAGATGCCGATCTTCTTGCCGACATGATTGCGCGCAATGATTTACTACTCCCGGTTGTTAAGGGTTATGGTTCTGAAAAATCGTGGACATTACTTGGTACCGAATCACTTCAGACATTTGGTGGCTCTGGTTTTACTCAGGATTGGCCGATTGAACAGTATGTGCGCGATGCAAAGATCGATACTTTGTATGAAGGCACAACTGCGATTCAAGGTCTGGACTTTTTCTTCCGCAAGATTGTTAAAGATGGCGGACGTGCAATCGGTCTACTTGGAAAAGAGATTCAAAAGTTTGCCGAATCTGGTGGTGCAAATCCACAGGAGAAGGCGGCGCTCTTTACAGCCCTTGGTAATCTCAATGGAATCATCTCTGTCCTTGTTGGGCGTGCAATAGAGTCACAGGAAAATCCAGAGAAGATTTATAATGTTGGCCTGCACACATCTCGATGCTTAATGGCAGTTGGCGACATCATCACTGCATGGTTATTAATTCGCCAAGCCGACATCGCTGTAGAGAAGCTTCCCAACGCCGGAAAAGATGTAGATTTCTATACTGGCAAAATCGCATCGGCGAAGTTCTTTGTCGCTAACTTCTTGCCACAAATCGCCGCCGATCGAGCGATCATTGAGGCTGGCGATGGAGCGATCATGAATATTCCAGAAAGCGCCTTTTAAACCACTACGCTGGCCCAATGTGGTCCAGACGCAAAGGTGAAATTCTCGCACTAACAGGCGCTGTCGGCTTTGGCTTTAATGGCGTCGTAGCCAAATTGCTCTTAACTAGCGGGCTCTCATCGCTGCAGTTAACGCAAGTGCGTTGTGGTGGGGCTTTTCTCATACTTGGGTCATATGTCTTTCTGCGCTACCGACATAAGTTCCGCACAACTAAAAAAGAGCTCCCATGGCTGATCGCCTACGGTTTGGTTGGTTTCTTAGCTGTGCAGCTTTTTTACTTCATTGCTATCTCTCGCATGCATGTAAGCATTGGGCTGATAATCGAATTCACAGCGCCCATTTGGATCTTGTTCTGGCTGCGTTATGTAATGAAAAGACATGTCCCCTCCCAAATGTGGATCGCAATCTCAATGGCCTTTAGCGGGCTGCTTTTAATCGCACAGGTGTGGAAGGGTCAAACACTTGACTCAATCGGAGTGATCGCCGGACTTGTCGATGCGATTGCCTTAGCCGTCTATTTCTTATTGGGAGAGAAGTTAACTAAAACTCGAGATGCCGAATCACTCTCGGTTTATGGTTTTGGTGTTGCCACATTAGCCCTACTCATTGCGATGCCCATCTGGAACTACCCAGTTGAAATCTTTACCCAGTCGATTAATCTGCAGGGCCGCTTTATCGCCCACGATCTGCCGGGCTGGGTGCTAATTTTATGGGTAATTACACTCGGAACTATTGGGCCGTATTTATTCGTTATAAACGGTATTAAATTACTATCGGCATCAACAAGCAGTGTGATGGGAATGTCTGAGCCGGTTTTAGCTGGAATCTTTGCATGGTGGTTACTGTTTGAACGATGGAATTTTATTCAATTAGTCGGTGGGGTAGTTGTTCTTACAGGAATTATTCTGGCCGATAAGGCCCGTTCGGCTACGCATTGACTATTAGTTAAGCCCCAAAAGTATTATCTTCAGGTGTTGCCGCCTCACGCTGTTGTGTCCAGTCGGTGCCTGCTCCTGGGTTTTGTGGCATATCGAAGAAGCGTGCGTAGTGAAGTTGAGCTGCAACTGTGATTGTGCGTGTTGGTCCGTTACGGTGCTTAGCAACGATTAGATCTGCCTCACCTGTGCGGTTTTGCTGATCGTACATATCATCGCGATGGAGCAAGATAACAACGTCGGCATCTTGTTCGATAGAACCGGATTCACGTAAGTCAGAGAGCATTGGTTTTTTATCGCTGCGCTGTTCAGGGGAGCGATTGAGCTGTGAGATAGCAACGACAGGGATATTTAACTCTTTAGCCATTAACTTTAAGTGGCGTGAGAACTCAGAGACCTCTTGCTGACGGTTTTCAACTTTCTTACCCGAAGACATCAACTGTAAGTAGTCGATAACAATGAGTTTGAGATTATGGCGCTGCTTTAAGCGGCGGGCTTTGGCGCGGATCTCCATCATGGAAAGGTTGGGCGAATCATCGATAAACAACGGTGCCTCTGAGATCTCACCCATACGACGGGCAAGGCGCGACCACTCATCATCAGATAACGTACCTGCGCGAATATTGTTTAAACCAACGCGTGCTTCGGCCGAGAGCATACGCATTGTAATTTCAGACTTTGACATTTCAAGAGAGAAGATAACCGAGGTTAAACCATTTGCAATTGATGCATGCCGAGCAATATCTAAACCAAGTGTTGACTTACCCATTGCAGGACGAGCGGCGAGAATAATCATGTTACCTGGATGGAAGCCGTGAGTGAGCGCATCGAGATCTTTAAAGCCAGTCTTAACACCTTCAACCCCAATGCCCTTAGAGATCGCTTCAATCTCATCGAGTGCTTGCGGCAACAACGTCGATAGTTGAACGTAGTCTTCAGATGAGCGGCGTTCGGTAACAGCATAAACTTCGGCCTGTGCTTGATCGACCATGTCATCGACTTCACCCTCAGATGTATAACCGAGTTGAACAATCTTTGTGCCGGCCTCAACTAAGCGGCGCATGATTGCATGTTCGCGAACGATCTTTGCGTAGTAGCCAGCGTTTGCAGCTGTTGGTACCGATGAGATTAATGTGTGCAGATACGGCGCTCCACCTGCACGTGCAATGTCACCGCGCTTAGATAGTTCTGCAGAGACTGTCACTGCATCGGCGGGTTCACCGCGGCCATACAAATCAATAATTGCGTCGTAGATTAACTCGTGAGCTGGACGATAAAAATCACGATCACGAATAATTTCGATGACATCGGCGATTGCATCTTTGGATAGCAACATTCCACCGAGAACAGATTGCTCGGCGATTAAATCCTGTGGCGGTGTGCGCTCAAACTCTGCGCCAACGGATGAAAGGTTGAGATCACGAGATGATCTATTGCTGGGGAGTTCTGCGATGCTCACGCCTATAACCTCCCATGTGCCACTGACAGTTCCGAGTGCCTAGGCGTAACTTAGGCGTGCGCCCCTACCGCAGGCGAGAAAGCCTGCGGGGTGATGGGGATAAGGTGTGGATAAGTAGGTGGATAAGGCCGGTTTTCTGTGTAGAAAGGGGTGGATAGCCTGTGGGTAAAACCACTGGGTTAGCCCGTAAGGGGTGAGAAAGCGCAGGTCAGAGGCGATTTCTATACGCACAGGCCTGTGTGGGAAAGTAATTTCGGCAATCTTAAATCGTGAGATTTACGAACGGATTCGCTCATTGAGAGGGTCAAAGAGCGGCTCTGGCGCAATAACCCCATTAGACCACAGACCAAAGAGCTCAACATCAACTCTTGTTCCTGGTTCAGAGCACTCGATGGGTAGATAGGCATATGCGATTGCTTTATTGATTGTGTAGCCCTGGCCACCAGATTTAACGCGGCCAACTATTTTATTATCGATTCGAATCGGCTCTGATCCAAATGGAACCGAAGTTATGTCATCAAAGGTAATTGCTACAAGTTTTCTCTTTTGATTCTCTTTAGCAGAAACGACAGCAGCTTTGCCGTGGAATTTCTCTTTCTTTAATGAAACTGCGAAGCCAAGACCTGCCTCAAATGGGTTTGTCTCGGTATTAATCTCACCTGCCCACGCACGATAGCCTTTTTCTAGACGCAGTGATTCGATTGCGCGGTATCCGCAGGGGATTAGACCTAAATCTTTTCCTGCATCAATTAGCGCGATCCATAGCGCCAAACCATTTTCGGCGGGGGCATACAACTCCCACCCTAATTCGCCAACATAAGTAATTCGAGTTGCGCGCACTTTGATATCGGCAAGAGTAATTTCACGTGATGACATAAATGGAAAGGCGCTGTGGCTTAAATCGATATCGGTTAGTGATTGTAGAATTACCCGCGAATTCGGCCCCATGATTGCAAAACAGGTGAGTTCTTTGGTGATGTTTGTAATCTCTACACCGTCATAATTAAATTCACGGCGCATCTTTTCTAGCCAACCAAAGTCATGTGTAGCAAAGGCTGTGCCGGTAACGATCATGAACTCATTCTCGCCGGTCTGTGTAACGGTGTAGTCAGATTCGATTCCACCCTTTGAATTGAGCGCCTGTGTATAAACAGTTTTGCCTATGCCTTTAATAACGTTATTTGCACAGACATAGTTTAAAAACTCAGCCGCACGTGCACCGCTTATACGGGCCTTGGCAAAGCTTGATTCGTCAAATAACCCCGCTCTTGTGCGCGTTGCATGGTGTTCGATCTGCACAGCCGATGACCAGTGTTTTCCAAGCCAACCCTTAGGTCGCAGCCCTTCATCTCCCGTGTTGTTGGCGTAGTAATTAACCCGCTCCCAAGAGGCTTTTTCGCCAAAGACTGCGCCGTTATCTTTGTGCCACTCATATGCCGGAGATACAAACTTTGGGCGTGCGCTTATGCGCTCTTCACCTGGATAGTGAATATCGTAATACTGCTCATAGTTTTCAGTAATACGTTGCAAAGTAAAGTCAGGGGATTCATAGGATGCACCGAAGCGCTTAATATCCATATGCCACAGATCCATCGTTGGCTCACCTGCAACAATCCATTCGGCAACTACTTTGCCGATTCCGCCAGCCCCTGCGATTCCATGTGCGCAGAAACCTGCAGCTACATAAAAGCCGCCTACAGATGTTTCACCTAAGCAAAACTCATTATCTGGCGTAAAGCCTTCGGGGCCATTAATAAAGTTTTTAATTCCAACCTCTGCCATCTTTGGTACGCGTTTTTGTGAAGCTTCGGCGATATCGTAAAAGCGATCCCAGTCATCGGGTAGCAACATCGAGTTAAAGTTGGCAGGTATGTTGTCGATACTCTTGTAATCGGCCGACCATGCCTTTGAATTTCGCTCGTATCCACCCATCAAAAGACCAGAGACCTCTTGGCGAAAGTAAATTAAATTATCGGGATCGCGCAGTGATGGTAAAAATGGGGCATCGAGGGGCATAAAGTTATCGGTAATTAAATATTGATGGCTCATTGGAACGATTGGAATTCGCACATCGACCATACGGCCAATTTGAGCTGCATACATTCCACCGCAGTTAACAACGATTTCGCATTCGATCTCGCCCTTATCGGTGACGACACTGCTTACTCGTCCATTAGTTGTCTTAATCTCTAATACGCGGGTATGTGTAAAGATCTGCACCCCATTTTTGCGCGCACCCGCTGCCAGCGCCATTGCAAGCTGTGATGGATCAACCTGACCATCCGATGCCATGTAGCAGGCGCCTACGACGCCCTCTAGATCAATGTAGGGAAATAAGTTTTGGGCCTCTTGGGGGGAGATCTCATGTAACTCAAGGCCAAAAGTCTTGGCCCAGCCGATCTGGCGGCGAATCTCTTGCATGCGCTCTGGCGTTGATGCCAATTTAATACTGCCGCACTCACGCCAACTGGGAGGTGTCTGCGTTGCTTGAAGTTTTCGATAGAGATCTACGGAGTGCATATTCATGAGAGTCAGAGTTGGATCTGCTCGTAGTTGCCCGACTAATCCAGCGCTATGAAAGGTTGAGCCGCTTGTTAACTCGTTGCGATCTAGAAGAATGACATCTTTTTCGCCCAGTTCTGCCAAGTGATAGGCGACCGATGTTCCGCCAACGCCGCCACCAATAATGACGATTTTTGCTCTCGCTGGGACTACTGACACGGACACGCGTGAAATGTATCCTGAACGGGTGAGTGATGCCAGTGCACTAGAGCGTGAGTTCGCTCAACTATTTAACAAGGTGGAGCGCCTTCGTCCTCGAACATCGATTGCTGAACTATCGGGTGGTTTAACTAATCGAAACTTCCTCGTCCAAACACCAGATGAGAAATACGTTGCGCGCGTTTCCAGTAACTCGTCCTCGCTTTTATCCATCGATCGAGGCTCTGAGTTTATAAACTCAACGATTGCCGGCAAGGGCGAAGTCGGCGCAGAGGTTTTAGATTATTTACCTGGTGAGGGTTTATTGCTTATCTCTTACATTAAAGGAAAGACATACGGCGCCGAAGATGTTGGCGCAAATTTAAAGCGAATCGCTACAAGCCTGCGTACTTTGCATGCACTGGATTCTTTCGATCACGAGTTCAATATGTTCACTACACAAAAGAACTATCAAAAGATTGTGCAAGAGCAGGGGTTTCGATTGCCTGAGGGTTATTTAGATTTTGGCTCAAAGGTAGTTGAGATTAAGAGAGCTATGTCGATTTTATTTGAAGGTCTTGTCCCTTGTAATAATGATTTACTGCCTGGAAACTTCATCGATGATGGCCAGAAGATTTGGTTGATTGACTATGAGTACTCAGGAAATAACGATGCCTGCTTTGAGATTGGTAATGTTTGGGCAGAGGCGTTTTTACCGATCGATGCGCTAGAAGTGTTAGTGAGCGCCTATTACGGTGAATACCGTCCCGATAAAGTTGCACGCGCATGGTTGTGGGCGCTGATGGCAAAGTACGGCTGGACGCTATGGGCATCGATTCAATCCTCGGTCTCAGATCTCAACTTTGATTTCTGGGAGTGGGGAATGTCTAAATACGATTTAGCGAGCAGTGAGTTTACAAGTGACTATTTCAAGAAGGCATTGGTGCAAGTCACGCAGAAATAAAAAAGCCCGCCGCATAAGCGACGGGCCCTTTTAAGTATCTTTTATTCAGCGGCAACGTTAACTGTTGCAGTTGCAACAACGTTGTGACCAAGTGAGATCTTGACCGTGTGGCTTCCAACCTTCTTGATATGACCTGAAGTCTTGATCGCATGGCGATCGATATCCAAACCAACTGCTGCTTTAACGGCAGTTGCGATGTCCTTATCGGTTACTGAACCAAATAGGACGCCCTTAGCGCCAACCTTTACCTTTGCAGTAATAGTTGCAGACTCAAGCTTTGCCTTGATCTCTTTAGCGTGGTCGATATCGCGAACCTCACGGGCACTACGCGCGCGGCGAATGCTCTGGATCTGCTTTTCGCCACCGAGTGACCATGCAATTGCATTTCCGCGAGGTAGCAAGAAGTTACGGGCAAAGCCATCTTTAACAGTTACAACATCTCCTGCAGCCCCTAGGCCTGCA
>CANJTH010000020.1:0-15949 GCA_947477185.1 Actinomycetota bacterium
TATGACCCAGATGTCATAAGTGGTCTGCGGGTGATGAGCGCGCCAATTGAAGACCTAATCTTTGGCTTTGCCCTAATCCTCAATGTGATGGGGATGTGGGAATACTGGGGTACTAAGGGCGTGCAAAAAAATTAAGTAAAGATAGATATCCTTCTACCTTATTGCTTTAGGGGCGGTAGCTCAGTTGGTTAGAGCCCGGAACTCATAATTCCGTCGTCGTCGGTTCGAGCCCGACTCGCCCCACTTATAGCGGCGATTCAGATTTTACTTGATCTGTTTTCCATCCCTTTTGTACAACACTGTTAACGCAATTAGGTAGCTCGCAATAAACGCAGTCTCTAGCCAATATGGCAACAAAGTTTGCCCGGTAGTCATTGCCACTTTCAGTTGCGACGATAAATTTATGGAAGTTAGACCCAAAGTGGTTAAGCCCATCACAATCAGTGCGGCAGGTATGTTTTTGCGATCCTTAGAAGCCAAATAAAACAGTGCAATGTATGCAGTTACAGCAAAAGAAATAATCTTGTCTTGGTATGCGAAATATTCTGTATCGAAATAAACAAACAAGATAGGCACTTTAATTCCAAAAAAATGAGCAATCGCCATACACGCGAAATAGAAACAACCAAATAAAAAGCTTGCTCTCGTTAACTTACTGTTCATTTTTCATCCTTTTCTTTGAAGTTACCTTAGAGCTGAACCCACGTTGTTTTCATCTCTAAATATTTTTCTAGCGCATGTATTGATTTATCTCTGCCATTGCCAGAGCGCTTCATCCCGCCGAATGGGACCGTCATGTCGCCCTCTTCATAGCAATTTACCCAGACTGTTCCCGCCTTCAACTTACGAGAAACTTTGTGCGCTCTGGACAAATTCGAGGTCCAAATTGCAGCAGCTAATCCATAGACCGAATTATTCGCGATTTGGATTGCTTCTTCTTCAGTTTCAAAAGTAATTACTGCGAGTACCGGTCCAAATATTTCTTCTTGCGCGAGCACATCATCGGGTGAGACTCCGCTGAATACCGTCGGAGTAAACCAGAATCCATCAGATTCGATAGAAGAACTTTTCAAGGTCTCCTCTAGATTTCGTGAACGTGCAGATTCAACGTACATTTTTATTCTACTCAATTGGCCTGCACTGGCTATTGGTCCCATCTGAGTTGAAGGATCAAATGGATCTCCAATTTTTATCTCTTTTAGAATCTGCGCAACGCGATCGGTGAAAGTTTTCGCAATAGAGCGATGCAGTAAAAGTCTTGTTGGCGCAGTACACATCTGGCCAGAGTTAAATCGAATTCCCCACGCTGCTGCTTGGGCAGCAGCCTCCATATCTGGTGCATCTTCAAAAACAATATTTGCCGATTTTCCACCAAGTTCTAACCAGACATGCTTTAAGTTTGAATCAGCTGCATAGTGCAGAAATTGACGTCCCGTTGCAGTTGAGCCAGTAAAAGCAAGTGCATCGACATCATTATGCATTCCAAGTTCTTTACCAGCTTCTGGTCCAATGCCTGTTACAACATTTATGACTCCAGTAGGAATTCCTGATTCAAGTGCTAATTCTGCAAGTCGAAGAACTGAAAGTGAAGAAATCTCGGAGGGTTTAATCACAAGAGTGCATCCGACTGCTAAAGCTGGCGCAATTTTCCATGCTGTTAGTGTCAACGGAAAGTTCCATGGCGTAACGACGCCGACAACACCAACGGGTTCTCGAGTGATGAGTGCCAGTGCATCTTCTCCAACTTGAGGTGTTTCATCATAAGTTTTGTCAGCCAATTCGGCGAACCACTGAATTGTTCTTATCAGGGCTCTTAGTTCTATTGCCCACGAATCACTAATTGGCTTACCCATTTCCAGAGTAACTAAGGCAGCCAATTCATCTCTGTGTTCTTCAATTTTATTTGCAAATTTTAATAAGTGTTCTTTTCGTTCACGCGGTGAGAACTTCGGCCATGGACCATGATCGAACGCACGACGCGCTTCTGCTACTGCTAGATCAATTTCAACTTTAGTCCCTCGAGGTACGTTTCCTACTTCTTTACCCGTAGCGGGATTTATAACAGGAATTTTCTCCGGACTTGAAGGCCTGTCACTCCCAATAACGTGAGTCGTTGGGAGTGACAGAGTAGAAACAAGTTTTTGCCAACCTTGTAAGGTCTCAATCATGGGTAAGACACATGTCTTGGTTGGCTTTTGTGCCCGCTCTACTTATCTTCATGGTGGAAGTTCTTAGGCAAAATCTTTGCTAAGAGACTCGTGATTCTTCTTTGAAAGAGTTGCCACAACGTAACCGATGACCAGAGCAATAAATGGCACCAGAACTAAGAACCATCCCAAGGATGAAAGCTTCCAAGCGCTTTCAGGAAGTGAAGGATCAACGTTGGCTGCCACTGTGCCAGCCAATAAGTTAAATCGAGCCATTAATAGGTAAAGGCTAAATAGCAAGAGTGCTATCGAGGCAACCGGTGCAATCTTTGTTTTCCAAACATTGGAATTAGGTTGTGTGCTGAAATATCGCAATACGGCGAGAGAAACCAAAATCTCTACAAGAACGATTGCGATCACAGAAATACCACTCATCCAACTGAAGAGTTGCGTATATGGATCTAGTCCTCCAATTGCGAAAATCACAATCACGCCACCGGCAATCAGTGATGTAACCAATGATGCTCGTTGTGGTGCGCCAGCAGAATTTGTCTCTGATAATTTCCCTGGCATTACACCTGCGCGGCCCATCGCGAAGAAGTACCGAGATGCGGCATTTTGGAATGCAAGTAAACCTGCAAATAGTGAAGTAAGAACCAAAATTTTCATAAGGTCGACGATCCCGCTTCCTACAAAATCGCCGCCAAGGCTAAAGAGCACTCCGGCAGGATCGGCTAGATCTCCGGAACGAGCAAGCACTCCTTCAACAGCCTTGCTTGAGCCCATTCCGACGACCATCGCGAATGAAACTAGTGCGAAGAGAATCGAAATGAAAATAATTGCAAGGTAAGTTGCTTTTGGAACATCTTTCTTCGGATTCTTTGATTCTTCTCCATAAATAGCAGTCGATTCAAATCCAATAAATGAAGCAAAGGCAAAAGCGAGAGCTATACCAGCAGTACCAGTAAATCCACCTGCAAAAATATTCGCAGGATTAAAGGAAGCTCCTAAATTAATTGGTTCTGGTCCACCTTTTGCAAAAATAGCTATTGCTACAGTTACAAGTGAGAGCAATTCAACGATAAGTAATGTACCTAGAATCTTTGCACCTACATCAACGCTTAGAATTGAAAGCAACGTTGCCAGAACCCATGCGATAAGAGCCCAAGCCCACCACACTAAAGTGATTCCATATTCGGCCATAGTTAAATTCATGACCAGACCAAAGAAGCCATAGATCGCTAATTGAACAGTGATGTAGGCGACCAAAGAAACATATGAAGATGCAACGCCAGCACGAGCCCCAAGACCGCGGCCCACAAATGCGAAGAATGCTCCCGTATTGGTCACATGATTACTCATTGCTGCGTAGCCAACTGAGAAAATCAGAAGTGTAATTCCAGCCATCAAATAGGCACCTGGTGTTGCTGCGCCATTTCCAAGGACCATTGCTACGGGTACTGCCCCGGTCATTCCGACCAATGGGGCTGAGGCGGCGACTACGAAGAATACGATGCTAAAAACCCCGAGTTTGCCCTTGCCAAGTGAACTGCTTGAACCAGCCATATTTCTCCCCTTACGGCTTAGATTAATCGTTCTGATACGAACGATTTTAGGATAGAGTGCTCCTGTAAATCTGGGATGTCAAGCATTTATTTCAGCGTTGTGCGATATTCTTTTTAGAATTTAACTTGGGAAGTGAGGTATCTGCCTAATGGAAGGTTTCTTCGCCCCGCGTACGCCAACGGGTAAAAGCGCCGTCGCACCTGACATGCCCTGGTTCTACTCTGGAAACCTTCTTACTGTCGAGTATCGAACCGATCCAAAGAATGTTAAGGCACTTCTGCCTCAAGGTATTGAACTAGCTGATGAGGATCCAGGAGCGGTCGCACTGATTTGGGCAGATTGGCAGAGTTGTTCCCAGTCGAAAAAAGAACTTCTCGACCCGCTACGATCTCAATACCTCGAGGCGTTTGTAGTAATTAGATGCAAATACCAAGGTGAAACTTATAGCCGATGCGTTGCTATCTGGGTTACTAAAGATTTCTCGCTGGCTCGGGGTTGGTTTCAGGGATATCCGAAAAAGTTTGGCTCAATTGGTGTTACTCGAATTTTTAATCACGGTAAAGCAACACCAAGACTTGAGAAGGGTAGCCAGCTAGGAGCAAGTCTGGCTGCAAATGATTATAGATTGGCTACTGCACGACTCACTCTAAACGAACCATCGAAAACTAATGGATTTGTAAATGGACACCCAATGTTGCATAACCGATGGGTCCCATCAATTACTCCAGGGCTTGGTAATTCACTTGATCAGTTGATTACCATGAGTGGAGTCGATGCTGATCTAGGTCAACCGTGGACTGGCGATGCAGAACTTGAGTTATTTGATTCACCATGGGACGAACTTGCATCCATTTTGCCACTCGGGGAAATGATTGGCGGTTATTACCGTGAGGTTGGAGTTACCTTTAATGGCGGCAAGCTACTACTTGATAAGTCCAACCCATCTATTTAGAAGTGCAGTAGATATTCGTCCTGTTCCCACTTGGTAACTTCACGTGTGGAAGGATCTTTAACTTCGCTCTCATACCGTTCAATTTCTTCGCGCTTGAGTACTAGAAAAGTTTCAATCAATTGCGGAGAGAGTTGTTGCTTCAAATAAGTATTCGACTCAAGGGCATCGAGGGCTTCTGTAAATGTCATAGGCAGAATGGGCGCTGTTTCCATGTCATAAGCCAACCCAATTGCAGGCTCAGGACATTTCAGTTTGCGCTCAATTCCATCTAGGCCGGCGGCAAGAATTGCTGCGATAAGTAAATAAGGATTTGCGGCTCCATCACCAACACGAACTTCTAAACGTGTTCCACCTTCTCGCTCTGGGGGGATTCGTACCATGCAACTTCTATTATCCATTCCCCAGTTTGCACGGAATGGAGCAAGAGTGTCCGGGCCAAGCCGCTTGAAGGCGTTAACTGTCGGATTGGCAAATGCTGTGATAGCCGCAGCATTTTCTAGAATTCCTGCAGTGATAGAGAGTGCAACGTCAGATAACTCTCCTTTACCATCATGCATTTTATTGTTACCGCTCTTGTCAGTAACTGAGAAATGTAGATGGAATCCACTTCCACCTTCGTCATTCCACGGCTTACCCATAAAAGTTGCAATCTTTCCTTCACGATAAGTCATGTCTTTGATTGTTTGCTTAAACAGGAATGTTCGATCTGCGGCATCAAGCGCCTCGCCGTGCCATAGATTGATTTCGTACTGGCTAGGGCTAAATTCATGATTCCCTGCAAATGCGCCAAGGTTCATCTGATCAATTCCGCGAAGAACGCGAAGGAATGTTCCATCGGGATCAACCATTGATCCGGTTGTATAAACAAATCCAGTATTTTCATGAGTCCTTGAATAGATTCCTTCGACTTGCTTTGCTATATAGAACTCTAGCTCTGGTCCAACAATCGGAACTAAGCCGTGTTTTGCATATCCTTCAATGACTTTCTTCAGGACAGTTCGTGGTGCAAATTGATTCGCAGTTTCATCTGGATTAAATGCATCGACGACTGTGCATGCGACACCCTCTTCATAAGATAACTTGCGTAGACTTTTGGGGTCAACTTTAGTAACGAAATCCTGCAGACCGTCAGATGCGATATTTCCTGCATCGAGAACGCCACCACGATTTGTGGTTACCCAGACACCCTGGCAAAAAGATGGACCGTGTCCCAAGCCTTTCTCAAGTTCTGTAGTGAGAACATACTTTGAGCGCGCCATGCCAAGTACATCGGCGTACATCACCTGCAGCACGTCAACACCGAGTCTTTTCAATTCCTGCTTTAGATCACCGTAGTTGCTTGACATCGCATTTCCCTCACCATTGACAAGTTATTCATTCGTAAGCAAATGATATTCTAGAGCCCACGGGTGTAATATTGGCAAGGAGTTATTGAAAGTTTTTGCAGTTATTTCTTGCTATCTTCTGAGGAGGCTACGTTGAAGGCGCTTATCATTGAACACGACCACGTTTCTCCTCCAGGCCCAGTTGCAGAACGGCTTCGCCATCATGGCTTCGAGATCCATGAAGTAGTCGTGGTAACTGAGGACTTTTTCCGTTCCCCAAATGTAGATTTTGAATTCCCGTCTGCAGATGATTACGACCTAGTTGTTTCACTTGGGGCGCCATGGGGGGCATGGGATGACAAATGCATCGGCAAGTGGCTTATTCCAGAGGTGGAGTGGGTTGCGAATGTCGTCAAATCCGGAAAGCCAATGCTCGGAATTTGTTTTGGTGGACAGTTGATTGCAAGAGCTATGGGTGGATCCGTTGCCAAAGCGCCACAGTGTGAGATTGGCTGGAAATCAATCTGGAGTGATGACACAACACTGGTTTCTGATGGCCCATGGTTCCAATTTCACTATGACCGATGGCAGTTGCCTCCTGGTGCAAAAGAATTGGCAAGAAATCCAATAGCCTCGCAAGCATTTGTGATACAAAATACGCTGGCACTCCAATTTCACCCTGAAGTCACTGCTGAATCGCTGAGACTCTGGCTGGATTGGGATGGGGATAAATCTGTAATCGAAGATGGGCAAGACCCCGAGATTATGTACTCTCAAACAATTGCACTTGACGCCATGGCCAGGGAAAGAACCTACCAACTTATAGATTCATTTCTAAAGCGAGTCGCTAAGTTGATTTAGTCTTTGCCGTCTAACAGTTTTTATCGAAGGTTAACGCGCACAGGCATTCTCTTAATGCCATGTACGAAATTAGATCTCAAATAATCTACAGGGCCAGTTAACTCCATAGTGTCAATCCTTGAAATCAAATCCTCAAACATCACTCGAAGTTCAATCCTCGCTAAGGCATTTCCTAAACACATGTGAGGACCTCCTCGGCCGAAAGTCATGTGTTCATTGGGATTTCGAGTCACATCAAATTGATCGGAATCTTCAAAAATTTGCGTGTCACGATTACCAGAGGCGAACCAAGTAACAATTTTCTCCCCTGATTTAATGGTCTGGCCGTGCAACTCGACATCTTTAGTGACGGTACGTCTAAAGTGATAAACCGGGCTGGCAAACCTTAAAAATTCCTCGATGGCCCAAGGAATTAACTCTGGATTCTCTTGCAACTTTCGCAACTGTTCGGGATGTTTAATTAGATTGATCATGGTGTGTGAAATAGTGTGACGTGTAGTCTCGTTTCCAGCTACAACTAGTAGCAGAAAATTAGTATGGAAGTCGCGTTCACTCAGCGCTACTCCATCACTCATGTCTCCGTTAACTAGCACAGAAACTAAATCTGTTCCGTCTTTGCCGCGACGTTCCCTAGCCAGTGCATCTCCGTATTCGAATACCTCAAGTGCTGCAGGTGAACGGAATGGGACTAATCTGTACTTTTCACTTTCTGGATCATTAATTAGAACATCGGCATGTTCTGGATCATCAAATCCAATCATGCGATTTCCCCAGTCAATTAACTGTTTGTTATCCTTTACAGGAACATCTAAAAGCTTTGCGAGCACATTGATTGGGAAATCTGATGCAACCTCACGAACAAAATCGAATTCCCCTTGTGCAAAGGCATTATCTAGAGTTGTTGCGGTTAGGCCTCGTAGGAAAGTTTCGTAATGCGCAACTGCGGCGGGAGTGAACTGTCCTTGGAGCAGTCGTCGCAAAGCTCTATGTCGAGCGCCATCGGTTTCAAGGAGTGAACGTCGAGCTTCCTCTTGTTCCGCATCAACTTCTTCCAGGTTTGTAAATCTCTCACTTGTAAAAGTTTCAGGATCTCGGAGTACTCGAACGATGTCGTGATACCGGGTAACAGACCAGAACCCTTTATTGGGCGATTCCTCATCACTCCAGTGGATTGGCTCTGCCTCACGCAACTCAGCAAATACCGGCCATGGAGCTCCCGATGCAAAAAGATCAAGATTTGATAAATTAATCGGAGAACTCACGCTGTCAGCCTTTCATTAGGACACGAATGAAAAAAGAGTATCAGCGTTTTTCTTAGTTGGGAATATGTGGGCACCTTTTGCCTCACAAATCGCCCTGCAGCCATATAGACTGCCAAGCATGACAGCCGCTCATACTCTTGAAGAGACCGAAAGACAGGTTTCCACTCTCTTAAAGGGGATGAATATTGATTTCAAAGCCATGGGGGTAGTTTCAAATCTCTTTCGCGCAGCCAATTCGGCTCGAAATCACCTTGAACGTGAAGTGCTTAGTAAGCATGGGCTGTCCTGGACGGGTTTTGTTGTCCTCTGGGTTGTCTGGGTGTGGGAATCGATCGAGACGCGCGAAATCGCCGAAGAGGTCGGAACCTCGAAAGCTACTCTCTCAGGAGTACTAAAAACTTTGGAGCGAGATGGTTTAGTAATTAAGAAACAGAGTAAGACCGACCGTCGCCTTGTTCTAGTTAGCATGACTAAAGATGGTAAGAAAATGATGAAGAAAATCTTTCCAGAGTTTAATCAGCACGAAGTACTTTTGACATCCTCGCTGAAGTTGTCTACTCAGGAAGCAACAGCTGATGCGCTAAGAAGCATCACACTTAATTCACAAAAGGTTCGCACTAAGAAGTTTTAGCCTCTAGCAGCGTCGATAAAGGTTTTTACAATCTCCAATTGGCCTTGGACTTCTTTGTAATTATCTTCCGGGTGCCACTGCACCCCGAATGCCCATGCATCCCCTGGATATCGGATTGCTTCAATATGGCCCTCGTCGGCATATGCCAAGGCAGTTATTCCTTGCGCTAGAGAATCAATTGACTGATGATGAAAACATGAAATGGCAAGTGAAGATTCACTTAAACCTAGATCGGCATCGAAGTTGGAGAACTCAATAGTTGAGGAACTATTCAAATGTGGTTTTTCCATGTGCTGAACCAAGGTCCCACCCAACGCCACATTAGCAATTTGGGTGCCACGACAAATTGTGAATAAGGGTAATTTCGACTCAAAAGCATAATTTACCAAAGAGATATCGGACTCATCCTGTGTGGTGTTGATTCCGTAAAGCTCTTGAGACGCACGTTCTTGGCCATAAAACTGTGGATCAACGTCTGCTCCACCCGGCAACAGGATTCCGTGTATGCCTTGTAGTCGTCCTGCCCATTTCTCATCCTGAACTGGAAGAAAAGATAGTGGTTCCCCTCCGGCATCCCAGACCAATTCGGCGAGTTTTCGAGCTGTAACAATAGCCGCATACCTAGTTACCGAAGTTGATTCAGCCAGTCGGGCAGGTATCGCGATCCGCGGTCGAAGGTTAACCATCTTCTCCCCCTTTGACTGAGTTTTCCACGCCTTTAGGCTTCACACTCGCCGACATCTAGAGTAGCCTAACTCTCTCGTTAGTGTCCTAACGAATATGATAAGCACAAGATTATCGCCAATTTGGCTGAAATGGTGTGAAGTGAAGAGTTTTGAAATAGCAGGCGTTGAAATCTCCACCTGTCATTTCATCAATGGTGAGCGAATTTCATCAGAAAAAACTCTTCGTAACACATCGCCAATCGATGGTCAGTTCCTTGGTGATTTTCCTCGTGGCGGATCAAATGAAGTTGATCTTGCTGTCGAATCTGCGCGTAAGGCATTTCCTGCTTGGCGAGACCTTGGGCCTTCGGGTCGAGGCGAGTTATTGGAACGTCTAGCGAAATTGATTGAAGAAAATGTTGAAACTCTGGCACAGATTGAAACTCTTGATAATGGGGCGTTGCTTCGTTCACATCGAAAAGGTGTAATGCCAAGAGCCGCTGCAAATATTCGCTTCTTTGCCGACTGGGCGAGAAACGAACTCAAGCACGAACCTTTCGAGACACGTGGGCACGCTAACAATGTTTCGTGGGATCCATCTGGTGTCGCAGCTCTCATCACGCCATGGAACGCACCCTTAATGCTTGCAACATGGAAAATTGGTCCAGCACTTGCTGCTGGAGATACCGTAGTGCTGAAGCCAGCTGAGTGGACACCTCTTACAGCATCTTTCTTTGCTGACTTGACTGTTCAAGCTGGCATTCCTAAAGGCGTTTTCAATGTTGTCTTCGGGCTTGGAGAAGAAGCAGGGGCTGCTCTGACTAAACATCCAGGAGTTTCACGAATATCTTTCACTGGTTCAGTTCCTACTGCGAAAAAGATTGCAAAGGCTGCCGCAGATAACCTCACACCTGTTTCATTTGAACTCGGTGGCAAGAGTCCTCTGATAGTTCTAGATGACGCTGATCTCGATTTAGCGACAACATTAGCCGTTGAACAGTATGACAATGCCGGACAGGTCTGCCTTTCTGGAACGCGACTTCTTGTACACCAAAAAATTGTAGAGAAGTTCGCAGAACAATTCCTCGAAAAAGCCAAGCAGATTAAGCAGGGTGATCCACGAATTGAAGATACCCAAATCGGTCCCCAGATCCATCGTGATCACTTTGCACGCATCTCCGGCTTTGTAGAACGCGCAAAGAAAGAAGGAGCAAAAATCCTTCTTGGCGGAAAGCCAAATGAAGCGCTAGGGGGTCTTTTTTATCAACCAACACTTGTAATGAACCCTGATATCAATAGTGAGATTTACCGCGACGAGATATTTGGTCCAGTTCTTTGTGTGCAAACTTTTTCAACAGATGATGAGGCGCTTAATCTCGCAAATAACACCGAGTTTGGACTTGCTGCAATCGTAGTTTCCGGTAATCGTGAACGTGCATCAAAAATAACTAAAAATCTTGTTGCTGGAACTATTTGGGTCAACTGTTTTTTTGTGCGAGATCTTCGTGCGCCATTTGGAGGGTCTAAGAAGTCAGGAATCGGTCGCGATGGTGGCACTTGGTCTTTTGATTTTTACGCTGATGTAAAAAACACTGTGATAGCGCCAAATGGATGGAAGGATTAGAAATGGGAAAAGTAGTCGGAGCCGCATTGTTGGCACACGTTCCAACAATTATGTTGCCAGAAACAGTTCGCAAAGATCTCAATAATGGCCAGGAGATCAGTCTGGTCCCCGGACTTAAGAAACTTCGCAAAGACGTCTTCGATGTACTCGATTACGACACTGTCGTTGTTCTTGATAGCCATTGGGCAACTACTGTCGAATTTGTCATCACATCAGCGGCCGAGCGTTCTGGGTTATTTACATCTGAGGAATTGCCACGTGGAATGTCTCAAATTCCTTATTCCATTAAAGGTGATCCAGAACTCGCAAATTCACTTTCAAAGTATGATGAAAAAAATGGTACGTGGATCACTCCAATTGCTGATCCCCATCTTCCAATCTATTACGCGACTATCAATCTTTGGCATTACCTTGGTAGAGGGTTAGATGATAAAAAATGGATTAGTTTGTCAGTTTGTCAGACTGGTACGCCTGAAGATTTCATTCGAGCAGGCAGGGCACTTGGGGAAGCGATTCGAGATAGCGATCGCAAAGTAATTTTGCTTGCATCCGGTGCCCTGTCCCATACATTCCATAAATTGCGAGACTTAAGAAAGCATGAAGCGAGCGATCCAATTCATATCTACACGCCTGAGGCTTATCAATACGACCTCAAAGTTCTTGAGTGGATGAAAGCTGGAAATCATGCAGCAATTCTTGAAGATTTTGATACTTTCAGAAAGTACAAGCCGGAAGCCGGGTTCTTTCATTACTTGGCAATGGCAGGTGCTCTCGGTGAAGAACGCAATGAGTCAAAGGGTGTTCTCTATAGCGAGTATGAGAATTCTGTAGGAACGGGTCAGGTTCATGTTTATTTCCCTGAGCCATCAAATGGATTCGCACAGCCGAAGGATTTGGTGCTCTCGCGTGACTGAATTTAGAAGAATTGAAGTAGAAGGAAAAGCGCTAGAGGTTGAGCGACAAGGGGATTCACTTGTAGCAAAAGATGGACGCAATTTTGCAATTCAAGATGCACGCCATTTACCACCTGCTATTCCAACCAAAATTATTGCAGTGCATCTGAACTATGACAGCCGCACAAAAGAATTCTTAACAAAGTTACCTGCTGCTCCAACCTATTTTCACAAGCCGATCACAGCGCTCAATTCTCATAATGGTGACGTGGTCAGGCCAAAGCGTTGTAAATGGCTTAACTACGAAGGCGAAATTGTCATAATCATTGGAAAAACTTGTAAAGATGTTTCAATTGAAGAGGCTGGCGAATACATCGCCGGTTATAGCGTCGGTAATGATTTTGGGCTCCATGATTTCCGCGATACAGATGCTGGTTCAATGCTGCGCGTTAAAGGAGCAGATTCCCTTGCTCCGGTAGGCCCAGGAATAGTCACAGATTGGGATTTTCGAAACAAAATGATTCGAACCTATGTCAATGCTGAACTCAAACAAGAAGACAACACCGACAACATGGAATGGAATATGCATTACCTAGTTGCAGACATTGCAAGAACTATCACCCTAGTTCCCGGCGACATGATTTTTTCTGGCACCCCAGCACACTCTCGTCCGGTACAAATTGGCGACATAGTTGAAGTTGAAGTCGAGGGACTTGGCCGCCTTAGTAACACAATTACAGAGGGTCACCTGATTCGAGAAGGTGTTGGCGCACAACCAACTGAAAGTGAAGAGGTTATTTCTACTGCACTAGGTGGCGATTGGGAATTTCGAGGCATTCGTACACCTTCAAAAGATTTGTATCCATCTACGGTAAAGGAGAAAGAATGATCAAGGTTCATGTGGATATGGAAAAGTGCCAACATTATGGACAATGTGTCTTTGAAGCACCAGATATCTTCAAACTTAATACCGAGGATAGATTGGAATACCTCGCAACTGCTGAAGACTCTGAAAGCGCAAATGTGAAAGCTGCTGCAGATGTATGTCCTATGCAAGCCATCACAGTCACCGAATAAGTAGAACCAAGAAAAACTTAATGTGGTGTTTTAAGTGAATAGAGTTTTGATTGTCGGGGCTTCGATGGGAGGGCTTCGCACTGCAGAATCTTTAAGGCGTTCAGGTTTTGCGGGTGAAATTACTCTTATCGGAGCAGAGAAGCATCTGCCATACAACCGTCCACCTCTGTCAAAAGCACTCCTTGCTGAAGATAAAGAGTTGGATTCGGTGGCATTTAAGATCAATACAGAGGAATTGAAGGCTGATTTTATTCTTGGTGATCCGGCTCAATCTGTCGACATACAGAAAAACGAAGTTGTGCTCCGTTCGAACAAGAAACTTTCATATAACTTTCTAGTCGCTGCTACCGGATTGCGCTCTCGAAAAATGGTTTTCCAAAATCTCGTCGAATCTGGTCGCTTTTCACTTCGAACATACGACGATGCCAAGAGAATTCGTTCTGCTGTTGCTCCTGGCAAGCATGTTGTAATCCTTGGTGCTGGATTTATTGGATTAGAGCTTGCAGCAACTCTCAAGAAGTTAGGTTGTTCAGTTGATGTAGTTGCTATGGAAAATACTCCATTAGCGCCAATAATTGGGGAATTATTCGGTAATGAGATTCAGATTAGGCATGAAGCTAAAGGCGTCCGTTTTCATATGAATAATTCCGTTAAGGATTTGGTCGGCGAATCATTCGTAACGGGCGTCATTCTTGGCGATGGAAAATCACTCGAGTGCGATATTTTTATTGAAGCGGTTGGCTCGTTACCAAATACTGAGTGGCTTGAAGGAAGTGGTTTAGACAAATCAAACGGAGTGCTTACGGATAAGACACTTCGAGCAGTTAACATAGATGGTGGATTGATCGAAAATTTCTTTGTCGTCGGAGACATTGCTCGCTTCCCCTATGTAAATCAACAACTTCCTGCTCGGCGAATTGAGCATTGGAATATCCCAATTGAAGGTGGGAAGCGAGTAGGTCGAGAGATAGCCAATGCTGCCAATCCTGGTTCTGTTAATGACTTTGATCCTGCGGAACAATTTAATCCACTACCTTCATTCTGGAGCGATCAATACGAAATGAGCATCCTTAGTTATGGAGAACCTAAAATCGCGGATGACGTTGAACTTCTACAGGGAAGTCTTGATGCAAACTTTATTTTTAGTTATCGTCGTCAAGGTAAATTAGTTGGAGCAGCAGGAATCGGTCTGAGACAAGAACTAAATAAATTGAGAAACGAGATTTACTTATGAGCAATTTTTTTGATCTAGATATCTCTTTCGAAGAAGATGGCGATGCAGATCTTTCAAAAATACCTGCAAAGCAACTTCTATCTGCAATCGAGACACTTCCTGAATCTCTCAAAGATGTAGCGATGGGAATTTTCTACCAAAAGCGGACTTTTTCAGATGTTTCTCAGGATCTTGGAATTAGACAATCTGAACTCGTTACAAGACTTCATCGGGCGCAGCTCGCAATCTCAATGCATCTCATGAAGCGTTAAATATCGATTTAAGAAAGAGACATCTAATAAGGCAGCCGGTTCGAGCCCGACCCGCCTCACTCAGTGCACAATCCGTGCACTTGTTACCCCAACAGAGGTTGCTATGGAAGGGCGTCGGAACTTAAGTTGTTAGTTGTGATTGCGTCAACCACGCTCAACCGTGTTACTCCCAGTCATCGCTTCCGAACTCATAATTCCGTCGTCGTCGGTTCGAGCCCGACCCGCCCCACTTATAGCCAGAATTCAAGCGTTGTTCAACATCTTCATAAATAGATCCGATGGGGTACCTGGGTAAAGAGGTAATCCATCTTCTTGAACAAAGACGTATCTACTGTCGTTCCAAAATTCGCCCAGTTTAATTCTTTCAAGCACTTAGTTTTTACGACTAAGCAGGAGTCCAAAAGGATTTGATCTCAAGGCATGTAACTTTCTTTGTAGAAGAAGGCCACCTATAGTTTGTCATTTTTAGGGAGAAATGACTTACAATTCAGAGATGCACAATCATCTCAGCAAAAAAGAAATGGTACTAAATGAGGCTGAATCTCTTATTTCTCAAACTAAAGTAGATTTGAAGACACAGGAAAGTTTGGCTTTCGATAAGTTATCTAGCCTCATCAAATATGCATCAAGTAATTCTGACTTTTGGAGAGATAGGCTTAAATCTGCCGCGTACAGCTCAGCTGACGAACTTAAATCCATATTGAAAGAGATTCCAATTACTAAGCCCAGAGAATTACAGTTAATCGGCGAAAAAATGAGAATACTCTCACCTAACATTGCAATGTCGAATTACAGAATTTTTCGCACCTCAGGAACTACTAGCCAACCAAAGGAGGTTATAAAATTAGCCAGCTTTCATGAATTAATGGTGAGTTCCTCAGTTGTTTTTGAATGGCTTTGGCACAAACGAGACGTGAGTTTGAAAGTTGCCTCTTTTCGAGTTAACAAACCTGATAATGATAAAGCACCAAAAAATCTTGCACTCACTTATATTGGTAATCCTTCAAATCCAGTTATACGTGAATCTACAAATAGGACAGCGCCTCAACTACTCGATGAGCTCGAAATAATTCAACCTCATTATCTTTTCACCAACGGACTAATGCTCAGATTGATGGCTATTGAGCAGTTACGCAAACCAAGGCACATAAAGCACCTTAAGGAAGTTTTGTCAGTAAGTGACGTAATGGAATCAACAACTAGATCCCTCATCAATGAAGCTTTTGGGGTAAGAGTTGTAGACAGGTATTCAAGCGAAGAGTTTGGTGTGATTGCCCTTCAATGCCCAGTCGATGATCACCTGCATATCTTAGCTCCAAGGTTTGTAGTTGAGGTTCTAGATGAAAATGGTGAAGAAGTTGAAATTGGTAAACCAGGTCGAGCGATAATTACCTCTCTTACTAGCAAGATTCAACCATTGCTGCGATATGAGATTGGAGATATCCTGGTTCAAGGAAGTAA
>CANJTH010000021.1:0-15512 GCA_947477185.1 Actinomycetota bacterium
CTAAGTAGTGTGAGTTAGTTAAATGAATCGCCGCAGGCACAGGATCCGCCAGCGTTTGGGTTATCGATTGTGAAACCCTGCTTTTCGATTGTGTCCACGAAATCAATTGAAGCGCCCATTAAATATGGATCACTCATCTTGTCGATAATGACTTTAACTCCGCCAAATTCGTGGATGATATCTCCATCTTGGTTGCGGTCATCAAAGTAGAGCTGATAGCGAAGACCAGAACAGCCACCAGGTTGAACGGCCACACGAAGCATTAAGTCATCGCGGCCCTCCTGTGCCAACAGCGCAGCTACCTTCACTGCAGCGACATCGGTTAAACGAATCGCAGTTGTTAATGAGTCAGTTGGTGTCTCTGTAGTCATGTATGGCTCTCCTTGAACTAGATGGGATAAGCCTACCTTCTCCCCCTAACCCTTGCGAGCCAAAGAGGTAGAAAAACTAATATAGTTAGTCACATGGCTAATGAATCAACTGGCAAGGGGCGCCCGACCCCTAAACGTAAAATCTCAGAGGCAAAGCGAATCACATCCTCTCTTGCCCCAGTAGTAACAAAGGATCAAAAGCGCGCGGCAAAAGAGGCCTCCCGCCACGATCGTGTTGCATCACGTGCTGCATATCTGCGTGGGGAAGAAAGCGCTCTGCCTGCCCGTGACCGCGGTCCCGAGCGCCGCTTCGTGCGCAACTATGTCGATTCTCGCCGCTCAATCGGTGAGTATTTTCTGCCAATTATCTTTGTAGTTTTAATCTTGACTCTGATTCCCAAGGCATCCGTCCAGTTGGGTGCTATCGCAGTCATGTATGGCGTATTACTTATCGCCGTGATCGATGGCATTTTCTTGAGCCGAAAAATTCGCACCCTGGTATCAGCGAAATTTCCAAATGCTGCAACTAAACGTCTAGGTATGTATGCCTGGCTACGCTCTACACAGATGCGTCGCCTGCGTGCACCGCACCCTCAGGCAAAGGTTGGCGATAGCGTTAATTAAGCGCGGGGATTTGGGCTTATATTTTTAGTTGGATCTTTTTCAGGTAGTTTTCCGAGTGCAGCATCAATCGCCCTCATAGTCGATGCATCTAATTTTACACCTGCAGCCTTCACATTTTCCCTCACCTGAGATGGCTTTGTTGCACCCATAATCGCAGATGAGACATTTGGATTCTGTAACACCCACGCGATGGCAAGTTGCGACATCGTTAAACCAGCCTCTTTAGCAACAGGTGCCAAGTTCGCAACGGCGGTAAGAACCTCTTCACGCAGCCATCCTGAAATCATTTTGGCACCGCTCTTCTTATCAGTTGCGCGTGATCCAGCTGGCAATTTTTTACCTGGTAGATACTTTCCAGAGAGAACGCCTTGTGCCATCGGTGACCATACGATCTGCCCGATACCCTCTTTAATCGAGAGTGGGACAACTTCGGCCTCGATTACCCGCCAAAGCGCTGAGTACTGCGGTTGGCTAGAGACGAATCGGTTGTAGCCATGTGCATCTTGAATTGTTAGCGCCGATGAAATCTGCGCAGCGGTCCATTCTGAAAACCCTATGTAATGCACCTTTCCAGCACGGATTAAATCATCAAAGGCGCTGAGTGATTCTTCCAATGGGGTTTCAAAGTCAAAACGGTGCATTTGATATAGATCGATGTGATCTGTTTGCAGACGCTTGAGTGATGCGTTACAGGATTCAATAATGTGTTTGCGCGATAAACCGCGATCATTTTTTCCAGGACCCGTTGGCCAATAGACCTTTGTAAAGAGTTCGTAGGATTCACGCCGCACTCCTTTGAGCGCCTTGCCCAATACAACTTCGGCGCGAGTGCCGGCATAGACATCGGCAGTATCAAAGGTAGTGATGCCTTCATTGAGGGCGGCTTTGACGCACTTGATTGCAGCTTCGGCCTCTACTTGAGAGCCATGAGTAATCCAGTTTCCATAGGAGATCTCAGAAACATACATTCCAGTACTGCCAAGGCGACGATATTCCATGGGATGACCCTAGAACCTGCGTGGTTATTTGCCAACTCCACCGCAGTGTGGTTGCCTTCGCCTACAACTTAATAGGTTTCTCATTAGGGGAAGTTCGGTGAAACTCCGACGCTGACCCGCAACCGTAAGGCGCACTATGAAAAGCGCTAAGTCGGATTACCTAATGAAAGACAGTAATCGACATGACACCCGCCGAGGTTTGCGGGGTGTGGTCCTAGATACTGGTGCGCTCTCTGCACTTTTAGATGGATTACCCCTGTGAGACTCTTCTTTTTTCGAGAGGCTTCACATCAATGAGATTAAAATCAATACTCGTAGCAATCACAATTCTTACATCATCTCTCTTCTTAACTCCACCTGCCAGCGCTGCCGAAAAAGGTTGGCGCTACTGGGGATACTTCCAAACCGCACCAGATAAAACTACGTGGACGGCTGCCATGACTGGACCAACTGTTGATATCGCAGATGGCTCCGTTGAAGGCTGGTCTTTTGTATTTGGCAGTGATGACATTCCATCGCTTGCACCAAAGGTAAAGCCAGATTTCAAAAAAATCTGCGGCACGACAAAGGCAGATCCAGATACCAAACGAATCGCTTTAGTAATTGAGTTTGGAGCGGCTGCATGGGCCCCCAAGGGTGAAAAGGTGGCAAAGACAATTACCCGCTGTGTGCGAACTGCTAAGGCTTCACAGGGAATAGATGTCTTAGGTCAAGTCGTAAAGATTCGCGCAGCATCATCAGGACTCATCTGCGGCCTCAATGGCTTCCCAGCTAAAGAGTGTGGCGTTGAAATTCCTACTCCCAAGGCTCTATCAAAAAAGTAATAACAATCTTCAAATGAAGAAGCTCTCACTTCACCCACTGACATGGTGGATATGGTCATGTGCAGTTGCGATCTCGGTCGCACGCGCAAACACACCAGTATTCGCAGTTGTGTCAGTGGGTGTGGTGGGATTGATTGTTCTATCACAGCGCGATGATGCGCCTTGGGGTAAGAGCTTTAACTGGACTTTAAAGATTGCACTCGGGATTTTAATGGTTCGCACTTTCATAGGAGTCGTAATCGGAGTCCCGATCCCTGGAACAACTCTCTTTACTCTTCCCAGAGTGCCGCTCCCAGATTGGATGCCAGGTATACGCATTGGAGGCGCAGTTACTCTTGAGCGTCTTTCATCGGCCTTGAGTGAGGGTGTAACCATCTGCGCCATCATCGTAATTTTTGGGGCAGCTGCATCGCTTACGAGTCCGCATCGATTACTACGAGTACTTCCAATTTATGTTTATGAGTTTGGTGTAACAGTTGTAATTGCGACATCAGTTCTGCCTCAGTTAGTCACAAGTGTGACGCGAATCCGACAGGCTCAGCGTCTGCGGGGACAGGATACGAGAGGCCTTGCATCGTATAGACGTGTAGCAATTCCCTTGCTCGAAGAGTCTCTTGCCCGCTCTCTAGATTTAGCTGCCTCCATGGATTCCAGAGGCTATGGAGTCAGCCGAAAGCGCTCTCGCTACCGCCCCATTAGTTGGCGTATGACCGATAGCGCAGTTGTACTCTCAGGATTATTAGTTATGGGGTTATCGTGATTAAGTTTTCAAATGTTTCGCTGGTGTACCCAAATTCAACTACATCGGTACTTGAGAATCTGAATTTAGAGATCGCCGAAGGTGAGTTGGTACTAGTTATTGGGCCAACAGGATCGGGTAAATCATCTCTCTTGCGATTAATTAATGGTTTGGTGCCTCATCACACAGGTGGAATATTGGCTGGGGATATAACAGTTGATGGCCTATCAACGCGCGAAGTTAAGCCCGGGGCTCTCGCACACCTTATTGGGATCGTTGGTCAGAACCCCATCAATGGCTTTGTTGCAGATACGGTCGAGGAAGAGTTGGCCTTTGCAATGGAGGCGCTGAATCTGCCAAATGAGACTATGCGAAAGCGCGTTGAAGAGTCGCTGGATTTAATGTCACTAGTACCTCTTCGATCACGCAGCATTGCAACACTCAGTGGCGGGGAACAACAACGCGTTGCAATCGCTAGTGCTCTTGTTATGCACCCAAAAGTTCTAGTTTTGGATGAACCAACTAGTGCACTTGATCCAATAGCTGCAGAAGAGGTCCTATCGATTTTGCACCGTTTAGTTCATGACTTGAGTATTACCATCGTCATCGCCGAACATAAATTAGAGCGTGTTATCGATTTTGCAGATCGCATTGTTCATATCAGCGGTGGTGGAGTGACAACAGTTGGAACGGCGCAAGAGATAATGAAAAGCTCACCTATCGCTCCCCCCATCGTCCACTTGGCTCGAGCCCTTGGGTTAAAGGATGCTGGACTATCTGTGCGAGACATGCGTCGTGCGACCCAAGGGCTGCGCGAATCAATACCAAATTCTAAACCAACCCCTCTTTCTGTAAGTTCAGTTCCTGTCATAGAGATAGCACAACTAAGCGTTGCCTACGGAACTAAAATTGCACTTGATTCAATCACGACCACAGTCTTTGATAATGAAATCGTTGCAATCATGGGGCGCAATGGGGCTGGAAAGAGCTCTCTGCTTCGATCAATAGCCGGGGTAAATGAGATGCAAACCGGCACTGTTCGCGTGCACTCACTTCTATCAAAAGATTTACATAGCAAGCTGCGCAGACAGACAATCGGCTACATTCCACAAGAGCCAAGTGATCTTCTCTACGCCCAATCAGTTGAGAGAGAGTGCGAGCAGGCAGATAAAGATAACCAGATCCCACCTGGGACCACACACTCAGTACTTGCCCAATTAGTTCCCGGCATTTCGCTACATACCCATCCTCGCGATTTATCAGAAGGACAGCGCCTTGGATTAGCCCTAAGCGTTGTGCTTTCGGCAAATCCTAAAGTGCTCATACTCGATGAGCCTACGCGAGGCTTAGATTATGAAGCCAAGAAATCACTCACACGTATATTGCTTGAGTTTGCATCGATCTTTAATCGTGCCGTCGTGATTGCAACCCACGATGTAGAGCTCGTTGCCGAATTAGCCAGCCGTACAATATTTCTCGCCGATGGTGACATCGTTGCCGATGGTCCAACTATCGATGTCCTACTCTCATCCCCAGCCTTTGCCCCACAAGTTGCCAAAGTTATGTCGCCTCAGCCTTGGCTACGAGTGCGCGATGTAATCGCGGCAATTGAAAGCAAATCTCCATGATGTTGACAAAGGATGTCGTTAGATTCACTCGGCGTAACGCAGCTGTTTTAACTCTTGCATCCTGCATTAGTGCGGCGGGCTTTTTCTGGCCATTTTTTTATGCGGGTGAGAATCTGCCTCGAACTCAAATCTTTTTTGCGCTGGCGATAACGGTCGCGGTTGTGCTCTCTATCTCTGAAATTTCCAACTCAAGTATGGATGCAAAGTCTGTTGCACTCCTAGGTGTGCTTTCTGCCCTAGTTGCAGCACTTCGTCCATTAGGTGCTGGCGCCGTTGGAATCGAACCAATGTGGTTTTTATTAATATTGAGCGCGCGAGTCTTTGGTCCCTCCTTCGGCTTTCTCCTCGGGATGATCTCCATCTTTGTCTCGGCCTTATTAACAGGTGGACTAGGTCCATGGCTGGGCTATCAAATATTTGCTGCGGCGTGGATTGGGCTACTAGCTGGACTGCTACCAGGCCGAGAGAAGGTACGTGGTAAGAAAGAGATTGCGATGCTCATGCTCTTTGCTGTTTTTGCAAGTGAGCTATTTGGGATTTTGATGGATCTGCAGTTCTGGCCGTGGGCATTGGGCGCCGATACACAACTGTCTTTTCTTGCCGGTGCCCCAATCGCTGAGAACCTTAATCGCTTCTTTACTTTTCATTTTCTAACGGCCATGGCCTGGGATCTACCTAGAGCAGTATTTACTTCGGGCCTCATTCTCATTGCAGGGCACCCTGTATTGACGGCCCTGCGACGCACCTATGTGCGAGCAGCTTTTCTCACACCGATTGAATTTATCGAACGTGAGAGGCAACAAAAGGGAGCTTAACTACCTCAACTAATGAATCACGGCCACGAACATCAATTACTAACTGATCACCTATTTTCACGCTCGATGATAGAAGTGCGATACCGATTCCAACTTTGAGTGTTGGAGAAAAAGTTCCACTCGTAACTTCACCAAGAATCTCTCCTGCTGCATTCTTGACCTGCATATGTCCACGCGGGATTCCACGATCTAAGGATTTAACCCCAACACTTCGCCGCAAAGGTTTATTGGCCTTCTCCGTGCGCAGGGATTGACTACCGATAAAGCTCTCTTTATCCCAGCCAATGGCCCATGTTGCACTTGCCTGCACTGGGGTGATCTCTAATGAAAGTTCATGTCCATGTAATGGATAGCCCATCTCAGTACGCAATGTATCGCGGGCACCTAGTCCGCAGACTAAACCGCCGAGGGGTTCGATCGCGGCAACGAGTGCATCCCACACACGGGAGGCATCGCTGACCTTTGGAAGAAGTTCGTAGCCCAGCTCTCCTGTGTAACCAGTACGGCAGAGAATTACTTTGGCTCCACTGATAACAACATGGGAAAATGCCATGTAGTCAATCTCAGTGTTAATTCCCAGAGACTGCATTACTTGGGGTGCTAGCGGTCCTTGGACAGCTATAACTGAAAACTCATTATGAAGATTAGTAACATTTATGCCTGATGGTGCCATTGATTGAAGAGTTGAAACTACATCAGTGGTATTGGAAGCGTTAGGAACTAAGAAAATATCATCTGGGGAGTTTCGATAGGCGATCAGATCATCGATCACCCCTCCTTCGGGGCTGCACAGCAATGTGTATTGAGCCGACCCATCCTCGATTCGATTAAGATCATTTGTAAACATCGTATTGAGAAAATCAAGAGCTCCAACCCCGATCACTGATGCCTTGCCCAAGTGGGATACATCGAAGATTCCTACACGCTCACGCACGGCCGTGTGCTCGGCTATGACTCCACCACCAGGATATTCAATAGGCATCATCCATCCGCCGAAATCAGCCATCTTTGCATTACGGGCTACATGCTTGTCGTTGAGCGGGGAGATCTTCATTGTACAAACCTACCAATACATCTATTACGCTAAGGCCTATGACCACACTAAAAATATCTGATGGCCTCCTTAAAGATGAAGTTCTAGTTTTAGGGTTGGCATCTACAAACGCCAAAGGCGGCATTGCAATCGAATCTGGTGACTTAGCCATCGATACAAAAGCGATTCTGGCATCACTTATTGAAATGGGTGCTACGGGCGCTGCAGATGAGGTCATTAAAACTCCGGGCAGCGCAGTGAGCATGATGGTCTTTACAGGTCTTGGCAAAAAATCTAACTCCTACTCACACGAGAGCCTGCGCCGAGCAGCTGGGGCCGCATCACGAGCTCTGGCAGGTACAAACGCTGCAACATTTTCCCTCTCTTCAACAACTCCTGAATCCATCGCAGCTGTTGCCGAAGGCGCAGCCCTTGGTGCATATGTCTTTAGTGAGTTCAGAGGATCATCCAAGGCCGAGCACAAGGCGGCTCTAAAGACGATTACTATCTACAGTAAATCTGCATCTAAGCCAGATGCAAAGGCCGCTATTGCGCGCGCAAAGATTATTGCCGATTACACTTTTTTAGTACGCGATTTAATCAACACCCCTCCCTCGCATTTAACGCCTGACTCTTTCACTAAAAAATTAGCAGTTGCATTTAAGGCCGCTGGCGGGTTGAAGGCTGGATTAAAGATAACTATCTGGGATGAGAAGCAACTTAAATCACAAGGCTTTGGTGGAATTATTGGAGTCGGTCAGGGATCGGCCAATCCACCACGTCTTCTACATATCTCCTACACACCAAAGGGTGCAATCAAAAAGCGATATGCATTTATAGGTAAGGGAATCACTTTCGATACAGGTGGTTTAGCTCTCAAGCCGGCCCTCGGCATGGAGGCGATGAAATCAGATATGAGCGGGGCAGCTGCAGTATGTGCTGCAACACTGGCCATTGCAGCGCTCAAACTCCCTGTTGCAATTGAGACCTGGGCGCCGTTGGCTGAAAATATGCCAAGTGATAAGGCGACTCGCCCAAGTGACATCATTACGATTTTCGGTGGCAAAACTATTGAAGTATTAAATCCCGATGCAGAGGGGCGCTTAGTTTTAGCCGATGCTTTGGTAAAGGCTCAAGCCAGCAAGAACAAACTCGATGGAATCATCGATGTTGCAACGTTGACTGGCGCACAAGTTATCGCCCTCGGCACACGCACGAGTGCTGTTATGACAAATAACGAAGAGTTCTCATCAGAGTTCTTAGCTGCTGCCTCAAAGAGTGGCGAACAGTTTTGGCCGATGCCATTGCCTGTTGAACTACGTGCATCTCTTGACTCACCAGTTGCAGATATGGCCAACATTGGAGATCGAAGCGGCGGCATGTTGGTCGCTGGCCTCTTCTTAAAAGAGTTTGTTCATCCAGATATGCCGTGGCTGCATTTAGATATCGCAGGTCCAGCCTTTAATACCGCCAAGGCACATGGATATACCCCAGTCGGTGGCACTGGGATCGCACTTCGCGCACTCGTGACCTTGGTTGAAGGGGCAAGCAACTAGGCATTGGGTAGTTTCACCCCTGTACGGCAAGATAGAGTCCTGCAGATATTCCACGAACGGAGCAGTAAACGTGTCAGAGTTTGATCTAGTCATCATCGGTGGGGGTAGCGGCGGATATGCCTGTGCCCTGCGAAGTGCTCAGTTAGGAAAGAGCGTCGTTCTCATCGAGGCCGACAAGGTCGGCGGCACATGTTTGCATAGAGGCTGCATTCCAACAAAGGCGCTGCTGCACTCGGCCGAGATCGCCGATGGCGCTCGTGAAGCTGCAAAGTTTGGAGTTAAATCTAGCTTTGATGGAATCGACATGGCTGGAGTCAATAGCTACAAAGATGGTGTTGTCTCCCGTCTTCATAAAGGCTTGCAGGGTTTAATTAAGTCACGTGCGATTACATACGTTGAGGGACATGGAAAGTTGGTCTCAAAAAACTCAGTAGAAGTCAACGGCCAGATTTACACCGGTAAAAATATAGTTCTTGCAACTGGATCCTATGCCAAGAGTTTGCCAGGTCTTGAAATCGATGGAAAGCAGATCATTACATCCGATCACGGCACAAAGATGGATTACGTTCCAAAGAGCGTTATCGTCTTAGGTGGCGGGGTCATCGGATGCGAATTTGCATCTGTGTGGAAATCTTTTGGCGCTGAAGTAACAATTATCGAAGGTCTGCCACACTTAATCGCCCTTGAGGACGAGTCATCGAGTAAGCAGTTAGAGCGTGCATTTAGGAAACGTGGAATTAACTTCGAGCTTGGAACATATTTCAAATCTGTTACCACTAACAAAAAAGGTGTTGAAGTTACTCTTGAAAATGGAAAGAGCTTCACCGCCGAAATTCTTTTGGTCTCAGTTGGTCGTGGCCCAGTTTCAGCCAACTTGGGCTATGAAGAGGCTGGCATCACTATGGATCGAGGCTACGTTTTAGTTGATGAGAAGTGCCGCACCAATGTGCCTGGCATCTGGGCCGTTGGCGATCTCATACCGACATTGCAGTTAGCTCACGTGGGCTTTGCCGAAGGTATGTTGGTCGCAGAAGAGATTGCAGGATTAAATCCACGTCCAATTAACTATGATGGAATTCCACGTGTTACATACTCTGATCCTGAAGTTGCATCGGTTGGCTTAACAACTGCCGAAGCAAAGAGGCGTGGACACGAAGTGATCGAGCTCAGTTATGACTTAGCTGGAAACGGCAAGGCGCAGATTCTTGGAACAGCTGGCTCTATTAAATTAATCGCTGAAAAAGATGGTCCCATTCTCGGTGTGCACATGGTCGGTGCCCGTGTTGGCGAACTATTGGCTGAGGCCGAACTGATCTTTAACTGGGAGGCACGTGCAGTCGACGTAGCATCCTTGATTCATGCCCACCCCACCCTTTCTGAGGCGATGGGTGAGGCACACATGGCACTTGCAGGCAAACCGCTCCACGCACACGGATAATCAAGGAGAATATAGATATGTCATTTTCACTAACCATGCCAGCACTCGGTGAGAGCGTTACCGAAGGAACTGTTACACGATGGTTAAAAAATGTTGGTGACACTGTCGCTGTCGATGAAGCGTTGCTAGAAGTATCAACTGACAAAGTAGATACCGAGATTCCATCTCCAGTTGCAGGCATTCTGCTCTCGATCGATGTTCCTATTGATTCCACCGTTGCAGTCGGTGCTCGCTTAGCAGTCATCGGAGAGAGCGCAGAGGCAGCCCCCGTAGTTGTCGCCCCCGTTGTCGCCCCCGTTGTTGCCCCACCTGTAGTTGTTGCGCCCGTTGTTGCAGCCCCCGTTGTTGCAGCCCCTGTAGTTGTTGCACCAGTTGTAGTAGCCCCTGTAGTTGTTGCGCCAGCGGCACCCCTTACCCAGTCAAGTGATGCCTATGTGACTCCCCTGGTTCGCAAACTCGCAAATGATTTGGGCATCAACCTTGCAAACGTTAAGGGCACCGGAGTTGGTGGACGCATTCGTCGCGAAGATGTCGAAGCCTTATCTGCTCCAGTTGCGCCAGTAACTAGCATGCCGGCTGTAGCTCATGTTCCATCGGCAGCGCCTTCCGTTGCAGTTTCGCCTCTACGTGGCACAACAGTAACTATGACCAGACTTCGCAAAGTTATTGCAGCGCGCATGCTTGAATCTCTACAAGTGAGCGCCCAGTTAACAACTGTCGTCGAAGTCGATGTTACAAAGATTGCACGACTACGCGATCGTGCCAAATCAACATTTGAGGCACTCGAGGGCGTCAAACTCTCGTTTCTTCCATTTTTTGCCGTTTCAATCTGTGAGGCATTAAAGCAACACCCCGTACTGAACGCATCGGTTGAAGGTGATCAGATTACCTATCACGGTACCGAACACTTAGGTATTGCAGTTGATACTGAGCGCGGTCTACTGGTACCGGTTATGGCAAATGCAGGTGATTTAAATATGGGAGGCATTGCACGAAAGATCGCCGACCTTGCCGCACGTACGCGCGATAACAAAGTAACTCCAGACGAGCTCGGTGGCGGAACATTTACTCTGACAAATACCGGTAGCCGAGGCGCACTCTTTGATACTCCGATTATCAACCAGCCACAGGTTGCAATCCTTGGCCTTGGCGCAGTTGTTAAGCGTCCAATGGTTGTGCGCGGTGACGATGGTGGAGAGAGCATTGCGATTCGATCTATGGTCTATCTGGCTCTCTCATACGATCACCGAGTTGTAGATGGTGCGGATGCAGCACGTTTCTTAGTAACGCTCAAAGAGCGTCTTGAAGGTGGAGCATTCGAATCTGATTTAGGTCTCTAAAACTAATGCGAGTTCCAGAACGCATTGCTATTACCGGATCATCGGGATTAATTGGCACGGCCCTAGTTGGTCACTTAAAATCTGAGGGCCACACTGTCCAGCGCCTTGTTCGTCGTGCACCTGTTGCAGTCGATGAGGTTACGTGGGATCCGCATACAGGGTACGTAGATTTAAGCGCCCTTGAAGGTGTCGATGCGATTATTCACTTAGCTGGTGCACCGGTTGACGATAAGCGCTGGAGTAAGAAGTTCAAGGCAGAGATTTTGAACTCGCGCTTAATGGGAACAACCACAATTGCAAAGGCGGTTGCTGAAGTTAAACCCGATGTCTTTATTTCGGCCAGTGCTGTTGGTTGGTATGGCGAGAGCGGTAACCGCGCAGTCATCGAATCAGATCGAGTGGGTGATGGTTTTCTAGCTGCAGTCTGTCGTGAGTGGGAGGCTGCGGCCGATTTAGCAGGTGGGGTCCGCACCGTAAAGCTAAGAACAGGTTTGGTATTAGATCCAACGGGCGGTGCACTTGGCAAGATGCTTCCGCTCTTTCGATTAGGTTTTGGTGGCAAGCTCGGTAGCGGCAAGCAATGGTGGTCATGGATCACACTGCATGATGTCGTTAGAGCAATTGAATTTGCACTTGTTGAGGATATCTCGGGTCCAGTTAATCTGAGCGCACCCAATCCAGTAACAAATCAAGAGTTCACATCGGCCTTAGCCCGCGCACTCCATCGACCTGCAGTATTTCCTGCACCAGCCTTTGCATTAAAGGCCGTGCTCGGTGGCTTCTCAGGTGAGGTCTTGGGCTCCAAACGCGTTATCCCACAGGCACTTCTCGATGCTGGATTTACGTGGGACTACCCGCATCTCTCTGATGCACTGGCTGCCTTAGTGGAGGGCTAGCTCGGCGGCTAACTTTCCAGAAAATAGAGCGCCTTGTTGTGATGGCACTGCACAGTAATCTCCTGCAACGAAAACTCTCTCACGTATCTTTAATGGTTTAGAGAGTGATTTACCGATGTAGTGCAGAGGCAATGCCGATGGAATTTCATACTTAGCAATTAAGGGCCAATCGCGTGTATCGGTCTGCCACAAAAGCGCTAGGTGGCGCCTGACTTCAGACTCATTAATATTTAGTCCGGTAGTTGATGAGATCAAATGCTCACCCTTTGGTGCATATGATGATGAGATATCAGAGACGACGACACTATTAATCACCGGTCCCCTGCGTTGCCCATCCACGATTAAACGCCCTGTACCCGATGGGTTGTTCTGACATGAGTGATACCAGGTAATACAGCCAGCCATGGGATTCACATCACTTAGATCTAATAACTGTGTCGCAGTGCTGGCATCGGTTGCAACAATTATTGCACCAGCTGTGATCTCCCCCATTGTGGTTTCAAGAGTTAAATTACTGATCCGCTCTACTCGTGTATTTAAATGTAACTCTGGCAATCTCTTTGCAAGTGCAAAGGCAAGCTCACCAACACCAAGACGTGGTAGACCTGGTGAGCCGTTAACAAATGAGCGAATAATAGATAACCCATAACGAGCATCGATATTCTCTGGCTCAGCTAGAAATACTCCTGTCAGAAATGGGCGCAATACTCGTTCATATGTTGCTCCTAATGAGGCAAGCAGCTGCCCAATGGATTCATCTGCCTTCGGTCGCGATAGCAGAAGCTGCAGAAGCGCTAACTTTTGCGGGATCGATCCCGTTGCTCTATCTAGAGCTGCAAGGGGGGCCTTTCGCGGATCGCCAATTGCATGACGAGTATCTCCCAGCGCAACTTCAATGACTCGCGGTGCTGGGATGAAGTCAATCTCAGAGATAACATCGAGTTCGACAAGTGATGGATAGCGCGAGTTGATGAGTTGGAATCCGCGGTCACAGAGAAAACCATGTATTGAATCCGTTGCTACACGCCCACCCGCTCGATCACTTGCCTCTAGTACTGCTACATCTGCGCCTTTGCTCTGTAGGTGCAGCCCCGCGCTCAATCCAGCCAATCCGGCGCCTACAACTACGACGTCAAATCGCTTAGTCATGCTCATTCATGAGGCGCGCTTGATCGATGATCTCTGCAACTAAGAGAGTGTCTTTGTTATCAATTGGCCATGGATTACTGCCGGCGATCGCACCGGCCACCGCGCTATAGAAGAGTGCGTAATTTCCCTCTTCGCCAGCTATCTCGTTGACATCATTACCTTGATGAATAAAAGCCCTTGATGCAGTTGGGACGCTCCACGTACCGCCCTTGGGATACATTCCATTTCGAAGTAACTCCTCTTGTGGATCTAAATCATTAATCACTAGGGCGCCTTTAGTCCCCAGAATTCGAATCCGCGGTCCAGGTGCACCAACCACCGCACTTGCCGAAAGATATGAGATCACGCCATTGAGATGTTTGATTACTAAAAGCGAATCATCATCGGCGCCACCGCGCAAAGCTCGAACCGATGCGGTAACTAACGTTGCTGCACCGAACCAATCGATAGCCGTTGAAATCAGGTGCGGCTGTAAATCAAGTAGCTGTCCCCCACCATCGGCAACACTCATATTTTCACGCCACGATGTTGGATTTAGATCGGGGCGAAAGCGTTCAAAGCGCGAATCCATTCGGTGAATCACTCCAAGTTCACCAGATGCTATAACACGCTTAATTGTGAGTGCATCGCTATCCCAGCGCCTATTAAAGAAGGTTGAAACTGGAACATTGGCACTAAGGCCGGCATCGATAATCGATTTCGTTTCAGCCAATGTGCGGCCCATCGGTTTATCAACAACTACAGGGATACCAGCCTTGATTGCAAGCAGGGCATCATGGGCATGAGCGATGTTTGCAGAAGCAACAACTACTAAATCTAGTTTGTGAGCAACAAGCTCTTCCGTGGTTGCAACAACGTCTGCATTCGGAAAATCAAATGCAGCATGAGCTACCCGTTCGGCATTGCTGGTTTGAATTGCTGCGACTTCATACCCACACCCTTTAAGCAAAGGTGTATGGAAATAACGTCCTGCTAATCCATATCCAGCAATGCCTACGCGCATTAGCTCTTGATATCCTCACGCTGCAGTTTCGATGGCCACCAGATCTTTGGACCAATCTCATGGACCAAAGCTGGAACCAAGATTGAGCGAACAATGATGGTGTCTAGAAGTACTCCAAATGCCACTGCAAAGCCTAGCTCAGCTAGCGGCACTAAAGGTAACAACCCAAGAACTGCAAAAGTTGCGGCAAGAACGACACCGGCAGAAGTAATTACTGCCCCCGTTACTGTCACGCCCTTAATAATCCCTGCGCGAGTTCCAATTTTTTCACTCTCTTCACGTACACGCGTCATAAGGAAGATGTTGTAATCGATTCCTAAGGCAACTAAGAAAATAAAGGCAAAGAGTGGGAATGAATTGTCTCCTCCTGCAAAGCCGAATATATGGTTAAAGACAAGAGCGCAAACTCCCAGAGTTGCAAAGTATGAAAGCAAGACAGTTCCAAGAAGGACTATGGCACTCAAAATACTTCGCAGCAGTAATCCAAGGATGATCGTAATCACAAGTAAAATAATTGGGATGATCGTCTTGTTATCCTGATTATTTGCGGTACGCACATCAAAGTAAACAGCACTTGTTCCACCAACTAAAGATGAGGCATCTGCCGCATGGGCTAGTTCGCGAATCTTAGGAATATCATTTCCAGCTTCAACGCTATCTGGTGCCTTATCAAGAGTGAGATTCAAGATGGCTTTGTTATTAACTACCTTCAGGACCTTAGTCATTGGATCAACCAAGGGAAGAATCTCTGTAACACCTGGCCCACTCTTAACTGCAGCAGTGACAGCATCTATCTTGTCGACCGCAACAACTATTTGAGTTGGGTCACCCTCTCCACCCGGGAAGTGAGTAACAAGTAGTTTTTGGCCAACAACAGATTCTGGATTACCAGTAAATGTATCGACTGTGCCAATGCCATCAGCTTTAAGTGTGGTTGAGGCAAAAGCAAAGAGTAAGAGGACTGAACCTGTGACGACCCATGCTTTCCGAGGATTGCGACCGATTCCATTTGCAAGCTTTGACCAAGGACCGCTCATCACATGGTCATCTCCATCAAAGAGTGGACGACGTGGCCAGAAGATCCAGCGGCCAAAGATC
>CANJTH010000022.1:0-15166 GCA_947477185.1 Actinomycetota bacterium
GATCAAGAATGACCATAAGTTCGTAGTGACGCATGCGTTAACCCGACCTCCTCTGGACTAAGACGGCCACGGCATTTCCGTGACAGGAGGGTTAGTGCTTTCCTGTACTGACAATAATTGCCTGTTCAAGAGGGTTAAGGGTAGGCCTTAGAGGCCTCAAAGAGTAAATCGAAGGCTGAACCCTGTGGATTACGGGCCTCTAGCGCCCGTTTCATCAGGCTCCAAATCAGATAGAGAGTGCTCCCAATCCGCAGAAGCGTCAGAGCTGCATAGCCACCTGCGGCAAGACCAAATTGGGCACCAGTGACAAGTGCGATGTGTTGCCAGACTGCAATGTGATAAATAACTTCGCCGCTTTGCCAGATCCAAAAAGCTGGTAAATCTCTCGCACCACTTAACGCAATGATCGCAAGGGGTGTTAACCATAAAACATACTGCGGTGAATAGACCTTGCCAGCAATCATTACCGCTGCAAGAACGATAAATGCAACCGATGCAAGCGTTGGGGTAGATTTTATTTCAAATAAGAAGATAATGATAGCTGTTAAACCGATAAGAAGAAGGAGTATTGATAAGTAGTTTAAGTTAGTTAAGCTCAAACCTAGCTGCCTCAGTGCTAACCAGATTGAGCCCCAATCGGCGCCGCGCTCTAAGTTAAGTTTATAAAATCGCCACCAACCTGTTGGAGTCGTGAGAACAAAGGGAAGATTTATTGCTACCCAGATTCCAACTGTAGTTGCTAAGTATTTTACTAACTCTTTTATGCGGTTATGGCGCCAGAGAATAAATACGATGGGGAAGATTAAAAAGATTGGTAGAAACTTAGTAGAGATTGAAATACCCATAGCCAGCGCGCTATATAGATATGCTTTTCGATCAAACCAGTAAATAGCAAGCATCATCGTGATAATCGCCCATAAATCCCAATTGATGTAGAGCGATGCAATCATGGCTGGTGCTACGGGTAGTAAGTAGCTCAGTTCGGGCTTCATTCTTCGCATCAACATCACTAATGCAATAAAGAGAACCGTTAGCAATGCTGCGTTGAGATTGAAGTAAGCGATAGGTGTATTAACGAGTGAGGCCGTTGCAAACATCACCATGCCAGTTATAACTGGATATTCAACGGCATTTGTATCGCTTGCATAGGGCCACTGGTTTTTATCTAAGCCGCGTTCACTAAAAAGTGATGGTAAATCGCTGTAGCAGGCGTGAATATATTGATCTGGGGTAGCCCATGTTGTGCCTTCACAATGTGAGAACTTTGTAAAGGAAATCAGAGATGCAAGAACTGCCAGGGCAAGAAGTGCTTTAAAGCGCAGCGCCATTATGGTTTGCGGGTTTGAACGCCGCCCGATGTAATAACTATTGGATCAAGTCCACCGATACTTGATGGGGCGGGAAAATCCATTACCTCTTGCCCCTTTAGCGCACCCTTCATAAAGGCGGTCCAAATTCTGGCGGGAAAGGTTCCGCCGGTGACCGATGTGAGGCCACCGATTCCATTTAAAGACTCGGATGCACTATCTCGAAAGAGGGCAACGGATGCTGCTAACTGTGGGGTGTATGCACTAAACCAGGCAGACGCGTTTGACTGTGATGTGCCTGTCTTGCCGGCAGCTGGTCGGCCCAGAGCAAGTGCTGCAGCTCCGGTTCCGCCTGTGATTGTTCCTTTGAGCGCATATGTTAAATCGGCCATGACCTCTTTAGAGAATACTTCTTGGCTCTCCGATTTTCCTTGATACAAAATACCTTTGTTAGGGCCAATAACTTGAGCGACTAAATATGGTTTGGATTTAATACCTTGAGCGGCAAATGTTGCATAGGCATTGGCGACATCAATAACGTGTGGGCTGGCAACTCCTAAAACTACAGATGGTGTCGGCATCATCGCAATTGACTCAGGGATACCGGCGCGACGGGCAACATCTACAACGGCAGTTGGTCCAACTTTAATTCCAAGTGGGACAAAGACGGTGTTGATTGAGTGTTTTGTTGCATACATGAGGTCGACTTGACCCCACCCTTCATCTCCATAGTTTGAAACTTCATATGGCTTTCCAGCATCATCAAATACTTGGGGTGAATCCCCGTTCCACATCGATGTTAACGGAATCCCTTGTTCTAGTGCGGCAATGATTGCAAAGGGTTTAAAAGTCGAACCGGCTAAGGCAATTGACTGTGTGGCATCACTTAACTGCCGTACTAAATAATCACGACCGCCGTATAAAGCAACGATTTCACCGGTGCCAGGACGGATAGCGACTAAGCCAATATGTAGGTTATCTGGGGCTTTAGTTGGGTAAAACTTATTAACGGCATCCACGGCCGATTGTTGCGCCTTTTGATCCAGTGTTGTCTTAATAACAAGACCGCCAACCAATAACTGCTCTTGGCTAAATCCAAGCTTGGCTAACTCTTTTTGTACCGCTTCAATGATGTGTCCTTTAGGACCACTTAACTGTCCAGATGTTGATCTCGGTGCAACGGTAGGAAACTTCATCTTTGCTGCATCTTTTTTATCGATCCAACCCGCTTCAATCATGCCTTCTTTAACATATTCAAAACGGGCAATTAGACGGGCCTCATTACCTTTTTTAAATGCCGGATCATATAAGCCGGGTGAGCGCAAGATAGAGGCGATAACAGCGGCCTGGGCATTTGTTAGTTGATCGACGTTGCGATTGAAATACTGTTGGGAGGCCGTCATGACACCATATGAGCCGCGACCAAAGTAAATAGTATTCAAATAACTTTCAAAGATTTGATCTTTAGATAACTGGTTCTCTAATTTGATAGAGATAACTAGCTCTTTGATCTTGCGTTGAATAGTCCTACTTGGTGTTAGAAAAGCGGTTTTTGCGTACTGTTGTGTGATGGTGGAGCCGCCCTGCAGTGAGCCGCCTTTAAGGTTATTAAATATCGCACGTGCGATTCCGGTGACACTAAATGCCCGGTTTGAATAAAATCCACGATCTTCGGCTGCAAGCACGGCATAACGAATGTTTAGCGGAATCTTTGCCAGTGGAATTATCTGACGATTCTGTGTTCCTACTCGTCCAATCTCTTCGCCATTTGAATATTGAATTATTGTTGACTGGCTATTAACGTAGGCATTGGCATCTGGGATATCAACGGTAAAATATGCCAGTGCAAAGAGAACAGCGCCGGCGATGAAACCAAAACCGCCGATAAAGACTGTAGCTCTAATAAGAAATCTGCGAAGCATTAGTTAAGGCTACCTTGCTGCGTAATCTTCGTCCTCTAGGGTGCGTACCTTGCGGGGCGCCTTGCGCTCTCGTCCATCACCTAAGATAAATGAGGCACACAGGTGATTCCATAAACAATCACGGCAGATCTCAACGATATAGACACGAAACTCGCCGAACTCACTCTCCATCTCAAGTAGCTCTTGGGGTGACTTAATGCGTCCTGAGTACTGCCCCAACTGCTCGCCAAAGGTGTAGCGAAGTTCGACTAATCCATTTTTCTTACATACCGGGCAGTTGCGGGTAGTTTTTTCTCCGTGCCACTTTGCCGCCCTTAGTAAATAGGGGTCGGCGTCGCAGGCATCGACGGTTCCACGAAAGAGCGCCAATAGGGTTGCACGCTTATCAAGTGAATAATCGATGTACGAACGTTGCGACTTCATGGCTCATAACAATAAACCACCTTCTGCGACTACGCTCTTTCTTATGGGTTTATTTAATCTACTCACACACCCCAGGTTTTCGCGTTTACTGGCGATTCGTTGGACTGGGCAGGCCACAGATGGCATCTTCCAAAGCGCCTTAGCATCCTTTGTTCTCTTCTCACCGAATCGCCAAGCTAACGCGTTAAGTGCCGCCCTTGGCTTTGCCGTTGTCCTGCTTCCATATTCAATCGTTGGGCCTTTTGTTGGGACAATTTTAGATCGTGTCTCTAGGCAGCGCGCACTTTTCTTCTCAAATCTGGCGCGAAGTCTGAATCTTTTGGTTGTCGCCTTTTTCATTTTCCGTGGCACTACTGGTTTGGCTTTAACAATCGTGGTTCTTATCGCATTTGGAATAAACCGTTTAATCCTCGCCGCACTCTCTGCAGGTCTGCCTCTCTTAGTCGAAGCAGAATCACTCATTACCGCAAATGCCATGGCTGTAACTGGTGGTTCAGTTCTTGTAGTCGTTGGCGGCGGAATCGGTGTTGGTGTGCGCGCCGTTGTGGACTCTTTGACCATAGCCAATCACGCCGATGCATTACTCATTCTTATGGCTAGTACTGGCTACTTTATAGCTGCTCTGTTAACTGGGCGATTGAAGAAGTTTGAAATCGGTCCGATGCAGCACGAGAAAGCTGCGGGGAGTTTTTCTCAAGGTTTTACAGATATGCGAGAGGGGTTTTCTTTTCTGGCCGTTCACTCAGATGCAGCACGCGGAATTATTGCAACGGCTGTTCACCGCGGGGGTTTAACTGCTCTGACGTTGACGGCGCTATTGCTTGAGCGAAATACTTTTAATGATCCAGCATTTCCTGAAGAGGGTTTAAAAGGCTTTGGTTTTGCGCTCTCTTTTGCAGGTCTCGGCGTTTTTCTAGGTGCCTTCTTAGCACCATACGGTGTGAGTAAGGTCGGGCGACACCATTGGATGCGTTTTGCATTATTTGCCAGTGCGCTCTGTCCGCTCATCCTTGCCGCTACTCAAACACAACTCACTTTAATTCTTACCGCATTTTTAACATCTTTTTTTGGACAAAATCTTAAAGTTACAAACGATGCCTTAGTGCAATCCAAGATCGATGACTACTTTCGCGGTCGCGTCTTTGCTGTTTATGATGTTGTAGTTAATGGCGCCATTGTCTCTGGCGGGATAATCGCTGCCCTGTTACTCCCACCCTCAGGTGCCTCGGCCGTTGTTCCGTTAACTGTGAGTGCTGCTTACTTACTTGTTGCAGCTCGCTTACTTCGACCCTCTGTCTTTCCACCAGTTAAGTAGCTCGGCCGTGGCTTTGTCGGCACCGATTGGCCCTTGATCTAAGCGCAGCTCCATTAAGAAATCCATTGCAGCGCCAACTTCGCGAGATGGTTTTAAATTCAATAGCTCCATTACTTGTGCGCCATCTAAATCTGGGCGGATCTTTGATAGCTCCTCTTGCTCCATCAAGACATCGATGCGTGCCTCGAGTGAGTCATAAACCCCAGATAGACGAGTGGCCTTTGCTTTATTTCTCGTTGTGCAATCGGCGCGGGTAAGAACATGTAAATGTGTTAACAAATCCCCTGCATCTCGCACATATCTGCGCACCGCCGAATCACTCCATTCTCCATCTCCGTAGCCATGAAAACGTAGGTGGAGCGCTGTTAATGTCTCAACGGCTTCAACGGTATGGCTATCAAAGCGCAGCTCTTGTAGACGTTTTTTAGCCAAACGCGCACCGACGACTTCGTGATGATGAAATGAGACACCACCACCATCGATAAAACTGCGTGTTTTGGGTTTACCAATGTCGTGCAATAGGGCGGCAAGACGAATAATTAAATTAGGCCCACCGAGTCGGCTCTCTTGCATCATCGCTTGTTCAAGGACAGTTATGGAGTGCTCATACACATCTTTATGGTGGTGGTGCTCATCAACTTCTAGGCGAAGTTTTGGAATCTCAGGAATCACAATGTCGGCTAAACCCGTATCAACCAAGATTGTTATGCCAACGCGCGGGTCGGGTGACATGAGGATTTTTATAAACTCATCGCGCACTCGCTCTGCTGAAACTATCGTAATACGATCTGCTAAATCTTTTATTGATACTAGAACATTGGGATCAATCTCAAAATCTAACTGGCTTGCAAATCGGGCAGCACGCATCATGCGAAGTGGATCATCATTGAATGAATCACCTGGGCGCCCAGGTGTTCTTAAAACCTTTTTTGATAAATCCTGTAAGCCATTAAATGGATCAAGGAACTCTGGTGCATCACCGGTAAGTTCAAGTGCCATTGCATTCACTGTGAAATCTCGGCGCGATAAATCACCGAGAATCTCTTTTCCATACTCGACCTCTGGCTTACGTGAATCAGAGCCGTAGCGCTCACTGCGATATGTAGTTACTTCAACGGTTGTATCCCCGCGCTTTCCAGCAACGGTTCCAAATGTAATTCCTGTCTCCCAAATATTTTCTGCCCACCCTTGCAAAATCTTTTTTGAATCCTGCGGCAGAGCATTTGTTGTGAAATCTAAATCATTTCCAAGGCGTCCTAAAATCGCATCGCGCACAGGGCCACCAACTAGCGCCAAGGTAAAGCCTTTGGCACTAAATGCTTGGGCAAGAGAGCTCGCTAGCGGGGCTCGTTCGATGAGAGAACGAATCGCTAGCTCGCCTGCCACTCCCAATGCGCTCGTCACAATAAGTAAGGTTAGAGCAGTACCCTTACTTCATGATCCCGGCACCTGGTGCGGGCAGCGACGGCATTAAGAAGAAGCGGAAGCGCAAGCGCCCCGCCAACCGCGGCCCCCAAACACACTCTCCATCCACATCACCTAAAGCGATAAAGCCTGCCAGCAAACGGGTCTATGCCAAACGCGTTGATGAGGTCAGCGCAGGTGGATTAGTTATCGATTCAACTGGAACAAAGGGTCTTCTCATCGGGCGCATCGATCACAAAGATGCCAGTGGCACCCGTCTGCTCTGGTCGCTTCCAAAGGGACATATTGAAGAGGGTGAAACACCAGAACAGGCAGCGATCCGCGAAGTTGCTGAGGAAACTGGAATCACATCGGCAATCTCTCGTTCATTAGGTGTGATTGATTTTTGGTTTATGGCCGGTGGTAAAAGGATTCATAAAACTGTTCATCACTATCTCTTCTCTGAAGTAAGCGGGGAGTTAACACCGCAGGTGAGTGAGGTTGATGAGGTCTCGTGGTTTCCCTTAAGTGAAATTATTCAACATCTCGCATATCCCGATGAGAAGAAGTTAATTGCTCGAAGTGGTGAGTTAAAGATATGAGAAAACTCCTAAGTGTTTTCTTTACCTTATTTTTTCTCGCCGCCCCATTACCCTTTGCCTCTGCCGAGAGTGTGGTAGTGCGCATTACAAGCACGTTGCACCAGAATTTTACGGGTGAGTTTAGAAACGATGATTTAGCACAAGAGTTAACGCCCTCTGGGCGCTTAGGCCAACTTGTCTTTACCCCTTTGAGCACATCAAAAATCTGGGTAATCGATCCAGCCCTTATTGATGAAGTTGTTGCGATGAGCGGTGAATACAAACTTGCAACAGATGCCACACCGGCCGGTAAAGACATTGCTATCGCTTGGCTTGCACAGTTGAAGAAAAATACAGCCGCTAACGATGTTGTGGCCTTAGCCTATGGAAACCCTGACGTTGCAATGGCAAAACGCTTAGCACCAAGTGAGTTAAAGCTCTATTACTCTTATGGAAAAACCGCGCTTGAAATAGCCTTGGGTCGAGTTGTCCGTAGCGAAGCCACTGGGGGATGGAGTAAGGGGAGTTCAAAGCTAAGCCCTTTACTGCGAAAGAGCTTTGGGGAGAATAGAAAAAACCTCACCCGGTTATCTAAAGTTGTTAACGTTCCTGATGTAGTGCAACTGCGTATGCGTTTGGGACGTTTATTATCTCCCTCACTTGATGCCGAAAGTCGAGCTTATTTTTCCTTTAACGCCAAGACTGCAGTTGATGCACAGCTCCGTAGATTACGTGTGAACCCCGGTAAGTATCAGTTAACTACCGAGAAGGCGGTTCTGCCCGTAACTGTCATTAATGAGTTTCCGGTAGAAGTTACGGTTGATATTCAAATGTTGGCCATGAACACCCGTATCCTCGTTGATAGTTTTACTGGTGTGAGGCTGGCCCCTAACTCAAAGAGTCAGTTAGAGTTAAACGCCTTTGTTATAGCCCCTGGCCAAACTATTGTCTTTGCTCAGATGGTTGATAGCCAGGGTAGTGATGTCGTCCCGGCCGCTTCATTAGCTCTCAACGCGACAGTCATCGATCCGAGGCTCACGTGGTTTACCACTGGAGCGGCGATACTTCTCTTACTAGCGGCTATCGCCCAGAGTGTGCGTCGCGTACGAAAGGGGCGTCAAAGTGAAATCTAATGAGCTATTTCGCGCCTCGGGAGTTATGGCCCTTGGAACGATTCTCTCGCGCATTACTGGCTTTGTGCGCGGAATTCTCATCGTTGCTGTTCTTGGTACAACACTGCTCGCCGATACTTACAACGTCGCAAATACGATGCCAAATATTCTCTACAACTTACTTGTAGGTGGGGCTCTCACCGCGATATTTATTCCACAGTTGGTTCGCTCTTTTGATCATGAAGATGGTGGAGATGGTTTTGCCTCGCGCTTGATAACAACGATCTCACTTATTTTATTAGTTCTCGTTGCAATTGGGGTTTACTTTGCGCCCGCTCTTGTGCGCTTATATGCCCCAGAGTTCTTTACGCCTGGCTTTGAGGCAGAAAAAGATATCTCTATCGCCTTTACCCGTTACTGCCTACCTCAAATCTTCTTTCTTGGGCTATTCACAATGCTGGGCCAGGTTGCTAATGCTCGGGGCTCATTCGGACCATTAATGTGGGCGCCGATCGCTAACAATATAGTTGGAATTGCACTCTTTGGTGGCTTTCTTCTTTTATCAACAGGTATTACCGCAGAGTCAATTACTCCAACACAGGTTCAAATCCTTGGGTGGGGAACAACACTCAGTGTTGTTGTGCAGGCTTTAGTTCTTGTCCCAGTTATTAAGCGGCTCGGAATAAAACTGCGTCCACAATGGGGATTAGCCGGTCTTGGTAAATCATTTGGATTAGCTGGTTGGACTCTGCTCTATGTGTTGATTTCACAGTTAGGTTATTTAGTAACAGTTAACGTTGCAACTAGCGCCGCAGTGAGAAGTGCGCAAGAGGGTATAGCTCGAGGAGTCGGTTACACACCGTATACATACGCCTATTTTGTTATGTTGTTGCCCTATTCAATCGTCACAATCTCAATAATTACTGCGATCTTGCCGCACTTGTCGCGTTTAGCTGTTGCCGGTGATCGTGACGAGGTACGTGTCCAGTTAATTCGTGCAATTAAATTAGTTGGTGTTATTACTATCCCAAGCGCCGTTGCCTTCTTATTCTTTGGCCCTCTTATTACAGAGGTTATTTTCATTGGAATTCCGATCGAGGACTCTCGTTATATCGGCTACGTCTTAGCTGCCTTAAGTTTTGGACTTGTAGCTTTCTCAATCAACTTAATTTTGATCCGCGGTTTTAACGCCTTTGAAGATACACGCACACAGGTAATCTCAATCTTTATTATTAATATTATCTCCGTAGGTTTTTCATATCTCTTTCTCAATCTTCTTCAGACCCAATGGGTAACTATCGGCCTTGGCGTGGCCTTCTCTATTAGTTATTTAGTCGGCCTTTTCATCACGCTCTCATTATTGAAAAAGCACACAGGTGCAATAAAGGTGATGGAGTTCTTAGGCCAACACCTGCACTTATTGGGGGCGGCCGTTGGCGTTATGGCCCCACTTTTTGCTCTGACTCAATACATCACGTGGGTAGGCGTTGAGTTAACACCGATCGCCCGTGCCGGAGAGTTATTCGTTGTGATGTTAACCGCTTTTTTTGGTTACTTAGTCGCAGGTAAGGCCGCTGGTGTTGAAGAGATATCTATGATCAGGCATCTGCGCGATTCTGTGGTTCGGCCATCAAAGAAAGCGGAATAAAATGGTCGCTGGATATGTTTCTAAGGAGTGAGTGTGAGTGAAGTCAGAGATCTTGTCATTGTCGGCTCTGGGCCCGCTGGCTACACAGCTGCTATTTACGCCTCCCGTGCCCAGTTAAATCCCCTTATGTATGAGGGCTCAGTGACTGCAGGCGGGGCACTCATGAATACGACAGAGGTTGAAAACTTTCCTGGCTTTGTCGATGGTGTTATGGGCCCAGATTTAATGGAGTCTATGCGCAAGCAAGCACAACGCTTTGGCTCTGAGTTAGTTACTGACGATATTGTAAAAATGGATTTAGTCGGCGATATCAAAACTCTCGTTGATGGCTCTGGCAATACCATCAAAGCAAAGTCTGTAATCCTTGCAATGGGTTCGGCTTACCGAGAGATTGGTTTAGTAAATGAAAAAAGGTTATCTGGCCACGGTGTTTCCTGGTGTGCGACCTGCGACGGATTTTTCTTTCGCGATCAAGAGATAGCCGTTGTTGGTGGCGGAGACTCGGCAGTTGAAGAGGCCACATTCCTAACAAAGTTTGCCAGTAAAGTTGTTTTAATTCATCGCCGCGATTCATTACGAGCATCAAAGATTATGGCAGATCGCGCAGCAGCAAATCCTAAGATTGAGTTCCTTTGGAATACCGAGGTCATAGATGTTCTTGGAGATTCTAAAGTTACAGGTTTGAAACTTCGCAATACCGTTGACGGTAGCGAGAGTGAGCGGGCACTTACTGGTCTTTTTGTGGCCATCGGTCACATCCCGCGTAGTGAGCTCATAACATCACAAATCACAGTTAACGGTGAGGGTTATGTCGAAGTCGATGGCCGTTCAACGCGTACAAATATCCCTGGCGTCTTTGCCTGCGGCGATCTTGTCGATTACACATATCGACAAGCAATTACCGCGGCAGGCTCGGGATGTCAGGCCGCCCTTGATGCAGAAAAGTTTCTCTCCCACCACTAAAGTTCACTCACACCACATAGCGATCTGGAGATCACGAATGGCAACAGCTAACGTCACAACGGCAACATTTGACGCTGAGGTTTTAAAAAGTAGCGGCCCTGTTTTAGTTGATTTTTGGGCCGAATGGTGTGGTCCGTGTCGAGCAGTTGGACCGATTCTTGAAGAGATTTCAAATGAGTATGGTGAAAAGTTAAAAATTGTAAAGCTCAACACCGATAACGAGTCCGCAATAGCAATTAAATATGGCATCACGTCGATCCCAGCTATGTATGTCTTTGTTAATGGGGAAGTTGTTAAAACGATTGTTGGAGCTAGACCAAAGCCCGCTATGCTCAAAGAGCTTGAACCATATATTGCATAACTAGGAATTTAAAATGTCAGAGTTGAGTGAAGCGCAGATACGTTCTTTCCAACAGAACCGTGGGTTAAGTATCACTGGACTTGTTGACGCCGTCACTGCTCGCGCACTCGAAGAGGCTAAGTGGAAGTTAGGCGATCGCTCTTTAAACTTACAGTCAACTCCATTGATGCGTGGTGATGATGTAGCGACCTTACAATCCCGATTAACGGAGATGGGTTTTGATTGCGGCCGTGTTGACGGTATCTATGGCCCACGCTCTGAATCGGCAGTAAAAGAGTTCCAACGCTCTGCTGGATTAGTGATCGATGGGAAATGTGGTCCTGAAACTATTATCGGTCTACTGCGTTTGAGCCGAATTGTTTCAGGGGGTGCTCCTTCGCTGATGCGTGAAAGTGCAACACAGAGAAATCGTGGCCCAGCACTTGCTAATAAGGTTATAGTTTTAAATCCCGCTGGTGATGACACTCTTATTTACGATGTAGCGCTGCGAACTGAGGGGCGTTTATTGGCACTCGGTGCCTCTGTTTTTTTAACTAGAGGTGTTTCAAACTCTCCGACTGAAACCGAACGTATTGCATTTACTAATCAAAGTGGCGCCGATTTAATGATCTCACTTCACCGTGATAGTTATGTGAACGAACTGGCACATGGAGCGGCAACTTACTTTTATGGAAGTGACGCCCATGGCGTTCATTCGATTGTGGGAGAGCGTTTTGCATCTTTGGTGCAGCGGGAAATTTGTGCAAGAACAGATTTAGTTAACTGCCGCACCCATGCAAAGGCTTGGGACTTACTTCGATTAACACGGGCCCCTGCAGTCCATATTAATCTTGGTTATGTGACTAGCCCTAGTGATGTCGAGCGAATCTCTCGCTCAGATTTTCGCGACGTTATCGCCGAAGCCTTAGTTATTGCGATTCAACGGCTTTATTTAGCTGCCGAAGATGATGCAAAGACTGGAACATTGCGTATCGCTGATTTACGCAAAGCTGGTATCCGCCGTTAAATAGTGTCCGAGCTTTAGGCCGCATGTGGCAGACTTGGGACATGTCAGAGATCACCAATCGATTTGCAACAGGTGCTCCTCAAAATTTAGAGGAGCGCTTTGCAACTCGCGCCGCTCAAATGAAGCCAAGTGAGATTCGATCCCTCTTTGCCGTTGCATCCCGCCCAGAGATCGTCTCTTTAGCTGGAGGAATGCCTAACTTGTCGGCCTTCCCAATGTCCATGATGGCCGATGTTATTCAAAAACTAGTTCTTACCAATGGCGCAGAGGCGTTGCAGTACGGCAGTGGCCAGGGCCACCCAAAGCTACGTGAGCAGATCTGTGAGGTTATGGCACTTGAAGGGATCCGGGCTAACCCCGATGATGTATTAGTTACAACCGGTTCCCAGCAGGCCCTTGATTTAATCTCGCGAATCTTTATCGACCCGGGCGATGTCGTTTTAGCTGAAGCGCCCTCCTATGTTGGTGCCCTCGGCACTTTTCACCAGTATGAGGCCTCGGTCGTGCACGTTGAAACCGATGACGAGGGCTTAGTACCGCAGGGGCTGCGCGATGCAATTATTAGTGTGCGTGCAACCGGCCGCAAAATTAAATTTCTCTACATGATCCCTAACTACCAAAATCCATCAGGGGTATTGCTACCGGCCGAGCGACGTACTGAGATTTTAAATATGTGCCGCGAAGCTGGAATCTTTGTCGTTGAAGATAACCCTTACGGTCTACTCGGTTTTGATAGGCCCTCACCGAATGCCATGCGCGCAGAGGATTCTGAGAACGTTATCTATCTTGGAACTTTTTCAAAGACAATCGCTCCTGGTTTACGGGTGGGTTGGGCTCTTGTGCCACCATCTCTTAAGGAGAAGTTGGTTATCGCAAGTGAGTCTTCGATTTTATGCCCCTCTAACTTTGCACAGTTAACTATTTCAAGTTACTTAGCTGAACAGCCTTGGCGTGATCAGATCGCATCCTTCTGTGATCTATACAAGACCCGCCGCGATGCGATGCTTGAATCCCTTGATGAGTATTTTCCAGCCGTTGCTAAATGGACAAAGCCTGGCGGTGGTTTTTATGTCTGGGTTACTTTGCCACCTGAGATTGATACAACTGCTTTAATGCCTAAGGCGATTGTTGCAAAGGTGGCATATGTTCCCGGAACTGCTTTTTATGCCGATGGTTTTGGCTCATGGTCGCTGCGTCTCTCATACTGTTACCCAACACCAGAGCGCATCCGTGATGGTGTTAGATCCTTAGGTGGCGTGATTAAAACTGAGATGTTGCGCCGCGGGGGCAATCAACTCTCTTAGCCCTCGATGGCCTTTGTAATCCTCTTTAAATCCTCACTGCCGGCAAACTCAATAACGATTGCCCCTTTTTTAACGCTGCCTTGAATTGTAACCCTCGTATCTAGCGCATCTCCCATGCGTTCGGCTAGCTCATTAAACTCAACGATGCTCGATGTAACAGTTGTGAGTTTCTTTTTACTCTTTGGGGCGTTCTTTGAAATAATCTCTTCTACTGCTCGTACGCTCAAACCCTCAGCGATGATTCGCTTAGCTAAATCTTCAATCATGTAAGCATCACTTAAACCCAATAGTGCACGGGCGTGACCGGCGCTAAGAGCACCCGATGCAACTTTGTTTTGCACTGAGGCCGGTAAATTCATTAAGCGAATTGTGTTTGAAATCTGCGGACGGGAGCGACCGAGTTTCTGTGCAAGCTCGTCGTGGGTACAAGCAAAATCATTGAGTAGTTGGGAGTAGGCCGCGGCCTCTTCAAGTGCATTTAATTCGCTGCGATGAATATTTTCAATTAATGCCTCGCGTAGAAGTTCATTATCTGCCGTTTGGCGAATGATTACTGGAATAGTTCTTAACCCTGCAGCTTTGGCTGCACGGTAGCGACGCTCTCCCATAATTAATTCATATCTGCCATTTGTTCTCATGCGAACAACTGGTGGTTGCAAAATTCCAATCTCTTTAATTGAAGCGATTAACTCATCGAGCGCTACTTGATCAAAGTGTTTGCGTGGTTGGCGCGGGTTGGGAGAGATTAAATTAATATCTATCTCATCCTGTGTTGCAACTTCTTTTCCTGCAACAGTTAATGAGGTTGGAATCAATGCATCAAGGTTTGTACCTAAACCACCACGACGAGCCATTATGCGATCTCACCTTCACGTTTGTAATGTATTGAAACAACATTTGAATCAAATGCTTTTGCGCGTATAGCTAATTCGCGAGCAACCAACATGTATGCAATCGCACCCGGTGAAGATGCGTCATATGTCATTACTGTTTGTTTATAACCAGGTGCCTCTGATACGCGTACTGCGCGTGGAATTGGAATATCAATAAGTTCATTCGGGTAGTGTTTGCGAATCTCATTTGCGACATCATTTGCCAATCGTGTCCTCCCATCAAACATTGTTAAAACAAATGTTGAGAGTTTTAACTCTGCATTTAAACGTTTTTTTACAAGCTCAAATGTTTTTAACAGTTGTGACAATCCCTCTAGTGCGTAATACTCACATTGGATGGGGATTAACATCTCTTTGGCGGCCGTTAAAGCGTTAATAGTTAATAAACCTAAACTCGGCGGGCAGTCGATAAAAATATAATCCAGAGGCTCTCCGGCCTGTATACGTGCTGCGATTAATTCGGCAATCGCCTCTTTTAAGCGCATCTCGCGTGCAACCATCGGAACTAACTCAATCTCAGCCTGGGCCAGTGATGTATTCGATGAGATGCACTCAAGGGATGGGAAGCCTCTTACTTTTTGGGCGCAGTCCGCCATCGTTGTGTCTCCCATTAAGACCTCATAGATCCCTGGGTTCTCTAGCTGTTCTACGCCAAAGGCTGTGGAGGCATTTCCTTGGGGATCAAGGTCGATAACTAGAACCCGCAGACCCCCCATAGATAGGGCCGCTGCCAGGTTAACCGTTGTGGTTGTTTTGCCTACTCCGCCTTTTTGATTGGCTACTGTGATGATGCGCAGGTTAGCCGGCTTATCCATCGCCTCTTTGAGGCGGCGGACCCCAACAACGCTCTTTGTTTCACGTGAATCATCCACGGGGCTTAGTTAAGCACCTTTGCGTACTTCAACGATGCGACCGAGCTCAATCCCC
>CANJTH010000023.1:0-14895 GCA_947477185.1 Actinomycetota bacterium
ACCGACCCAGCTCCGCATACAACTTTTGCGCACTTAGATGCGACAACAGTTCTCTCTCGTCCGATTTCAGAGCTTGGAATCTATCCTGCAGTGGATCCGCTGGATTCATCCTCTCGTATCCTCGATCCGCGCTATATCGGTGAGCACCACTTCCGTGTTGCTAACCGTATTAAGCAGATCTTGCAGCGCTATAAAGATCTACAGGACATCATCGCCATTCTTGGTATCGATGAGCTATCTGAAGATGATCGTATTCTGGTTGGTCGTGCCCGTCGTATTCAGCGCTTCTTGTCACAAAATACTTTCGTCGCTAAGGTCTTTACAGGCCTCGATGGATCATTCGTGCCAGTTACTGAAACTATTGCAGCATTTGAAGCACTTGCCGATGGAAAGTATGACCATGTTCCGGAGCAGGCCTTCTTTATGTGTGGTGGATTAGAGGATGTAGAGCGCAGGGCCGCTGAAATCGCAGCTAGCGTTGGAAAGTAATCACAACTATGTCACTTAACGTCGAATTAGTTTCGCCAACGCAGCGCGTGTGGTCGGGGGAGGCAACCTCGGTCTCTGCACGCACAATAGATGGTGATCTCGGAATTTTAACTGGGCACACCTCACTCTTTGGCGTACTAGTTGACGGCGTTGTAAGTATTACATCTGTTGATGGAAGCACCACTCACTTTAACGTCAGTGGTGGCTTCTTATCAGTGTCAAATAATCGTGTTTCGATTCTTACTGAAACAGTTAGTAATTAATCTACTTTAAGTGGTGCTCGGTTTCGATTAGACGAACCGTCTTGGACTGACCACGCATCACAATTGATTGACTGATAGCTCCAAAACTTGTGTAACGGATACCCCTAATTAACTCACCATCGGTAATTCCAGTTGCCGCTAAGAAAACATCTTCAGAGTTCACGAGATCTTTAGTGTGCAAAATCGCACCAGATCCTTTGCCATCAATATGCAACTGACCTTGGATCGCCCCACCTAGGCAGATCATCGCTGCGGCGGTAATGACGCCTTCAGGGGTGCCACCAATGCCCATCAATAAGTCGATTCCGGTATTGGGGCGGGCAGTCTCAATCGCTGCTGCAACATCACCATCTTGAATTAGACGAATACGTGCACCAGCTGCGCGAATTTCGCGAATCAATTCTTCATGACGTGGGCGATTCAATACAACGACGGTGACATCACTGATCGCTAGATTTTTAGCCTTTGCAACTGCCTTAATGTTATCGGCCGTGCTTGCACTGATATCAATTACGTGGGCAGCCTCTGGGCCAGTTACTAACTTGTTCATATAAAAAGAGGTTTGGGGATCAAACATTGTGCCCCGTGGAGATAGCGCAATAACTGAGATTGCACCGTTCATTCCATTTGCAGTAAGTGAGGTTCCATCGATTGGATCTACTGCAACATCACACGATGGACCTTGTTGATTACCAACATGCTCACCGTTATGCAACATAGGGGCTTGATCTTTCTCACCCTCTCCGATGACAACAACACCTGCCATGTCGACGGTATTAATCATTTCGCGCATCGCCTCGACCGCTGCTTTATCGGCGAGGTTTTTCTCACCTCTACCAACCCACGGTGCTGCCGCGATTGCTGCGGTTTCAGTTACTCGAATTAATTCGAGGGCCAAGTTACGATCTGGGATAGGTGACATTATTCGCGGCTCACTTTCGCTCCAAGGGATACTAACTGCTCGGCAAAGTTGGGATAGCCACGATCGACATGAAATGCCTGATCAATTGTGGTTTCTCCTTCACTGACAAGGGCTGCCAAGATTAAACCGGCACCAGCACGGATATCGGTTGCTTCAACTGGTGCGCCAGAGAGTTCGGGTATGCCATCGATGGATGCATGATGGCCATCGACTGAAATCTGGGCACCAAGGCGTATGAGTTCGTTAACAAACATAAAGCGAGATTCAAATACATTTTCAGTCACTAGAGAGTGCCCATCGGCGATTGAATTGAGAGCAATAACCATCGGTAGTAAATCAGTTGGAAAACCAGGATATGGAAGCGTTGCAACATCTATGGCTTGTGGCCGTGAATCCATACGGACACGAACTCCATCGGCTGTAGTTGTGATGATTGCACCGGCACTGGCTAATTTTTCAAGAGGTAGCTCAAGGTCGTCTGCACGTGCTCCATGGATTGTGATGTCACCTTGAGTCATTGCGGCGGCAAATGCCCAAGTCCCGGTGATGATGCGATCTGGAATCGTTACATGGCTTGTGGGATTGAGCTTAGTAACTCCGGTAATAGTAATGAGGGGAGTACCAAGACCTTGGATCTGTGCACCCATTGATATGAGAAACTCTCCAAGATCAACGAGATCGGGCTCGCGTGCGGCGTTATCAATTGTTGTTACACCTTTAGCTAAAACCGCAGCTGTCATAATATTTTCAGTTGCCCCGACGCTTGGAAAATCCAATGCAACTACCGCACCAACTAATCCATTTGGCGCCTCGGCGATAACATAGCCGTGTTCGATATGTGCACGAGCACCAAGTGCTTCTAATCCCTTGATATGAAAATCTAACCCGCGTGAACCAATTGCATCTCCGCCAGGTAGAGCAACTTCAGCTCTGCCAATGCGTGCCACTAGTGGACCTAAAACATTTATTGATGCACGCATCTTTCGAACGAGATCATAATCGGCGCGATGAGCGGGCACTGCCGGCACATCAATCGTCACACTATCTTTGATATGCACAACGGTGGCGCCTAAACGAGTTAATAAATCAGACATGATGTCAACATCGGCGATTTCAGGCACGTTAGTAATAGTTGTTTTACCGGTGGCCAAAAGCGATGCCGCCATGAGTTTTAAGACTGAGTTCTTGGCACCTGTAACGCTGACTTCTCCCCGCAGATGGGCACCACCGCTGACGCGGAAACGATCCAGAGATGCCATGGCCGCAGTCTACTTATAGGCTATGGGCATGGTTAATTTAACGCGTATTTATACCAAGACCGGCGATGATGGCACGACATCTCTTGGCGACATGAGCCGAACCTCTAAGAACGATCCGCGCCTTGAGGCATATGCCACGGTCGATGAAGCAAACTCCTCTATTGGCGTAGTGCTTGCAACCGATGAGTTGAGTGCCGATGTACGTGCCGTATTAGTTCGAATTCAAAATGATTTATTTGATGTAGGTGCCGATTTATGTACACCCGTTGTCGATGCACCAGCTTTTGAGCCACTTCGTGTTATTGAGTCACAGGTTACTTATTTAGAAGAGCAGATCGATAAATACAACGGTGACCTTGAATCTCTGCGCTCCTTTGTTCTGCCATCTGGTACACCAGCAGCTGCTCACCTGCATGTTGCTCGAACCGTAGTGCGCCGTGCAGAGCGATGCACATGGGCGGCAATACATGCATTTGGTGGTGGAGTCAGTCCAGTAACTGCAAAATATTTGAATCGTTGTTCAGATCTTCTCTTTGTTTTAGCTCGTCATGCAAATAAAGAGATTGGTGATCAGTTATGGGTGCCAGGGGCTAATCGCTAGTTATTTACTGGGGTATACGTTGAAGAGGGAGTGTTATCACCCACTGGATCGTGGTGGCACTTAGCCGAGATTCCGGTAACAACGTGCTTAAGTGCAAGGAGCTCTTGGCTAATAAGTAAAACCGTTGTTATCGCTCGAGGCGCACTTGCCTTAACCACCGTCCGGATAGTTCCGAAGCTGCGAAGAGTTTTATCATCGGCCGATGTCTCACCGACAAGCTTTGCGTTGACTTCCCACCAGGTGCAGCCATTTAGTGATGCGATCTGAACGGCTCCACACGAATACTTTTCACAGATCCGCACACCATCAACAAGCTGAGCTAATTGGGCCGTCAATACCTTGCTACTTGAGGCCGTACCGATTAACTCTTTGGGAGTTGGAATCTTTGCATAGACCTCACCATTGGATTTAAATCCAACTGGTGGCCACTTTGGAGATGGGGAGGGAGAGAGCGAGTTCTTCGCCTTTTTCTTGGTAGTAACCTTCTTTTTAATAACCGCCTTCTTGGTAGCCGTTGCCTTAGGTGTGGGCGTAGCCGTTGCCTTAGCCGTGGGTGATGGAGTTTTTGTCGCGGCATCTGCACTTGATGGGATTAAAAGCGCAGCCATTACCAGCACTGCCAATGATTTAATCACGATCCCACCTAAATTTGCGCACGGAAAAGAAGATACCAATAACTAACCAGGCCATAAGAATGGTGAAGGTGCGTCCATTTTCCCAGGATTTGGCGACCTCTTGTCCGGCAAATGAATCTGGTAAAAATACTGAGCGCATTCCTTGCGTAAGCCATTTGAGGGGAAATATCGCTGCAATCTGCTGCATCCAGGGCGGTAGTTGGGTAAAGATCAAAAAGACTCCACTAAAGAACTGCAAAATGATAACGATGGGAGATACAACGGCAGATGCACCGCGCCCACTTTTAGGAACTATTGAAAATGCGATGCCGAGCGAAGTTGAACATGCGCTACCAAGTAAGAGCAACCAGGTAAAAGTAAACCATTTATTGATATCAGTTGGCATCTCGACACCGAAAAAGATTAAACCAAATCCTAGAAGCATGAAGATCTGTATCACCATACTGACAGAGACCAAAATTACTTTCCCAATAAAATAGCTAGAGGCTGGCATCGGTGTACCACGCAGACGTTTGAGGGCACCAAAGTCACGCTCGAGGGGGATAGTAATAGCTAGTGCCTGAAAGCCTGTGTTTACAAGGCCCGATGCAATCATTCCTGCGACAAAGTACTGCGAAAAAGTTACACCGGGTGCGATGGTGTCTTTAAAGACTGAGCCAAAGATAATGAGCAAGATAACTGGAAATAAAAGTGTAAAGACTACGGATTCGCGCTGGCGCGCGAATTGACGAATCTCTAAGCCGCCCCGGCGTATGCCAAGTGTTATGGCGCTCGGAATCTTATTCATGGTTGATGCCAATCATTTTCAGATAAATATCTTCTAGCGATGGCCGAGTAACAGTGAGCTCTGGGATCTCGCCGTCAAATTGCGCAGTAAGTTTTTTGACTAATGAGGTTGGATTATCCGTTGCCTCTGACTTCATGGCATGCCCATCTCGCCACGTCACTAAGGCTTGCGCCGTACTGCGCCCGCCGAGCTCGGTCGGGGTCGATATTTCGATTATCTGGCCATTGTTAATGACGCCGACACGATCGGCCAAGGCTTCCGCCTCATCTAAATAGTGCGTGGTTAAGAGAATTGTTGTGCCATTGCCGCGAAGTTTTTCAATGAGTGCCCAAAAACTCCGGCGTGCCTCGGGGTCAAAGCCAGTCGTAGGCTCATCGAGGAATAAGAGTTCAGGATTGCCGATAATTCCAAGGGCCACATCTAAGCGCCTGCGCTGTCCGCCCGATAGCTTTCGAATAAGTGAACCGGCTTTTTCATCAAGACCTACGGAGTTAATTACCTCTTCGACGTTGCGGGGATTGGAGTAATAGCCGCTGAAGTGCTCGATAGTTTCAACGACTGTTAAATCACCAGAGTCTGATGTCGATTGCAGAACGATGCCGATACGGTTTCGCCATTCTCGCCCAGCACGGCCCTCATTATGGGGATCAAAGCCCAAGACCCGAACATCGCCGCTATCGCGGGCTCGAAAGCCCTCGAGGATTTCTACCGTAGTCGTCTTTCCCGCACCATTGGGTCCAAGTAGGGCAAAGATTTCACCCGTTGCAATACTTAGATCAATGCCACGAACTGCATGAACCTGACCATAGCTCTTTCTTAAGCCTGTGACCTCAATAGCGTTCATATGGCGATACTACTATGCGAAAATAGCACCATGAGTCCGCGCCGAAACTACCCCAAGAACAAGCGGCCAAACTCTGATGATCGCGATATTGCGACATCAAGTCAAACATTTGAAGAACATACCGAGGGCCTTTACACGGTCCGCAAATTAACTGGCTCAGGATCAAATAAACCATATCGCTGTCCAGGATGTGATCAGATGATTCCGCTTGCAACCCCGCACATAGTTGCATGGTTAGAAGATGATGAAGAGAGCCGCCGACATTGGCACAGTGCATGTTGGGCCAAGAAAGATAAGCGCCGGCCTAACACCGAACGAACACGCAATGCACCGCGATATTAAAACCCTCTGTTTTTAACCTAGCCGACCTTTTAGTAATTTAGTTAATTTAATAACTAATCTGTCATCTTGTGGCCGTCGTTTAAAGCTTAAAAAATGCAGTGGTAAATAGAAGCGCGTGCGCACAACGGTACGTGCAAATGTGTACTCCAGTAGCCCTTCAGGGCCATGCACTCGACCAGAGCCGCTATCTTTCACGCCACCAAAGGGCACCGAAGCGATTGCCGCAAATGAAAAAGTCGAGTTGATTGCGACCATTCCACACTGTAGTTGTGATGCGATCTTCTTTCCTTTTCGCTTAGACCAGACACTTGCGCCAAGTCCATAGGCAGATGCATTCGATAGATCAATCGCTTCACGCATTGTAGCAACACGATTAATAATAATTACTGGCCCAAAAGTCTCTACCCGCATCGCAGTTGAATCTTCGGGTACATCAATGAGAATCACTGGTTGCACAAATGGCGCCTGGACCGATTGTGGACCACCAAAGACGCATGTGCCACCATCGGCGATTGCGGCTTTAATATGGGATTGAATAACTTTAATCTGCGAGGGCATAGTTGACGGTCCATATTTTCCATCTCCCGATGCGCCTGCATGAATCGTTGGCGCAAGCTCTATGGCACGGGCAATGAATTCATCGGCTACTTTTTCATCGACATAAACACGCTCTGCAGCAATGCACGATTGACCAGCATTAGCCATAGCAGACCACATCGTCGCATCGACTGCACGTTTAATATCGGCATCGGCAGCGACGATTACAGGATCTTTACCACCGCATTCAAGGACTATTGGAACCATCACGCTTGCACATTGTGCTGCGACTAATTTTGCCGTCCGAGTCGAGCCGGTGAATGAAATCTTATCGACACCACTGAGGCAAAGACTAGAACCGGTTTCACCCAAACCGGTTATTGTTGTAAAAATATCGGCAAAAGGTGCAACTTCATTAAAGCTCTCTTCAAGCCACATGCCAACACCAGGGGTATATTCACTAGGTTTAAAGACAACGGTATTACCGGCTGCCAATGCATATGAAATCGAACCAGCGGGGGTAAAGAGTGGATAGTTCCATGGTCCAATCACACCTATGACACCTAATGGTGAGCGCTCAACGGTGGCCGACATATTGGCCATCAATAATCCAGGGCGGCGAAAAGATGTTCGCATAATCGATTCGGCATGGCGCGCAGCCCAACCGATATGACTCACGGCGATACTAACTTCAAGTTTTGCATCACTGAGCGGTTTACCAGTTTCGAGGCTAATTAAATCGGCAATCTGATCTATACGGTTAATGATGAGCGAGCTCCATGCTAGTAAAACTCTTTTGCGCCCACTAAAACCCAACCCCTGCCACTGCGCAGTTGCTAGACGGGCATGTGCTACTACATCGGCGACTTCGCCCTTACTCATAATTGGATATGTGCCGACTACCTCTTCAGTTGCAGGATTGTGCGCATTAAATGAGGGCCTACGTTTAGTTGCCATGGTTAGAAGCGTAGTCGTGTGTCGATACAATTTGAAGCATGCCTGAGATTGTCAGACCCAGCACAACTTTGCCAGCATTACGCACGCCAATTCATGTTATTACTAGCGATGGCATAGATCTCATTGGTGAAGTAGCTGCACCACTTGGGGTGAGCCGTGGGGCGATCCTGACTCTGCATCCATTACCAACGGCCGGTGGAATGATGGATAGCCATATATTTAAAAAGGCCTCCAACAGACTCCCTGCGATGGCTGGAATTACTGTTGTTCGCTTTAACTCGCGAGGTACAACTAGTGAGGCCGGTAGTAGTACAGGTACCTTTGATAACGGCAATGCTGAGGCATTAGATGTAGAGGCGATGCTCACATACTGCTTTGATACCTTAGAACTTGAAAACGTATGGGTTGTGGGCTGGTCATTTGGAACAGACTTAGCACTGCGCCATGCAAAAGATGTCCGACATAAGGGTTTGATTTTACTGAGCCCACCCCTTCGAACAACTAATGAGGCAGAGCTGATGTATTGGAATAGTGATCCTCGCCCGATTGCAGCCCTTGTTCCAGAGTTCGATGATTATTTAAAGCCAGATGAAGCACTCATACGCTTTGCAATTGTTCCTACGATAAAGATTGTGGCAGTTGAAGGTGCAAAGCATCTATGGGTAGGTGAACCATTTGTTCACCAGGTTTTATCGCAGATTAATTCTATTGTGACTGGAGATTTAGCCGAGCTACCGCTGGAGATTTAAGAGGCTTCAGCCCGTGGAATAACTACCTCGTCTAGAATCAAAATAATCGCAGCAGCTACTGGTACGGCCAATAATCCGCCAACTAAACCAAGCAGTGATGAGCCAATGAGGGCCGCAATAATAGTTACCGCCCCCGGTACCGACATTGTTTTCTTCATGATGCGCGGAGTCACAACGTAGTTTTCAATCTGGACATACACCACGTAGGCAACAAAGGCGATGACACCAATTGGAACAGATTGTGTGAGTGCGATAACGGTAACGATTGAAGAGCCAATAAAGTGTCCAACTAATGGAATAAGCCCGCAGACAAGAATTATCATCGCAATCGCAATTGGGGAGGGTAGGCCTAAGATAAGTGAGAGCAAGAGAACGAAGATAGATGCCATGATTGCAATGATGATTTGACTACCAACGAATGATCCAACACGGCCGATTATCGCCTGTGTTAAACGGCCAACACGCTCCCGGCGGCTCGATGGAACTAGTGAGAGCCCAAGGTTCACCGCTTGCGGCAGTGAAGTAATGAAGTAGAGAGTTAAAACTAAAACCGTTAAAAATGAGAAAAACCCTGAGAGTATTGATTTTCCGACTCCCAGAACTCCACCAAATGTTGAAATTAATAGCGTTCCATTTGAAGTTACTGATTTTAATTTGGCTTGCAATGTATCGATAATTCCATATTGATCATTGAGTTTACTAATCACTTGATTATTAGTTAAATCATTGAGCAGTTGCGGCGCCTTATTGAGCAGTTGAGTTCCTTGAGATACAACAGGAGGTGCAACAACTAAGGCAAAGAAGATTACAAAAGCAATAACCGATGTGAAAATAATAGCAACGGCCGTTGTCCTAGATAGGTTCTTACGCCGTAGCCCTTCAACTGCAGGATTAAGACCCATTGCAAGAAATAATGCGATAAGTATGAGAACAAAGATTTGACTTACGCTGGCAAGTGCGCGCATCAACACAATTGCAGTCAAGGCACCGAGAGTTGCAATGAAGCCGAAGTAATAGGGATTGGTTCTATTAATGGGAGCTCCCAATGCACCAAAGTCTGCTGGGGGAGTTGGAGCTTTGACTGCTCGCTTAGTCACCTTTTTTATCCGCGCTGAAATAGCCATGCATCTATTGTAAAGTGCGCTCAAGTGCAATGGCGCCGTGTAGTTCACCTGATCGACACATTGATAGGTAAGAATAGGGAGCATGGCGCTGCGAATAACTGGATTAGGCGAGGAGATCGCAGCTGTCTCTGGGCTGCCCTGGCACCTGCCCCTTGAGGAGTGGCCTGAAGACTCTGAGCTTGCTGAAAAACGCGGTATCTCCCGCCACGTAGTCCGCTTAGTCCGTGCGACCAAAGATTTAGATTCACCGGTTTATGCAGTGAAGGAAACGGTGAGCGAGTTTGCAAACCGTGAATATAAAATCCTGCGTGAACTAAGCCAACTCAAGGCACCATGTGTTGAGCAGGTCGCAGTTGTTGAAGGTCGCATCGATAAAAATGGCGAAGAACTCCCATGCGCCATCGTCACACGCTTTTTGCCATATTCACTGCCATTTCGTGTTCTGCTCTCACAATCAGTGACATCTCATGAGATCACAACAATGGCGAGTGCACTTGCGCTTTTACTTGTCCGAATGCATCTACTTGGATTTTGGTGGGGAGACTGTTCACTCTCAAACACTTTGTTTCGCCGTGATGCCGATGGCTTTGCCGCATACCTAGTCGATGCTGAAACCGGCGAGTTCCAAAAAACCTTAAGTGATGGTCAACGTGAGCATGATTTAGATATTGCACTCTTTAACGTGGCTGCAGAGCTAGAGGATCTCTCTCTTTCTGGGGTTTTATTTCCAGGAATGGATCCAGTACGTGCAGCAGAATCTGTGATTCGCCGCTATCGACGTATTTGGGTTGCACTTAAAGAGCGACAACTCCTTGATCCAAAAGACCGCCACGCTGTTGAGAGTGCAATGCGCGCGCTCCATGATTTAGGTTTTGCAGTTGAAGAGGTATCGATCTCTATCGACGGTGAAACACAGATGCTTGCATTCCAACCTAAGTTAGTCGCAGCTGGATATCACACCGCGCGTCTTCGTGAGTTAATGGGTTTAGAGACTGAAGAGTTACAGGCCAAGCGCTTACTTGCATCCTTTGATCGCTACCGCGCGCGTGAAGATAAAACAGGTGCATCAATTACTGAGATGGCCAGGCGATGGCTCATAGAAGTTTTTGAACCGATCATCAATCGTGTGCCTGAATCTATGCGAGGCAGAGTTGAACATGCACAGATGTTCCATGAGATCCTAGAAAACCGCTGGTATTTAAGTGAGGAGAAAGGCGTTGATGTTGGCCTTGCTTTTGCAACCGATAATTACCTCGCCGAGATTCTGCCCTCCCGCCGAGATTCTGGAGTTGATGTCGCTGCGCAGTAGGATTGTGGCATGGCTAATCCTCCCAATTTTGCGCAAGCGGTGGACTTAAGCTCTCTCGGAAAGCCAAAGGCACCACCGGCCGGGCCAATGCCTGGCTTAGAAGTAACGGCGGCTAATTTAACGGCTGAGTTTTTGCCTCTCTCTCAATCTAAGCCAGTCATCGTCATTGCATGGTCTGCCAGATCTCCTGAATCAATCGAGATGGTTAAAACTCTTGGCACACTTGAAACCTCTTATCAAGGTAGTTGGACACTTGCCCGTTTAGATATCGATGCCGAGCCGCAGGTTGCACAAGCACTTCAAACAAAGAGTGTTCCATATGCAATCGCACTCATTGGCGAACAGATGGTTCCACTCTTTGAGCAGAGTTATCCCGAGGCGCAGGTTCGTTTAGTGCTAGATAAAGTCCTAACCCTTGCTGGCGAGCAAGGCGTTGGAAGTGCACCCGTTGAAGTTAGTGAGCCTGAAGAGGATGAGGCGATGGCAGCGCTAGAGTCCGGTGATTTTAAAGCCGCAGAAGTTGCCTACAAGAAACTATTGGCCCGAAAGCCCGCAGATAGTTTTGCAAAGTTGGGTCTTGCACAAACGCAGTTGTTAATCCGTACCGATGGATTAGATCTAGAAGTTATCATCAAGCAAGCTACTGATTCTCCCAGCGATATTGCACTCCAACTGCAGGCTGCAGATATGGAGATTGCAAACGGGGGAGTAGAAGCGGCTTTTAATCGCCTGCTGCAGGTAGTGAAGGCGACATCGGGAGATGAGCGCACAAAGGCCAGAGAGCATCTCTTAACTCTCTTTGTCTTAGTCGATCCATCTGATCCACGACTGGCTGCGGCAAGAAGTGCGCTAGCGAACGCACTCTTTTGATGAAGAGCTTAGATCCGAGAGCAGAGCTAAAGTACTTAAAGCTTTTATTTTTTCTCTTCGCTTTTCTCATCATGTCGTGGATACCACGTTTTCCCGAGGTAAAGGCAAACCTGGGTATTTCTAACGGCGAGTTTGGATCAATCATCAGTAGCTCTGCTCTTGGCGCAATTATCGCACTTTTATCGGTAGGGCACTTAGTACATAACTATGGCGTAAAACTAGTGCTGCATTTGTCAGCGATTTCTATGGCCATAAGCTTGATACTTTTAACGACCACGCACTCCACATTGATCTTTCTGGTAGCCAACATTATCCAAGCCGGCGCGATTGCATCTTTTCATATAGCCATCAACGCTCAGGGCTTTAATTATCAAGATCGCACAAAAAGCAGTGTGATAACCCTGCTGAGTGGGTTTTGGAGCAGCGGTGCACTTGCAACTATCGTTGTGTCGGGCTTGCTTGTCAATCGAATCCCAGTACATATTCATATCACTATCCTTGCCCTCACAATCCTCTTAATCATATTCTTTGTAGTTTCATCTATGGATTCATACCTTCTACAACCAAATCATGATGTAGAGGCTGATTATAAGATTAGTGATATTTTTAAGGGCTTTCGGATTGATATATTAGTCTCGGGCGCACTGTTCTGTGGTGTCTTTCTCGAGTTTGCCGTTGGAGATTGGGCTGCGATCTTTGTGAAAGAGGATGTTGGTATAAAAAGTGGCCTTCATACATTGCCCTACATCCTCTTTACTGTGACCATGATTATTGGGCGCTTGAGCGTTCACTTTCTTTTCTCTCGATTTTCAATTCAGTTTCTGATGAAGTTAGGTTCGCTAGTCTCGGCTTCCTCATTTTTAATCGGAATTTTCACAGTGAGGTTGATTGGCCCTGATAAAAAGATGCTTTCACTGGTGGTCTTATGCATCACTTTTACAGTTGCCGGTTTAGGCTCATCATTTCTTGCACCAAGTGTTATGAATATAGCCAACTCTCGTTCTGCATCACCAGCTAGTGTTGTAATCGGACATCTAGGAGTAATAAATAACATTGCAGTTTTTACCATGCGATTAATCATCGCTTGGACAGCACAGGCCTTTTCACTCTCTATCGCCTTAATGATTCCAGCGCTATTGCTCTTTATGGTTCCTTACTTTTCTAAGATCTTTAAGCGCGCTTAAATTCAATCACTGCCGTTAAGGGCAGTGAAATCAGCCCGATCAACCAGAGCCCTCCGTATTACCAGCATCTGCGGCCGATATGTCATCGATTCGATATTTTTCCATAGCCGCAACAACAACACGTCTTTTAACCTGACCCAGTCTTTCTAGCTCTTGAAGTGTTGCTACAGCGATAGATTCGGCATCGACCTTAAAGTGTCTGCGCAGTGCCCCGCGAGTATCTGAGAGCCCAAAGCCATCGGTACCAAGGGATAAGAATGGCTTCTCTATCCACGGTGCAATCTGATCTTGAACTGCGCGCATGTAGTCACTTACGGCTATCACTGGACCATTGTGTCCATCGAGTTTTTGTGAGATATAGGCGCGCTTGCGCTCGTGTGGATTTAGAAGATTATGACGATCAGTTTTTAGACCATCACGACGAAGTTCATTCCATGAAGTAACAGACCAGACTGATGCCTCTATGCCCCAATCTTCACGCAGTAGCCTCTGTGCTTTGAGCGCCCAGTTAACGCCGACACCAGATGCCAAAATCTGTGCAGATTTCTTACGTCGATTTTTGGCAGGTGAATAAAGATAAAGCCCCTTAAGTAGTCCAGCTACATCTAGGTTTTCAGGCTCTGCAGGGTGAACGTATGGCTCGTTATAGACGGTGATGTAGTAATAAATATTCTCACTATTCTCGCCATACATACGGCGCAGTCCATCTTTAACAATCTGCCCAAGCTCGAATGCAAATGCTGGATCATAGGAGACAACGGCCGGGTTAGTAGATGCGAGTAGATGCGAGTGGCCATCTTCATGTTGTAAGCCTTCGCCATTTAGAGTTGTGCGCCCGGCAGTTGCACCAATTACAAAACCACGTACCAACTGATCGGCTGCGGCCCAGAAAGCATCTCCAGTGCGCTGGAAACCAAACATGGAGTAGAAGATATACATCGGGATCATTGGCTCATCGTGGGTGGAGTAGGAAGATCCAACGGCTGTAAATGAGGCAACTGATCCCGCCTCATTGATGCCTTCATGCAAAATTACACCCGAAGTAGACTCCTTATAGGAGAGCATGAGCTCGCGATCAACGGCCTTGTACTGCTGGCCACTGGGTGAGTAAATCTTCATCGTTGGAAAGAGTGAATCCATTCCAAATGTGCGTGCCTCATCGGGGATGATCGGAACAATGCGCGAACCAAGTCCTGGATCTTTTACTAAATCTTTAAGCATGCGAACAAATGCCATCGTTGTTGCAATCTCTTGCTGCCCAGAGCCGCGCTTCACCGATTCATAGACTGAGTCATCTGGTTGAGTAAGTGGGCGTGAAATTGAGCGTCTGCGTGGAATCGATCCACCCAAAGCTGCGCGCCGTTCTGCCAAGTACTTCGCCTCATCGGAATCTTCGGCAGGTTTGAAGTATGGCGGTAGATACTTATCTAGCTTCTCATCCGGTATCTCTAAGTGCAACGTATCTCTAAAGCCCTTTAAATCTTCAAGGCTCATCTTCTTCATCTGGTGCGTTGAGTTACGGCCTTCAAAGGTAGAGCCAAGTGTCCAACCCTTAATGGTTTTAGCTAAAATTACAGTTGGACGGCCGTTATGTTGAACAGATGCGGTGTAGGCGGCAAATAACTTCTTATAGTCATGGCCACCGCGCCTTAGGCTCCAGATTTTTTCATCGCTCCAGTCCGCGACCATCGCAGCAGTTCGTGGATCTCGTCCAAAGAAGTTCTCACGCACATAGGCACCGGACTCGGCTTTAAATGTCTGGTAATCGCCATCTAGCGTCTCGTTCATAATCTTAACAAGTGCGCCTTCACGATCTTGGGCCAAAAGTGGATCCCAATCCCGGCTCCATACAACTTTAATTACATTCCATCCAGCCCCACCAAATGTTGATTCAAGCTCTTGAATAATCTTGCCATTTCCACGCACAGGTCCATCCAGGCGTTGTAAATTACAGTTAACAACGAAAGTTAAATTATCTAATTTTTCACGTGATGCAAGACCAATAGCACCAAGAGTGTCAACC
>CANJTH010000024.1:0-14402 GCA_947477185.1 Actinomycetota bacterium
CGCATGCTCTACATCCAGCCCGACGAGTGTGTCGACTGCGGTGCCTGCGAGCCTGTCTGTCCCGTTGAAGCTATCTACTACGAAGATGATGTCCCACCACAGTGGAAAGATTCATTAAAGATTAATACCGAGTTCTTCGTTGAGATTGGATCTCCTGGTGGGGCGGCCAAGATGGGTCCAACTAATACAGATCACGCACAGATAGCCTCCCTTCCTCCAAAGAGCGAGTAAGTTTTTTGCGCGAACAACTCCCAGATTTTCCATGGGATGTCTTAGCGCCCTTTGGTGAGATTGCACGCTCATATAAAGATGGAATCATCGATTTATCTGTAGGCACGCCAGTTGATCCAACACCTGAGTTCATCCAAAAGGCTTTTCGCGATGCATCCAACTCTCCCGGCTATCCAGTTACGGCTGGAACCCCAGAGCTGCGTGCGGTGATTAGAAAATGGGCGATAGATAGATTAGGTGCAAGCGGTGAATTCGACGTACTGCCAGTAATTGGCTCGAAAGAGTTAGTGGCATGGCTACCGACAATTCTTGAGTCGGAAACGGTATTAATTCCAGAGATTGCATATCCGACGTATCACGTGGGTGCATTAATAGCTAAGGCCCAATCGATTCCAGTTGATATCGATGCGGGGCAATGGCCGGCCGCTGATTTAGCTTGGATTAACTCGCCATCTAATCCTACGGGTCGCGTACAGAGCGTTCATGAAGTTCAGGCGGCGATTACATGGGCTCGGCGCAATAATGCGATTTTGGTTTCAGATGAGTGTTATGTCGAGTTTGATCACACTGCAACTTCATTTTCAGTTCTATCCCAAACAGGTGGAGATAACAGAAATATTTTGGCGGTGCACTCTTTATCAAAGCGCTCATCGATGGCTGGGTACCGTGCAGCTTTTATGATTGGTGACTCAGTCCTTATCGCTCGAATCCGCGAGCTGCGCAAGCATGGCGGAATGATGGTGCCACTGCCTGTGCAAAAAGCGATGACCGTTGCACTTGGAGATGACGTTCATGTTGCACAACAACGTGCACGCTACAACGCCAGACGCGATGCGCTCCGTCCTGCACTAGAGGCCGTTGGCTTTCGCATTGAGTTCAGCGATTCTGGTTTATACATTTGGTGCACGCGCGATGAGGATGCATGGACAAGTATTGAGTGGCTAGCCCAACGCGGAATCCTCGCCACGCCAGGTGGTTTTTATGGAGCAGCTGGTGCTCGATTTATCCGCATCGCAATGACATCTACCGATGCTCAGATTAGCGATGCAGTTTCGCGTTTGAAGGCCTAAAACAATGGCCGTAGGAGTTCTCTTAGTCGGTGGATTTGGCACACGTTTGATGCCGCTAACAAAACACACACCTAAGCCAATGCTTACCGTGGCTGGCTTACCGGTGACAGAGCATCAATTAGCAATGGCCCGCAAGGCTGGGATTACAACCGTTGTACTTGCAACTTCGTACTTATCCGAGCTATTTACCCCATATTTTGGTGATGGCTCTCGGTGGGGGATGAAGTTGTTATATGCCGTTGAAAAAGAGCCTCTCGGCACCGGTGGTGCAATTGCACATGCTGCGCAGTTACTTAATACAGATGAATCTATTGTAGTTTTTAACGGTGATGTTTTAAGCTCACATAATCTGGCCGAACAAATTCGCCAACACGAAGCCAATAGCGCCGACGTCACGCTACACCTAACTGTTGTCGAGGATGCTCGAGCATATGGCTGCGTTCCAACTGACTCCGATGGTCGAGTTACTGCATTTCTAGAAAAAATGGAAAAGCCAATTGCTAATACGATTAATGCTGGCTGCTATGTATTTAATCCAAGCGTTGTTAAATCAATTCCGCGCGATAGAGTACTGAGCGTAGAGCGTGAAACTTTCCCTGGTCTCATTAATAATCATGGAAAAGTATGGGGCTTCATCGATAGATCGTATTGGCTAGATATTGGAACACCGAGGGCCTTATTACAAGGCTCTCGTGATTTAGTAACCGGTCTTGCCGATGCATCGGCGCTACACATGGCAGATGTTGCACTCCATAATGAGCACTCTTTAATAATGCGCTCGGCTAGTGTCGATGCCAGTGCCATTATCGATAAGGGATCGTGCATAGGAGCTGGTGCAAGCATCGGCGCCGGCGCCCATATCTCTGGCTCAATAATTGATAGTGGGGCCGTTGTCGGTAAAGGCGCAGTTATTATCGATTCATTTGTAGCATCGGCCGCTCATGTAAGTGAAAATGCCCATATATCGACCTCATTTGTCACAAAGGATGAGATTCTCTCTATTCCAGCGTAAATTTCTGGTAATTGAGCCCTAAAGATCGCTCATTCCACTTGACATCTTCGAGTTACACGCGTGTAATTCACTCTTAAGTAAGTCTTTTCCAAGAGGGATCAGACCCAGAGTTATGAAGGAGAATCGGTATGCCGATCCGACCTGAAGCCACAAACTCCTCGATCCCCACATCAGGCCCAAAAATAACCCTTGCTAGCGGAGAGAATCTTGAACTCTCCTGGCAAGAGCGTGCACTCTGTGCTCAAACCGATCCAGAGGCTTTTTTCCCTGAAAAGGGTGGCTCAACTCGCGAAGCAAAGCGCGTATGTCTCTCTTGCGATGTTCGCTCTGAATGCTTGGAGTATGCACTTGCACATGACGAGCGTTTTGGAATCTGGGGCGGACTATCCGAGCGCGAACGCCGTCGCCTAAAGCGTCGCACTGCGTAAGCTCGCAGCCTTTCTAAGGTTAGAACTATGGCTGCACAAGTGGCAGTAGATAGGCATCGCGTCAGCGCGATCATCGTTACACATGATGGACAAACCTGGCTACCTGAAACTGTTGCCGCTCTTACATCGCAGTCGCGTCCGATTGATTATGTTGTTGCAGTAGATACTGACTCACAAGATTCATCACTGCAGTTATTAAAATCTGCGCGAATTCCAATTATCAATGCAGCACGCAGTTGTGGTTTCGGGGAAGCAGTTGCAATGGGCGTTGAATCCTTAGCAGATACTAGAGTCAATACCATTGAGTGGATCTGGTTGATTCATGACGACTGTGCACCAGCACCCACTGCACTTGAATATTTATTAGCTGCAATCGATGATCGCCCGCAAGTTGCAATGGTTGGTCCAAAACTTCTAGGTTGGCACGATCGCACACACTTACTTGAAGTGGGAATAAGTATCGCTGGTAACGGTGCACGATGGACTGGACTAGAGCCCTTCGAATACGATCAAGGCCAACACGATGGAGTCCACGATGTGCTCTCAGTGAGCACGGCCGGTGCATTGATTAGACGCGATATTTTTGAGGAGCTCGGGGGCTTTGATAAAAATCTAGCGCTCTTTCGCGATGATGTGGATTTTGGTTGGCGGGCACGCGTTGCAGGCCACTCGGTAATTGCAACAACCTCTGCCATTGTTTTTCACGCTCAAGCATCGGCAACGGAACGGCGCACAGTTGATGTCGAGGGTGCTTTTTTACAACGCCCACTCTTACTTGATCGGCGCAATGCCGCATACGTTCTTCTGGCAAACTCATCGTGGTGGGTGATTCCATGGCTTTCGATTCAACTTCTTAGCTCGGCGATAGCGCGCGCAATCGGCTACTTATTAGCAAAACTTCCTGGGTATGCAAGTGATGAGTTTTTAGCAGTTCTCACTCTGCTCATTAAACCAGGCCCGATTTTCAAGGCACGCAAAGATCGAAAGGCGCATCGCTTTGTTTCCTCTCGGATTGTCGCGGCATATATTCCTCCGCGATGGTCGCAGCTGCGGCTTTCAACCTCACGCCTCACTGAATCGCTACGATCGCGATTGCTTCCAGATAGCGGTGGGCAATCACAATCGCTTCTTGAATCAGTTGAAGATGAGGATTTATTAGTACCCACAAAGGGTGTGCGGTGGTTTAATGTATTTCGCAAGCCAGAGGTTATGGGATTTATATTTTTAGCAGTGATTACACTCATTGCATCGCGAATGCGTCTGGGATCATTAATTGGTGGGGCATTACCAGCATCTCCTAGTGGTGCTCGCGACTTATGGCGTAGTTATTTTGAGTCATGGCACCAAGTTGGAATGGGTAGTTCACACGCCTCGCCTCCTTGGATCGCCCTCCTTGCCATAGGAGCCAGCATTCTCTTTGGTAAGGCTCCGCTGCTCCTCACTCTCTTCTTCTTGATGGCCCCACTGATGATGATGTGGTCAATATTGACCCTCTTTAGAAAGCTCACACAAAACGCCTGGATTAGCGTGCCTGCCAGCTTTATCTATGCGATTTCACCGGTTGCAATCGCGGCCATAAACTCTGGCCGCTTAGCAACCGTTGTTACTCTTATAATTGCACCCCAGATTCCGATTCTTCTCACACACTGGAAGAAAATCGACCGACATACCTGGCGCCAGATTTTTACGCTCACTTTAATCTTTGCACTGCTCTATGCATTCACCCTCGTTGCCTTTCTCATCCTCTGTGGAGTAGTTGGCTTTGCACTCTTTGGCGATTACCAAGAGTTCTCACGCGGCAGGGATAAGCCATTGTTCTTAGAGCGCCTCTATAAGCGCGGAGTGCTTCTCCTAGCACCCTTCATCCTTACCGCCCCTTACTCATTTGAAGCTCTCTTAAAACCTGCCCGATTCTTGAGTGAGCCTGGTCTTTCTCTGCCGGGTGGTGGGGCGCATCTGGTGATTCTCGGAAACCCCGGTGGGGTTGGCTCACTTCCATGGTGGTTAATTAGTCCGATGCTCCTCATTTTAATAATCGCACTATTTTCCTCCAGCAGCGCCAAAGTTATTGCGCTATATGGCACGGGCTTCTTATCTGCAGCAGTTCTCTTCTCTTCCATCTCAATTTCAACACATGGGGACTCAGCTCGTGTACGCGTGTGGGCGGGTACGTTTTTAGTAGGAGCGACAATCGCCTCAAGTGCGGCAGGAGTAGTGATTCTAGATCGTTTAAGGTCTGTATTAGTTTCAAGCAATGTTCACTTTCGGCATATTTTGGCAGCGCTCCTACTTTTCATTACTGCGCTGTATTCGATACTGACATTGGGGTGGTCGCTGAGCGCTGGTGCAACATCTCCGGTACAAAGCAGTAGGTCAACAGTGATGCCTGCATTTTTGAGTATTGAGAAAGATACAAAGACATTGGTACTGCGCGAAGTCGGCAGCATTGGTGCTAAGAGTATTCAATATTATATTTCGCGCGGAAAAGATATTTCATTAGGTGAGCCTGACGTTGCGCCACCACAAACTGCTCAGATAGCAGTTGCAGCTCAAGCACTCATCGACGGCTCTGGAATATCGAGCAGTAAGGTATTTGCAGATTTTGGTATCAAATATGTATTTGTTAAATCACCCTTTGATCGAAATATAATCCGGACTATCGATGGCCTTGGAGGATTTACTCGCACATCGGCGACATCGGCCGGCGTAGTGTGGCGTGTTGCAGGAGTTACTGGACGATTAATACTTATCGGTGACGATGGCGTACGAGAACTTCTTGAGACTGGAGAAGTTGGTGCACGTACAACAGTTGACCATCCTGGCAGGATTTTACTCACCGAGAGCTTTGATCGCTCGTGGCAGGTATTTCAAAATGGTTATCTACTCGATCGCCTCAAGAGTGAGGAAGGGCTGCCACTTTTTACTGCAACTGAATCTGGAGAGATCTCACTGATTCATGATGGAACTATTCGCCGAGCCTGGCTCTCTTTTGAAATCATTGCGTGGATCTTTGTACTCGTTCTTGCTGCACCTGCTGGGCGTCGCAAACGCGAAATCTCCGAAAAGGAGCTTGCATGAAGCGCGCACTATCGAGCCTTATCGCCCTTGCACTCTCATTTATGCTGGCAACTCTCTTAACTGTGACGACTGATAATTCGGTTTATTCAGAGTCTTATCCAGCAGTTGTCTGTCCACCAACGTTGAGCGGTCTGTCCTCTCAGATCTCAGTCTCATCGCGCAAGAGCGAGTTTCAACGCCTTGAAAATCGAAGTACAAAAACTATTCCATTTAACGTCCTTCGTTATCCAGTAGTTAAAAACCCACTTGTAATATCGGCCACGGGCGTAACACCTGTTGTGTGGCAGAGTCGAGCAGGCAGTTGGGCCGGAGGTGCTATCTGTTCGGGCCCTATGGCATCTCAATGGTTTGTTGGTGGAAGTTCAGATGTAACAACTCGAGGACAGTTAATTATCATCAATAGTGGATTAAGCGATGCTATTGTCGATGTGCAGGCTTACTCTGAAAATGGAAAACAGCCGCTAATTTCCCGTAACTTAAAAGCCAAGAGCTATGAAACCCTGAGGTTAGATTCCTTAGCTACGGGAGATAAAGCTTTAACAGTTCACGTGCTTCCGCGCTCAGGTCGCATTAATGCTTTTATGATCGATGAACTTGGTGCCGGACTCAAAGCATTGGGCGGCGACTTTGTTAATCCAATGGCATCGGCCGGCACAACTCTGGTGATTCCAGCTATTCCACATCAACTTCCTAAAAAAGGTCAAAAGGAGTCCGGAACACACACGCTTCGAATCTTGACACCATCAGATGTCGATGCAAACTTCACCCTCGAACTCATATCAGCCGATGGAGTTTTTGTACCTGTCGGCTTTAACTCAAAGAGTACGCCAGCCGGCGTTGTGACTGAGCTATCGCTTTCGCCCAAGATTTCATCTAGTGCATTTGCCGTACGGATTAAATCCGATGGACCGATTGTGGCTGCGATCTCATCACAGGTAGTGGTTAAGGGGCGCAAGGACTTTGTGTGGAGTACTCCAACACCGGCTCTTGTCCCAATGACTATGGCCATTACTGGCCTTGCACCGCTCATCGCATTTTCTGCAGATTCAATTGCAGTTGAAGTCGAAGTGACCAACATCAACGGCAAGAAGTCACGAGCCACGATTAAGGGCAGCGATTTTCTGACGTGGCGCGTACCAAATGCCGCACGCTCTATATCGATTATTAAAACCAGTAGCGAGACATTTGCCGGCGCAATGATTGCATCCGAGAACGGTTATGGGTATCTACCTATTACTCCAGGAAGCCTTTTGACGCGGGTTGAAATTCCACATTCAAACATTAGAGTTTTAAATCCATGACAATCCCAAGAAATGGCTAACTGCCCACTAATCTTGCAGGTATGAGTTCACAGGCAAAGTTAGGGCGCGGCTGCTCGCGCGTGGGCTGTCGCTCTATTGCGACGATGACCCTTACCTATGTCTATGCCGAGTCAATGGCCGTTGTTGGGCCACTTGCAACTTTTAGCGAACCACATGCCTATGACTTATGTGTCATGCATGGCGAACGATTAAAAGTGCCACATGGGTGGAGTGTTATTAAACAGGAGTTATCTGGCGCAGAACAAGGACCATCCGATGATGACCTCATGGCAATAGCTGATGCGGTGCGAGAAGTTGCGATGCCACCTAGCACTACTGATGCTCAAGAAAGTACGAATAACGATAGTTCTCATACTCAGATCGGTCGTAGAGGTCATCTTCGAGCAGTTCCATCGTAGGAGCTTTAAATGAACCAGACTCCGAATATTTTTAAGGCCTACGATATTCGTGGACTCGTTGACTCTGAGATAACACCTGATTTTACATTTGCAACGGGCTTAGCTTTTGCGCGCTTCTTACAACAAGAGCGCCAACCTGCAACCGTTGTAGTAGCTCAAGATATGCGTCCATCATCGCCGGCATTAGCAGATGCCTTCTCTGCCGGTGTTACAGCTACAGGCCTTGATGTAATTCGTATCGGATTATCCTCAACGGATATGTTGTATTTCGCCTCTGGAAAACTCGGACTACCAGGTGCGATGTTTACTGCAAGCCATAACCCTGCCGCTTATAACGGGATAAAACTATGTCTGAGTGGGGCTCGCCCTATAGGCAAAGAGTCTGGGCTTCAAGTAATTGAAAGATTTGTTCGCCATGGCTCGCCACTTGAAATTCGCTCAGTGGGTGTTGAAACAAAGAAGGAGATGCTCGAAGAGTACGTAGATCACTTATTGAGCCTAGTTAATCTCGATTCAATCCGCCCACTGACCCTTGTAATCGATGCGGGAAATGGAATGGCTGGGCATACCGCTCCTGCAATTTTCGCTCGACTCAACTGCACTGTAATTCCTATGTATTACGAGCTCGATGGCAGTTTTCCTAATCACGAGGCTAATCCCATAGATCCAGATAATCTGCGCGATTTACAACGCGCGGTAAAGAAACACAAAGCAGATTTAGGACTGGCATTTGATGGTGATGCAGATAGGTGTTTCCTAGTTGATGAAAATGGCCAGGCCATTAATCCATCTGATCTCACATCTTTGATAGCCCACCGCGAGTTAGTCAAGCATCCCGGATCAACAATTATCTATAACTTAATCTCATCGCGTGCAGTCCTTGAAGTAATTCAGGAAAATGGTGGAACTGGATTGCGCAGTCGCGTTGGGCACTCCTACATTAAAGCGATGATGGCCGAGAGTGAGGCCATCTTTGGTGGTGAGCACTCAGGCCACTTTTACTTTAAAGATTTTTGGCGCGCCGACTCTGGAGCACTGGCCGCCCTTCATGCAATCGCAGCCCTTGGAGAGAGAAAGAAATCGATCTCGCAGATCTTGGCGCCGTATCAGCGCTATGTATGCAGTGGCGAAATAAACTCAAAGGTCAATGATGCACAGGCGGCGATGGCCGGTGTTGAGAAAGCCTTCGCGATGCGCAAGGCAGTTGAGGTCGATCACCTCGATGGACTTAGTGTTATTGGCGACACATGGTGGTTTAATCTGCGGCCATCAAATACCGAGCCCCTATTGCGCCTTAACGTTGAGGCCAAGACGGCCGCGGCCATGAAAAAGCTACGTGATGAGCTTCTCTCATTACTCGCTTTGGCCTAAACGCCTGTAACCTAAGCACCTACACATTCATCCATAAGGGAGCTTTTCGTGAACTCACCAGTTACTTCAACTCTTCCACGCCATGACATCGCCGATGCATCCCTTGCATCCCAAGGTCGAAAGCGCATCGAGTGGGCAGAGCGCAACATGCCAGTTCTTGCTCAGATTCGTGAGCGTTTTGAAAAGTCACAACCATTTGCTGGCGTTCGAATCGCTGCATGTATGCACGTCACAACCGAGACAGCAAACCTTATGCGTGTTTTAAAGGCAGGAGGCGCTGAGATCGCACTGTGTGCCTCAAATCCACTCTCAACTCAGGATGACACCGCTGCAGCTCTTGTCCACGAATATGGAATCTCTGTATTTGCACGTAATGCCGTTGATCGCGATGGCTACTACACACACATCAATGCAGCCCTTGATATCGCACCTCACCAAGTATTCGACGATGGTTGCGACCTCGTTAACACGCTTCATACAACACGCAAAGAGCTAATTCCAAATATCGCAGGTGGATGTGAGGAAACGACCACGGGTGTTATCCGCCTTAATCAGATGGCGAAGGATGGCGCACTACAGTTCCCGATGATTGCTGTTAACGACACAGATACAAAGCACATGTTTGATAATCGCTACGGCACTGGTCAATCAACACTCGACGCCGTTTTTCGTTCAACTAACTTTTTACTTGCAGGGCGAATTCTGGTTGTCGCGGGCTTTGGATATTGCGGCAAGGGAGTTGCAGAGCGCGCTAAGGGAATGGGCGCCGATGTCATCATCACTGAGATCGACCCAACTAAGGCACTCGATGCCATGATGCAAGGCTTCCGTGTTATGCCAATGATCGATGCAGCAAAGGTAGGCGATGTCTTTATTACCGTAACCGGTAACCGTGACGTGCTTCGTGAAGAGCATTTCCAAGTGATGAAGGATGGCGCAATCATGGCTAACTCCGGTCACTTTGATATTGAAATCGATGTTGCCTGGCTTGAGCAAAACTCAAAGGCTAAGAACGCAAAGATGCGCCACCAAACAGATGAGTACGTCTTGGCCGATGGCCGACGCTTACTACTTCTTGCAGAGGGTCGCTTAGTTAACTTAGGCGCTGCCGAAGGCCACCCAGCATCAGTTATGGATATGTCGTTCTCAGATCAAGCACTCACAGCTGAGTACTTGGTTAAAGAGGCCAAGAACTTAAAGCCTGGTGTTCATGATGTTCCAACATATATCGATAAGGAAGTTGCAAGCCTGAAGCTGATTAGCATGGGCGGACATATCGATGTTCTTACACCTGCACAGGATATGTACTTGAACTCTTGGGAGCACGGTAGCTAATGACCTTGGTTATGGTTGTCGATGACGATCAAGACCTTTCAGAAATGCTCGGCATTGTTTTAACTGGAGCAGGAATCGACGTCGACCTTGTAAGTCGCGGAGATGAAGCACTCGATGTTTTTCGTAATAATCCGCCGGACTTAGTTCTACTCGATGTCATGTTGCCAGGACTCGATGGAATCGAAGTCTGTCGATTAATCCGAGCCGAATCCATGGTGCCAATAATTATGCTCAGCGCTAAAGGCGACTCGCACGATGTAGTGCGAGGCCTTGAAGCCGGAGCCGATGATTACATGGTTAAACCCTTTAAACATCCATCTGAACTCGTTGCACGAATTCGCACCCGCCTACGACGTACAAACACTGAGATCTCAGGACTGCTCACTATTGGGGATTTAGCAATTGATGTCACGGCCCATCAAGTTCAACGTGCGGAAAGACAGATTGCCCTTACGCGTCTGGAGTTTGATTTATTGGTAGCCCTTGCAAAAGAGCCTGGGCGGGTATTCTCACGCGATGCACTGCTCAGCGAAGTATGGGGATATCGCCACTCAACCGATACACGCTTAGTCAATGTCCATGTTCAGAGGTTGCGTGCCAAGATCGAGCACGATGCAGAGCGACCAGAGATTGTCGTAACTGTGCGCGGTGTTGGATATAAAGCTGGAGTGATGGGAGGTTCGTAGTTCATGAACCGCCTCTTCTCTGTATTTCGTAAATCACTAGCGCCTAAAGTAATTATTTCAACTCTTGTATTGTGCCTGGGCGTCATTTATGTCGCCGGATCAGCGCTTAATTCACAGTTATCTGCAGGCATTAAAAAGGTAAATCTTCAGTCATCCATCGTTGAGGCGAACTCTACAATTTTTAGCGCTCAGTACCGATTTCTTTTAGCACAAGGTGAAAAAAATACCGCAGTAAGAAAAGTTATTGATGACATAATTGCCTCCACAACATCGTTGACGACAAATGAGAATGCACGCGAAGTTGTATTCTTAAAAAGTCCTGAAAACTCTAGAAAAAATAATTATGAAATTACATCTAACTTAGTGGACCCTAATTCTATCCCAGAGTATTTAAGTGAGAAAACCCGTAAAAATGATGATTTTGCATTTAGTTACATCACGATTAATTATGTCAATGGCTCCCGCATTGCAGGGTTGGCGGTAGGACAGAAAGTAACGATTCCTAACGCAGGCGAGTACGAGATGTATATTCTTTACTCACTCGTCAATCAAAATACGACACTTAAGCTTATCGAAAGTTATCTATTACTCACAGGTCTCTTTTTAATCATTCTTATTGGGCTAATTACTGCGCTTGTGCTCAGACAAGTTGTCCGTCCTGTTCGTCAAGCAGCGCTAATTGCAACTCAGTTCACCGCTGGTAATTTCTCTGAGCGCATGAATGTGCGTTCTGAGGATGAGATATCGACCCTAGGTAATGCATTTAACGAAATGGCCGAATCTCTTGAAAAACAGATTGCCCGACTTGAAAACCTCTCTCGCGTTCAGCAGCGATTTGTATCTGATGTCTCGCATGAACTGCGCACTCCGCTCACAACGTTGCGAATGGCATCTGAGATCATTAACTCAGCACGCGATGGTTTTGACCCCAATATCGCGCGAAGCTCTGAGCTTATGGTCGCTCAGCTCGATCGATTTGAACGACTACTCGAAGATTTACTTGAAATTAGCCGCTTCGATGCCGAGGTTGCCGTACTCGAAGCCGTTGACTTCGATCTTGTCGAACTAGCCAATCGCTGCGCCAATGATTTGGCTCTTGTTGCCAAAGAGCGCTCCACGGAGCTTCGAATCTATGCGATCGCAGAAACCATCACTATAAAGGCCGATATACGAAGAGTTGAGCGTATTTTGCGCAACTTATTTTTCAACGCAATCGATCACGCCGAGGAAAAACCAGTCGCGGTTTCGATCGTTGCAAGCGATCATGATGTAGCGATAGGCGTCCGTGACTTTGGTATTGGACTAGATGAATCAACATTGATGCGAGTCTTTGATCGATTCTGGCGCGCCGATCCTTCGCGCGCACGTACGCGTGGAGGAACTGGCCTAGGGCTCTCCATCGCACTCGAGGACGCACGTTTGCATAACGGGGAGCTGGAAGCCTGGGGCAGACCAGGTAAAGGCGCACACTTTGTACTGACACTTCCGCGGCAAGCTAGGGAACAGGTCACAGCCCGTTTGATAAAGCTGCAGCCCGATGATTTTTACGAGTAGTTTCCACAAGCAGATGTGAGCCTTGTTTCTGGCTTATAACCTTGATCAATGCCTGCGATTGAAGCGCTCAGTCAGCTTCTCTTTCCAATTCGATGTTTTGGCTGTAATGAAATTGGATTATCAATCTGTTCTTCATGTCGGCGTGAATGGCATCCTCATTATTACTCGACACATATTTCGCAGTTACGGGTCCATTCAGCAGTACTGTATTCACAAACGGCTAGCAAAATCGTTCTGGCTGCAAAAGAGAATGGCTTAAAAGGCGCCGATGCGCTCATCATTGATGCAATCGTGCATGTTTTATTGCAAGGCAATTTCGATAAACACAATATTCGATTAGTCCCTATCCCATCGTCAGCTTCTGCTCGTCGTCGACGTGGTCGTAGTTTTATTGTCGATATCGTTGGCAGTATTTCGCTGCGCACGGGCTACCCAGTATCTGATTCTCTCGAGCTCGTGCGAAAAGTTCGTGACCAGAGTGGCTTACATGCCTCCGCACGTGCTCGCAATGTGCAGGGCGCATTTGCTCTCAAGACAGGTGCATATCCACGCGGGGATCTCATACTCATCGATGATGTAATCACGACCGGTGCCACCTTGAGCGAGGCGGCCAGAGCCCTTACGAACCAGGGTTTTCGCCCCCTTGCCTCGGTTACCGCTTGTGTGGCCCAACCTCTACGATAGGAGGGTTGATTCAGCCATGAAGTGCGAGAGGTTCCAGCGATGCCAGCGTTTTTTGACAGGATTTTGCGTGCAGGTGAAGGACGCCTCTTACGCGAACTCGGCAAGGTCGTTGCCGTTGTCAATGGACATGAGGCCCGCATTAGCGCACTCTCTGATGCCGATCTGCGTGCACAGACAGCGCTCTTTCAGAAGCGATTTTCAGAGGGCGAAAGCCTAGATGAGTTGTTGCCCGAGGCATTTGCCGTTGTCCGCGAAGCGGCCAAGCGAACCTTGGGCCAGCGCCACTATGACGTTCAATTAATGGGCGGTGCCGCCCTTCACCGTGGCAATATCGCTGAAATGCGTACCGGAGAAGGTAAGACTCTGGTTGCAACTCTACCCTCCTATCTCAACGCTTTAGCAGGACGCGGCGTGCACGTTGTTACAACTAATGATTATTTAGCAGAGCGCGATAGTGAATGGATGGGACGTATCCATCGCTTCTTAGGTTTAAAAGTTGGAGTAATTCTTGCCAACATGACACCTGCGCAAAGACGAGAGGCTTATTTAGCCGATATTACGTATGGAACTAATAATGAGTTTGGCTTTGATTATCTACGCGACAACATGGCCTGGTCACTCGAAGAGTGTGTACAGCGCGATCACTTCTTTGCAGTAGTCGATGAGGTCGACTCAATTTTAATTGACGAAGCTCGTACTCCTTTAATTATCAGTGGACCTGCCGATAAGGCCACTAAGTGGTACGTCGAATTCGCAAATCACGTTGGAAAATTGCAGCGCGATGTGCACTACGAAGTCGATGAAAAGAAAAAAACCGTTGGAATTTTAGAAGATGGCGTAACTAAAGTCGAAGAGTTGTTGCAGATCGGCAACCTCTATGAGGCGGCAAATACTCCGATGATCGGCTATCTCAACAATGCAGTGCGTGCCAAAGAGCTCTTTAAGCGCGACAAGGATTATGTGGTTATGAATGGCGAGCTTTTAATCGTTGATGAGCATACGGGCCGAATGTTAGCCGGCCGGCGCTATAGCGAAGGCCTCCACCAAGCACTTGAAGCTAAAGAGCGCATCGAGATTAAAGATGAAAACCAGACGTTGGCAACTATTACTTTGCAGAACTATTTCCGTCTCTACGGCAAGTTATCAGGTATGACTGGTACTGCTATGACTGAGGCTTCAGAGTTTTATCAGATCTATAAACTCGGTGTTGTTCCGATTCCTACTAACCGTGAA